>SXKQ01000052.1 GCA_005778045.1 Planctomycetia bacterium
CCTTGCCGGTGCCGCTCTCGCCGGTGACGAGTACGGTGCCCTTGCTCTTCGCGATGCGCTGGACGGCACGGACGGTCTCCTGCATGGCAGTGCTCTCGGCGATCGTGCGCGAGCTGGCGCCGAGCACTTCCTGGCGCAGGTACTCGTTCTCTCGCTCGAGCTTCGAGGTGCGCTCGATGCGGCGCAGCACCAGCTGCAGAGTGTCGGCGGTGCAGGGCTTCATCAGGAAGTCCACTGCGCCGCGGCGCATTGCCTGCACGGCCGTCTCGACCGTGCCGTGGGCCGTGATCACGACCACCGGCAGGCCCGGCATGTTGCTCTTGAGTCGCTCGACGAGCTGCAGCCCGTCCGAACCCGGCATGCGCAGGTCGGTCAGCACGATGTCCGGGCGCGTGTTACGTGCCTGCTCGAAGCCTTCGTTGCCGTCGCGCGCGACGGCAACCTGAAAGCCAAGGCTCTTGACCGCCTCGACGAGGAACTGGCGGGACAGGTTGTCGTCGTCGACGACGAGGATCTTCTGGATTGACATGGCGAGTTTCAGTTGCGGAAGGGGATGTGGAGGCGCACTTCTGCGCCGCCAAGGGGGGACGGAAGGGGAGAAATCTCGACGCGCCCGCCGTGGAGTACGGCGATGCGCTGGACAAGCGCGAGCCCGAGGCCGGTGCCTTCGGCGCGCGTGGTGAAGAAGGGCTCGAACACGCGGCGGGCGAGCTTGTGGGAGATGCCCGGCCCGGCGTCCTGCACGCGCGCGACGACTTCGTCGCCCTCGCGCATGATCGAGAGGTGCACGCGTCCGCCTTCGGGCTGGGCCTCGATCGCGTTGGCGAGCAGGTTGCGCAGCGCCTGGCGCAGCTTGATGCGGTCGCCGGCGAAGGAGGGGCAGTCGACGGAGCTCGAGAGCTCGAAGCGGAACTCGCCGTCGCGCTCGGCGCCGAGGCGCGCGAGGCGCAGGGCGGCGCGGGCTAGCTCGTGCGCGTCGACCGAGTCGAGCGCGAGCTTCTCGGGACTCGCGAGCGACATCATGCTCGCGAGGATCGTCTCGGACTCCGCGGAGCCTTCGACGATCAGGCCTGCCCAGCGGCGCTCGTCGCTGCCCTCCGGCAGGCGCGGCGCGAGCAGCTCGGCGAAACCCTTGACCGCCATCATCGGGTTGCGCAGCTCGTGCGCGATCCCGCTGGCCATGTCGCCCATCGCAGACAGCTTGTCCATGGCGTGCAGGCGCTCGGAGAGCTCGACCACGCGCGTGCGGTCGTCGAGGATCTCGACCGTGCCTGTCGGCTCGCCACCGGCGCGCAGGTCGCGGGCGACCACCGAGCGACGCGAGGCCACGATGCGCCGCGAGCCGTCGGGGTACACCATTTCGTGCTCGGTCCACTCGTCGCTGTGGCCATCGAATTCCGTCGATGCGCGCCCGAGAACCGCGCTCTCGTCCGCACCGAGCACGGCGAGGGCCGCGGCGTTGGCGCGCACGATGCGACCGTCGGCGTCGCGCACGAGCACTCCCGTCGGGAGCGCCGCAAGCACGGCCTCGAGGCCGGCCTTCACCTCGTCGAGTTCGGCGACCTTGCGCGCGAGCTCGCGGTTGGCGACAGCGAGCTCCTGCTCGACGCGCCGCGCGCGCTCCTCCAGCGAGCGGTAGCTCGTGGTCAGACTGGCCCCGAGGCTTTCGAGCTCGCGCATCGCGCGCTCGAGGTCGAGCTCGGGCAGGTGCTGCTGGCTGGTGGGGGTCACGGGCGCTTCTCCTTGCCAGTGCTGCGCTTCTCGAAGTCGACGCGCCACTGCAGGAACTCGAGGTCCTCGCGGGCGCGCTCGGCGAGCGAGCCGGCATCCTTGCGAGCGACCACGGCGCCGAAGCCGGCGATGGCCTCGATATCGCGACCGAGCTTCTCCAGCGAGCGGGCGCGCCAGTAGGAGCACTCGGCGTCGTCGAGTCGCAGCTCGAACGCGGCGAGCGCCTCCGCGTAGCGACCTTGGCGGTAGCAGGCACGTCCGAGTCGCAGCGCATCCGCCGCGTAGCCCGGTTGCTCGAACGTGCGCGTGGCGCTGCCCTTGGAGTCCGCTGCCGTCGTCGTCGCCGCCGCGATGGTGGGGGCGTTGGCGGTCTGCTCGCGCGGCCTGTTCGTCGCCGCGCCGAGGCGCGCGCGCAGCGAGTCATCGAGTCCCGTCGTGGCGGCCACTTCGACCGTCGCTGCCGTCGTCGCCGGAGCCGGGACGCTCGTAGACGTTTGGGGCGCACTGGCGGGAAGCGTGGCGTTCTCGCGGCGCTCGGCTTCGCCTTGTAGGCGCGCGACGTCGGTGCGCAGCGTGTCGAGCAAGGCATCGCGTGCACCCGGGTTTTCGGGCGGTGTGGGAAGCGGGGCCTCGGTGGCCGCGATCACGGTGTAGATCGCGCTGGCGTCGCCAGACTGCAGGCGTTGCTCGACCGCCGCGAGCTGGTCGAGCGCCTTCAGCGTGCGCTGCAGCGTCGCTTCGAGCGAGTCCTCTCCGCCAGAGCCCAGCGTCACGGCCGGCACCACGAGCAGCGTGGCAAGGCCGAGGTTGAGCGCGTAGTTGAACTTCAACATCAGATTCGCCCTCGGTAGGCCTCGATGGCCTCTTCGATGCGACCCTCGCCCTCGAGCAACCCGCCGGCGAGCAGGTACAGCTCGCGGCGCAGCTCGGGCGACTGGATCGAGTCCATGTGCTCGCGCAGGTGGGCCAGCGCGGCGTCGACGCCGACCTCGCGCGACAGCGCGCGGGCGTGGCAGCGGGCGAAGCGCGCGCGCAGGTCCTCGTCGAGCGCGTTCAGCGTCGCAGCCATGCCGCGCAGCGTCTTGAGCGATTCCGCGAACGAGCCGCCGTCGCACAGGCGCTCGGCGCGCTCGAGAGCCGAGCTCTCGGCCGGAGCGGCCGGCGTATCCAACTGGAGCGCCGCGCGCGCATCGCGCACGACCGTGTCGAGAGCAAGGCCTTCCTTGCGCGCGGCCTCGGCCACGAACAGGGCGCCGACCTCGTCGCTCGCCTCGAGCGCGGCGGTGGCGGCAGCGAGCAGCGCCGCTTCCTTGTGCGTTCCCTCGCAGAGTTGCGCGTAGGCGAGCCAAGCGCGGGCGGAGTCGCCGCGACGACCAGCCGTGCTACACGCGAGCGCACGCAGTTCGAGCGACTCGCGGCGATCGGCGGGGCCGACGAGGCGCGTGTCGAGCTCGTCGAGCAGCACGAGTGCCTTGTCGCCTTGGCCGAGACCGGCGAGAGCGCGCACGCGCACCTGCTTGCGGCGCAGTTCCTCGTGACGCGACGCGGCGCTGTCGAGCGCGTCGATCGCGTCGATCATGTACAGCGCGCGCTCGTGCTGGCCGAGGCGCACGACGCACCACGCGAGCTCGAGCCGGGCGGGAATCTCGAGACCATGCCCGCGCTCGCTGCGCAGCAGCTCGGAGAAGCGGTTGGCGGCGTCCTGCCACGCTTCCTCGCTCACCAGCAGGTTGCCGGCGGCGAACAGTGCATCGTCGGCGAGCGGCGAGTCGGAGTAGCGCTCGACCAGCTGGTCGTAGCGGGCCCGAGCGGCGGCGAGGTTGCCGCGGCGTTCCTCGATCACGGCTTGGTTGCGCAGCGCCTCGGGGGCGAGCGCGTGGTCGGCGAAGTCGCGCAGGGTCACGGCGGAAGCGGCGAGCGAGGCTTCGTAGAGCGCGTCGGCTTCGTTCGAGCCTTCCAGACCCGGGCGGAGCACCAGCACGCTGCCGCGAACTTCGGCCTCGAGACCGACAGAACCGGCGATGAAGCGCGTGGCCTGACGCAGCGAGCGGTCGCGCAGGTCGACGCTGACGAGTGTACGGCTCGTGCTCTGGTCGAGGCCGACGAGCTCGAGCCCGGCCTCGCGCGCGAGATCGCCGAGGAGGTCGTGCAGGAGCGCGTTGTCGGCGTGGATCGTGCACGTGCGCTCGCCATCGCGTTCGGCGACTGAGAGCTCGTGGTGGAGTTCGCGCGTCTGGGGCGCGAGGAGGAGGAGGGCGGCGAGGGCGAGCTTCACCGGCGCTCCTCCGTGCCCCGGGCGAGAGTGTCGGCCTCGAGCCGGTAGCTGTCGGCGATCAGGAAGCCGGCCTGAGCCTCGATTTCCTCGCGGGCGGGCGGCTCGACGCGGTCGATCACCGAAAGTAGGCCCTGCAGCATGCGGCGCGCGCGAACGTGCTCGCCCTGCGCGATGCGCTCGCGGGCGATCTCGAGCGTGCGGAAGCCCTCGGGGAGTGCCCCGAAGGCGGGTTCGGAGGCGCGCGCGGCAGTCGCGGTGCGCTGGTTCGATTCGTTGCGCAGGTCGGTGCTGGCCTCACGCACATCGTGGGCGACGTCGAGGACGAGGTCGCGCGTGGCGCTGACCGAGTTCCAGGCGAAGGCCATCAGGGCGACGTTGGCGACGAGCACGGCGGCGAAGAGCGCCGTGGCGAGCGGGGACATCGAGAAGCCCGCGCGCTCACCGACCGGGACTGCCGTGGTCCCAGACGCCGGACCGGTCGCGCTCTCCGTCGGCGCCTCGACCTGTGCCAGCGTGCTCGGTGCAGCGGCCGCGGTCGGCGCGGAGGCGGGCAGGGCGGGTTTGGGGGCCGCCTGCTGGTGGAGCTCGACGAAGTTGAACAGGTCCTCGTCCGTCTCCGGCGGAGGCGTGCCGGTGGCGAGCTGCTCATGCAGCTTGCCGGTTCCGGGGACGAGCGGGTCGAGAACCATGTCGCCCTCAGAGTTCGGCTGCGGAGGATTTTTCCTTGAAGCAAGGAATGCCCACCGTGGCAGGTTCTTCCTGATTCGGGGAAGCCCACGGCGGCGCGAAGCCCGTGCCGGTCAGTCCTAGCGAGACACGATCCCGTAGGCCCGCAGCTTGAGGTGCAGGGTGGCCCGGTGCAGGCCGAGCACACGCGCGGCCTTGCTGCGATTGCCGCCCTGCTCTTCGAGCACGCGGCGGATCAAGAGTTCCTCGACCTCGCGCAGGGAGCGGGCCTCGAGCGTGAGTGCCGGGCCGGAGGGCTCCGCGCGCGGGGCCGCTGCGAGGAGGTGGTGTTCCTCGAGCGTATCTGACTCGCAGACGAGTGCGGCGCGGGCGACGAGCAGCTCGACCTCGCGCTCGTTGCCGAGCCAAACGTGCGAGAGGACATGCTGCCGGGCGGAGGCGCCGAGGCGCGCGCCGGGAAGTTCCTTCGCCAGCACCGCGAGCGCGAGGTCGAGGGCTTCCTGCGGGCGATCGCGCAGCGGCGGAATCGTCAGCGCAAGGCCGTTGAGCCGGTAGAGCAGGTCCTCGCGGAGCTGCTGCGCGAGTCGCTCGGTCGCGGAGGGAAGCGACGCGATCACGCGCGCCGTGCGCGGGGCGAAGAGCGCGCGCGCAAGCTCGGCCTGAGCGGTGTCGGAGCAGCGCTCGACGCGTTGGACAAACAGCGTGCCGTCTCGCGCCTCCGCCAGCGCGGCGCTCGGGCTGGCCTCGCGCTCGCGTCGCGCATCGACATGCACGAAGGGCGCCGAGGCGCGCGGCGAGAGCGCGTGGATCTCGCGCGCCAGCTCGAGCACGGGCGTGCCGGGCGGAGCCACGAGCAGCACCGAGGAGCTCGACGACGCGGCGGCGCGCGCCGCGAGGACGCGCAATTCCTTCCACGTGCTCCCGGGTCCGCTCGTCATGCGCGCTCAGTCCTATTGAACAGGTCGCCGCGCGCTGGCGCTCGCATGGAGCTCGAGGAATTTCCTCGAGAGCGCTTCAGGGATCGCGAAGCCCTCCGAGAACCCGGCGTGCTCGACAGCGGGATCGGACCGCGCGGGCACGGACCACACAGCGACCACCTCAACCACCAGCGCAGGAAAGAACCATGGGCCTCCGAGTCAACACGAACATCGCCTCGATGAATGCGCAGCGCAACCTCGGCTCCGTCAGCACGCGCCTGATGGGCAACTTCAAGCGCCTCTCGAGCGGCTTGCGCATCTCGACCGCGTCGGACGACGCCGCCGGTCTCGGCATCAGCGAGCGCATGCGCTCCCAGATCCGCAGCTACGGCGCGGCGCAGCGCAACGCGCAGGACGGCATCTCGCTCGTCCAGACCGCCGAAGGCGCGCTCAACGAGATCAACAGCATCCTCAACCGGATGCGCGAGCTGTCGATCCAGGCCGCGAACGGCACGCTCTCCAGCGCCGATCGCGCCACGCTCGACACCGAGTACCAGGAACTGATCAACGAGATCGACCGCATCTCGAGCACCTCGACCTTCAACGGGGTCCAGCTGATCGACGGCACGACGACCTCGCTCGACCTGCAGGCCGGCATCAACTCGAGCGAGGTGATCACCGTCTCGCTGCAGGACACGACCGCCTCGGCGCTCAACCTGTCGGGCCTGACGGTCGGCTCCGCCGCGGGCGCCTCGGCCTCGCTGGCGGTGATCGACGCCGCCGTCGACCTGGTCACGACTGCGCGCGGTGCGCTCGGCTCGGCCCAGAACCGCCTGCAGTCCGCGATCTCCTCGATCGCGAACGCATCCGAGAACCTCGCCGCCGCCGAGTCGCGCATCCGCGACGTCGACGTGGCGACCGAGACCGCGGACCTCACCCGCAACACGATCATGCAGCAAGCCGCCGTCGCCATGCTCGCGCAGGCCAACGTGCAGCCGCAGCTCGCGCTCAGCCTGCTCCAGGGCAGCTGATCGGAAGGAATCCGGCTCCTGTGCCGGTCGCTGTTGGGGAGGGCCTTGTTGGCCCTCCCCGTCCCCCCCCCGCGCTCTTTTCAATCCTCATCCGACCGCCAGCCCCGTCGCTCGCGCGCTCTTCGCAGCGCAGCGAACGGTGCCCAGCTCCGCCTCGCCGGAGCGCGTCGCCAGCGCTTGAGCGCGGCCCGCGCGCACGACGGCCAGCGCGTCCGAGCCGGTTCTTCCCCGCCCTCCTCCGTGGTGTGTCCTACCGCGGAGGTGTTTCCCAAACCCCAGCTACACAAGGAAATCGCAATGGGACTTCGTGTCAACACCAACATCGCCGCCATGACGGCCCAGCGCAACCTCGCTGGCGTCAGCCAGCGTCTCTCCGGCAACTTCGGTCGACTCTCGAGCGGCATGCGCATCTCGACGGCAGCCGATGACGCCGCCGGCCTCGGCATCTCCGAGCGCATGCGCGCCCAGGTGCGCTCGCTCAACGTCGCCAGCCGCAACGCGCAGGACGGCGTCTCGCTCGCGCAGACCGCCGAAGGCGCCCTGCAGGAAGTCAACAACAACCTGACGCGCATGCGCGAGCTGGCCATCCAGGCTTCCAACGGCACGCTCACCGCGCAGGACCGTTCCACGCTCGACACCGAGTTCCAGGCCCTGATCACCGAGATCGACCGCGTCTCGGGCCAGACGACGTTCAACGGCGTCAACCTGCTCGACGGCACGACGACCTCGCTCAGCGTGCAGGTCGGCAACAACGCCGGCGAGACGATCGCCGTGAGGCTCTCGGACATGACCGCCACGGCGCTCAGCATCAGCGGCGAGTCCGTCGCCACGGCCGCCGGTGCCGCCACCGCGCTGACCGCGATCGACACCGCGATCGACAACGTCACGACGACGCGTGGTGCCCTCGGCGCCGCGCAGAACCGCCTGACGAGCGCGCTCTCCTCGATCCTCAACACGCGCGAGAACCTCTCGGCCGCCGAGAGCCGCATCCGCGACGTCGACGTGGCGATCGAGACCGCGGACCTCACGCGCAACTCGATCCTGCAGCAGGCCGCGGTGAGCGTCCTCGCGCAGGCCAACACCCAGCCCCAGCTCGCGCTCTCGCTGCTGCAGGGCTGATTCAGGGCGGCGCGAGCCGCTCGACGAGCACCGCGCGCAGCCCGCGCGGACCCTTGCGAGGGTCTTCCAGGCTGCGCGCTCCAACGAGAACACCCGGGCGCCGGCCACTTCCGGCCCCCGATCGCAGGCGAGCGTTCGCAGGCGGCGGGGGCGATGCAGCGGAAGTGGAAACGAGGAGCCAGCCGCACGGGCTTGATGACTGAACCTGCATCAAAACCCTCTTTCCAACAGGAATCGCAACACCATGGGACTTCGTGTCAACACCAACGTCGCTGCGCTCACCAGCCAGCGCAACCTCGGGGCCGTCACCGGCCGCCTCCAGGGCAACTTCGCCCGCCTGTCCTCGGGCCTGCGCATCGCGACCGCCGCTGACGACGCCGCAGGCCTCGGCATCAGCGAGCGCATGCGCGCCGAGGTCCGCTCCTTCACGGTCGCGGGCCGCAACGCCCAGGATGGCGTTTCGCTCGTGCAGACCGCGGAAGGCGCTCTCCAAGAAGTCAGCAACAACCTGACCCGCATGCGCGAGCTGGCCGTCCAGGCCTCCAACGGCACGCTCACCGCGCAGGACCGCGCCACGCTCGACACCGAGTTCCAGGCGCTCGTCACCGAGATCGACCGCGTCTCGAGCCAGACCACGTTCAACGGCGTGAACCTGCTCGACGGCACGACGACCTCGCTCAGCGTCCAGGTCGGCACCGACGCCGGCGAGAGCATCGCTCTCAGCCTCTCCGACACGACCTCGACGGGTCTCTCGATCGGCAGCGCGGACGTCACGACGGCCGCCAACGCCGCGAGCGCCCTCTCGACGATCGACACGGCGATCGACAGCGTCTCGACGGCTCGCGGCACGCTCGGCGCGTCGCAGAACCGCCTGACGAGCGCGCTCTCCTCGATCCTCAACACGCGCGAGAACCTCTCGGCCGCCGAGAGCCGCATCCGCGACGTCGACGTGGCGATCGAGACCGCGGACCTCACGCGTAACTCGATCCTGCAGCAGGCCGCGGTGAGCGTCCTCTCGCAGGCCAACGTGCAGCCGCAGCTCGCGCTGTCGCTGCTCGGCTAGTCCCTGACCAGCTGAAGCAGGACGGGTTCCCGCGCTTCTCGCGCTCTCCCCCCCCCGCGGGGGCCCGCCCAGCCAGAAACCTTGGCTATTCGTAGCTGAGGGGGCCAGGGTGGACGGCTCGAAGGGCACCGCCCCGCGCACGCGCGGGGCGGTGCCCACGACTTTTTTCAGGCCTGCGGTGGAGCGCGCTCCGGGAAATGGGATTTCCTGTCGAGCGCCTCGCGCACCTTCCGAAGGAACGCCTGCCGCAAGGCATGCCGCAGCGCGCGCGAGAGCACGAGTGCGTGGGATGACGAACGGCACCACGTCACGGTTTCGCGCTTCGCCCCAAAAGGTGGGGAGGGGGTCGAAGCTGCGGCGGGGTCCACGACGCCAACGAATCTCCGGAAGCCCGTCCGTCCCGCGAGCCTTCGCCGTGCCAGCGAGAGCTCGCGACTCCTGCGGAAGGGGCTGTCTCCGGTCGGAGCGATGCGGCGTCTCCTCAGATCCACGGACCGCCAATCCCAAGGAAACCAGTCAAATGGGTCTTCGAGTCAACACGAACGTCGCCGCGCTCACCAGCCAGCGCAACCTCGGCACCGTCACCAGCCGCCTGCAGGGCAACTTCGCCCGCCTCTCGTCGGGCCTGCGCATCGCCACGGCCGCCGACGACGCCGCCGGCCTCGGCATCTCCGAGCGCATGCGCGGCCAGATCCGCAGCCTCACGGTCGCCAGCCGCAACGCGCAGGACGGCGTTTCGATGGCGCAGACCGCCGAAGGCGCGCTGCAGGAAGTCAGCAACAACCTGACCCGCATGCGCGAGCTCGCAGTGCAGGCCTCCAACGGCACCCTGACCACCGCCGACCGCGCCACGCTCGACACCGAGTTCCAGGCGCTCGTCACGGAGATCGACCGTGTCGCCGGCCAGACGACCTTCAACGGCGTCAACCTGCTCGACGGCTCGACCACCAGCATGAACATCCAAGTCGGCATCGACGCGGGCCAGACGATCGCCCTGTCGCTCTCCGACACCACCGCGACCGGCCTCTCGCTCGGCTCGCTGTCGGTGACGAGCGCCGCCAACGCCTCGACCGCCCTCGCGGCGATCGACACGGCGGTCGATTCGGTCACCACGACGCGCGGCACGCTCGGCGCGCAGATGAACCGCATGACGAGCGCCATCTCGTCGATCCTGACCACGCGCGACAACCTCTCGGCCGCCGAGAGCCGCATCCGTGACGTCGACGTCGCCACGGAGACGAGCGACCTGACGCGCAACTCGATCCTGCAGCAGGCTGCCATCAGCGTGCTGTCGCAGGCCAACGTCCAGCCGCAGCTCGCGCTGCGCCTGCTGGCCTAGGGCCTGACACTGGAATCGTCCTGTGGACGAAGAGGGCGGCGCGGCTCCCCGGCACGGGGAGTCGCGCTGTTTCATTTGCGCCAAGTGGAAATTCCTTCCAGCGCAAAGGAGGTTCAGAGATCGGGCTAACCCGGGCCGCGGGTCGCGCCGATAACCCCGCGGGTCCCGCACGGGGCCCACGGAGCAAGCGCATGGCATCCTCGATCAGCTTTGGCGGCCTCGGCAGCGGCCTCGACACGCGCGCGATCATCGACGCGCTCTTGGCGGTCGAGCGCATGCCCATCCAGCAACTCGAGTCGAACAAGAAGGGCGATCAGGACAAGATCAACCTGCTCAACACCTTCCGCGGCAAGGTCGACGCACTGCGCACCAAGGCCAACGCGCTCGGCACGCTGTCGGGCTTCCTCGCCTTCAAGGTGAGCCAGAGCGAGGAAGGTTTCGCCACGATCTCCGCGGCGGGCGCTGCGGCCGCCGGCTCGCACTCGCTCGTCGTCCAGCAGGTCGCGACCACCGATCGCTGGGCCTTCAATGGCGTCACCGATCCGGACGCGGACCTCGCCACGGTCGACGGCCAGACCGTCTCGTTCACCTACGACGGCCAGTCGTACACGACGACGATGGATGCGGCGACCTCGTCGCTCAACGACATCGCGTCGAAGATCAACACGGTAGCCACGGACAAGGTTGCCGCGACGGTCGTGAACTCCGGAACAGCCGCGGCGCCGAGCTGGCAGCTGGTGCTGACCGCCAAGCAGACCGGCAAGGACCATCGCATCGGCACGATCGCCACGACCGTCACGAACCTCTCGATCAACGCCGCGCCGCCCGATGCGCAGGGCGTGGCGCAGAGCGCAAACAACATCAGCGTCGGCGGCAATGCCATCGCCGTGATCGACGGACTCACGGTGGAGCGCACCGACAACGACTTCGACGACGTCATCGCGGGCGTCTCGATCTCGCTGCTCGACGCCGATCCGGCCAAGACCGTGCAGTTCACCGTCGAGGCCGACAAGACCGCCGTGAAGGGCAAGGTCAAGGAGTTCGTCGACGCTTACAACGAGGTCGTCAAGTTCGCGCGCGACCAGAACAAGTATGACCCGGAGAAGGGCCCCGGCGGCGCGCTGTTCGGCGAGACGACGCTCAAGACGATCCAGCGCACGCTCTCCGGCGCGCTGTTCGGGCAGTCGGCGGCCCAGGCGGCCGCGGACACCTCGGGCTACGGCACGCTGCGTCTCGTGGGCGTCGAGTCGCAGTCCGATGGCTCGCTCAAGATCAACGACAAGGTGATGGAAGCGAAGATGGACGCGAACCTCTCCAAGTTCGCCGACCTGTTCGCGGACACCGACGGCTTCGACAACGCCGGTTCGGCGGTCGGCTCCGTGCGTTACTACTTCGATACGACCGCCGACACCGGCCTGGGTGATGACCTCGCGCGCGAGATCGACAAGGTCGTGAAGAGCTACGGTGACCAGTCGGGCAACTTCTTCAAGGGCGTGTTCGACGCGCGCGTCGAGACGCTCAACACCAAGATCAAGAGCATCAACGAGCGCATCGAGCAGCGCGAGATGCGCATCGATCGCATGCAGGAGCAGCTCACGCGCCGCTTCGCTTCGCTCGAGAGCCTCATGGCCCAGCTCCAGAGCCAGTCCGCCTACCTCAACCGCTGATCCTCACGAGACTCCGCACTATGGATCCCCGCTCCGCTGCCGGTGCCTACCGCGAGGCCGCCTTCGAGAACGCCCCGCCGATCAAGATCGTGCGCCTCATGTACGCGGGCGCGCTGCGTTTCCTCGACCTCTCGGCGCAGGAGACGCCCGGTGGCCCCGGCTCGCGCTGGGCTGGGCTGCTCGCGCGGGCCGATGCCATCGTGACCGAGCTGCGCTGCGCGCTGCAGAAGGACGCCGCGCCCGGCGTGGCCGACAACCTCGAGCAGCTTTATCTGTTCGTGGAGGACCGACTGCGCGATGCGCAGCGCACCGAGTCCGCGGCACCTGTCGCCGAGGCCCGCAAGGTGCTCGCCCGCCTGCAGGAAGCGTGGCAGTCGGTCGAGGCCGCGCGTCTCGGGGCCTAGGACGTGCCGCACCCCGATCCCCAGATTGAGCTGGAGCTCGCGCTGGCGCTGGCCCTCGAGCGCGCGACGGATCCGCGCGCCGGAAACGAGGCCATCGACGTCGCCGCGCGCCGTGCGCTGCGCGCGCTCGAGCGCTGGAGCGCGCTCCCGCTCGCGGAAGATCCCGCCCTGCGGGGACGCGTGCAGGAACGGCTGGTGCTGCTACTGCGCACGGTCGAGGCCGAGCTGGGCGCCACGGTGCGTCGCGTCGAACTCGCCGAGCAGGCGCGTCGCGCGCTCGCGCTGCAGACCGAGCCGGCGCGCTCCGTCGCGGGCTGCGACCACTCGGGTTGAACGGATTGCGCCGCGTGCTCGCGGTGCTCACGCGGCGCGCAGCACGCGATTGCGACCGGCGTGCTTGGCCTCGTAGAGGGCCGCGTCCGCGCGTCCGATCAGTGCGGAGACGCTCTCGCCCTTGCGCCACTGGGCCGCGCCCATCGAGATCGAGACCTGCAGGCCGCGATAGCGCTCGAGCCGTGTCGTGCCGTGCTTTTGCACGAGCGCGCGCAGCGCCTCGCCGAGTTCGAGCGAGCGCTCGATCGCGCAGTTGGGCAGCAGCACCACGACTTCCTCGCCGCCGTAGCGCGCGACGAGGTCGCCCTTGCGCACGTTCGACTGGAAGATGCGCACGAGATCCTGCAACAACTCGTCGCCGGTCTGGTGGCCCATGGTGTCGTTGAAGCGCTTGAAGTGGTCGAGGTCCATGATCAGCAGCGAGAACGGGAGGCCCGTGCGTTCACTCTGGCTGGCGAGGAACTCGAGACGCTCCATCAGGCGGCGACGGGTGGCCGCGCCCGTCAGCGGGTCTTGGGTCGCGCGCGCCTCGTTCTCGCGTTCCATGCGCTCGAACTTCAAAAGCAGGCTGGCCTGATCGGCGATGCTTCCGAGAGCCTCCTCCTCGCGCGGGACCGGCGCGCGTCCTGCGCGACCTCGATCGGCGACGAGCAGGAGCCGACGCTGGGGATCGAGCTCGCGCAACGGCGCGACCACGGCCGAGTGCACGTCGCACAGCTCGAGCACGAGCTGGTGCAGCGGCTCGTCCGACTCGCGATCGATGCGCGCTGCATGCTCGAGCGCACCGCGACCCACGCTGCAGGGAGCCCAGCGACCTTCCTGCGTGCGCGTCTCGCCGGCCACGGCGTAGGACGAGCGCACGGTCAGCCGGCCCTCGCGCTCGTCGAGCTCGAAGCATGTGATGCGCCGGAAGTCCATGCGCTCCATTGCGCGCAGCATCACGCCCGGCAACGGATCGCCGTCGCCGAGACGCTCGAAGCTGTACTGAAGGACGTTGAAGACCGAGTCCCCGGCGCGCAGCAGGTGTTCCTTCTCCAGCAGTCGCTGCTGCAGTTCCTCGCGCGCTGCCATCACGATCGGAAAGGCCTCGGCCTGCGTGCGCGCGCGAGGTCGCGCGATCTCTGCAGCGCGGCTGACAGCCTCGCGCACACGCTCGAGCACGCTCGGAAGGTCGATCGCATCGAACAGCCGCGCGACATCCGCGGGCAGGGCACCGGCGTCGAGCCCGGCGTGCAGCGGGAATCCGGCTTCGTGGGCCGCGTGGAAGCCCGCGCGCGCGAGCGAGGCGAGGTGCACGTCGACGCCCTCGAGTCCGAGACGCTCGAGTTCCTCTGCGGGTCGGTGCAGCGCAGCCAGCATGTCGTGCAGCTCGTAGGGCAGGCTCCAAGTGTCGGCGAGCGTGATGCCGAGCAGGTCGTGATCGAAGCCGAACACTTCGCGCTCCTCGCGCAGCAGTCCTTCCACGGGCTGCCCGCTCGCGCGCGCGAGCAGCTCGCGCATCTCGCGCTCGCCGAGCTGCCACAGCGCGAGCGAGCCGATGGAGGAGAGCAGGCCGGCGGTGTAGGCGGTCTCGGGCTCGGCGTAGTGGGACTCGCGCGCGAAGGCGGCTGCGGCCGTGGCGCAGGCGACCGCGTGCTTGCGCGCGAAGAGCGAGCAGGCCTGTCCTTCGGGTGCGTCGAGCAGCTCGAAGCGGCCACGGATCGGCAGCCGCAGGGCGAGCTCGCGCAGGCCCGCGGCGTCGAGCCCCGAGAGCGCGTCGTTGAGGTGCAGGGCAAAGCGCCGCTTGCGCTCGCCGGGCTGCCGTCGGCGGATCACCTCCAGAGTGAGTCCCGGATCCGTGCGCACGAGGCTCGCGATCTCCCGCGGCGACGCCGACGGATCGAGCACCAGCTCGAGCATCCGCACCACGATGGTGGCCGGGGATGCCAGAACTGGGACTTGTTGGAGGGCGGTCTGGGCGCGGTGGAGCCGTTGCACGGCCGGCGGAAGCGGGCTGAAGCCCGCCGGTGGAGTTGGGGGAAGGGCGCGGCGGAACCCGCGCAGGCCCCTCCATCGGCCCTTTGCGTGCCTGCCATTGAGCCTCACAGGCATTATCCAGAACGTGGACGGTTCCCGTTTTGAGGTGTCGCAAAACGCGACACAAGCTCCGGGGTTGAAATTCCGACACAGGGGAGCCGGAAGGAATTGCGCAACCCCTCCCGGCACCCCGCGATGCTCCAACCTCACCTGCTCGTCGTCGCCGACACCACGCTCGGCGGCACCCAAGGGCCCGACCTGACCCGCTACCTCGTGGTGTGCGGCGGACTGCTGCTGCTCGTCGGCCTGCTCGGCTTCGCCTTCCGCAAGCTCGTCACGCGCACACTCGCGGCGCGCGCGGCCCAGCGGCAGATGCAGGTCATGGACGTCCTGCCGCTCGGCGGCAAGCACAAGCTGTGCGTCGTCCGCTGCTACGACCGCACGTTCCTGATCGGAGTGGGGGAGAAGGAGCTCTCGCAGATCGCCGAGCTCGACCCCGTGATCGCGCCAGGGCGCGAGACGCCGCCGGGCAAGACCGAGCTGCACGCCTTCTCCAAGGTACTCGAGCGGCTGCGCGGCCCGTCGTCCGCGCCCGCAGCCGCCTCCACCGGCAATCTGTCCCGGGAAGGACTGCTCGGATGACGAACCGCACTCCCACCCTCGTGCGCTGGCTGATCGCGCTCGTCGTCCTCGTGCTCTTCGCCGGCGCCGTGAGCGCGCAATCGGTGGAGCCGGCCGAGTTCGGGCCCGTGACTGCCGCCGTCGAGGCTGGCTTCGACATCCAGCGCGACCTCACCGGCGGACTCGTGTCCCGCGCACCCCAGACCACCGAAGGCCGCCTCTCCACGGCGGTCGAGATCGCGGTGCTGCTCACCGTGCTCTCGCTCTTGCCCGCGATCCTGATCACCGTCACGAGCTTCACGCGCATTGTGATCGTGATGAGCTTCGTGCGCCGTGCGCTCTCCACGAACGAGCTGCCGCCGAACCCCGTCATCATCGGTCTCAGCCTATTCCTCACGACCTTCGTGATGGCGCCGGTCGCCGAGCGCGTCTACGAGAAGGCCTGGGTGCCCTATCGCGCGGGCCAGCTGGCGATCGACGCCGCCGGCCAGAACGCGTGGGGCGAGCTACGCACGTTCCTCGTCGCCAACACGCGCGAGAGCGAGCTCGAGCTGTTCGCTGACCTCGCCAAGCTCGACGACGCCACGCGCACGAAGGAAGAACTGCCGCTGCGCGTGGTGGTGCCGGCCTTCATCACCAGCGAGCTCAAGACCTCGTTCCAGATGGGGTTCCTGCTGTTCTTGCCGTTCCTCGTGATCGACCTCGTCGTGGCCAGCGTCCTGCTCTCGATGGGCATGTTCATGCTGCCGCCGGTGATGGTCTCCACGCCGTTCAAGATCCTGCTCTTCATCCTCGTCGACGGCTGGCACCTCCTGTGCGAGTCGCTCGTCACCTCCTTCGTGACCACCTGAAGCCATGAACGACCTCGACCTGCGCGTCGCGGAACTCGCGCGCGAGATGCTGGTGACCGTGGCGATGCTCGCCGGTCCGATGCTGATCGTCGGCCTCGTGGTCGGCGTGGCCATCAGCGTGTTCCAGGCCCTGACCTCGGTGCAGGAACAGACGCTGTCCCTGATCCCCAAGATGATCGCCGTGCTCGGCGTGGCGCTGCTACTGCTCGTCCCCGCGCTCGGGATCCTGCGCGACTACACGCTGCGCATCTTCGACCAGCTGCACTCCTTCGGGCTCTCCTGAACCAACCCATGCTGGCCGACGGGACCCTCGCCGCCTTCGGGCTCTTCCTCGTGCGCACGAGCGCGTTCGTGCTGGGCACGCCGTTCTTCGGCTCCCAGTCGACGTTCGGCGGCGTGAAGATCGGGCTGATCGCGAGTCTGGCGCTCGTGCTCTTCTCCGTGCACGGCGTGCCGCTGCCCTTCGCCGAGGCGCCCCTCGAGTTCGGTGTACTCGCGGTGCGCGAGATCCTCGTCGGGCTCGCGCTGGCATTCGTGTTGCAGGCCGTGATGCTCGCAGTGCGCGTCGGGGGCGAGATGATCGGCAGCGAGATGGCCTTCAACATGGCCAGCGTGGTCGATCCCGCCTCGGGCATCAGCACGCCGCTGGTCACGCAGTTCTACGAGGCGCTGTTCCTGCTCGGCCTGCTCGCGGTCGATGGCCACCACCTGCTGCTGCGCGCGCTCGCGGGCTCCTTCGAGCGAGTGCCGGTCGGCGTGGCGTCGCTGCCGAAGGGCTTTGGCGAGCTGGCACTCCGGCTCGTCGGCGACATGATCGCCGCGGGCATCACCTTCGTCGGGCCGATCCTGCTGCTCTTGTTCGTGGCCTCGATCGTGATCGCGCTGATCTCGCGCGCGGTACCGCACGTCAACGTGCTCGAGATGGGCTTCACGCTGCGCATCCTCGTCGGTCTCGGCGCGATGCTCCTCTTCGCGCCGCTCGTGGCGCCCGGGCTGCAGCACCTCTACGGACTGCTCGGCGACGGGCTCGAGGCGGCGCTCGTCGCGCTGGAAGGCTGAGCCATGGGCCTCTTCGACGATCAGGACGACGACCAGAAAACCGAGGACGCGACCCCCCGGCGCCGCGAGGAAGCGCGCGACAAGGGGCAGGTGCCGCTCTCCACCGAGCTCGTCGCCGCGCTGGCGCTGCTCGGCTGGCTCATGACGCTCGCCCTTGCTGGCGGATCGCTCGCGGGCGAGCTCGGCGGTCTCATAGTGACGATCGTCGAGCGCGTCGGGACCATGGCGCACGAGGATCTCACTCCGGAGTCCGTCGCCGGACTGTTCGGCGCGATGCTCGACCGCATCGGCTGGGCGACGGTCGCGCTGGTCTTCCCGATGTTCCTGCTCACGGCGCTCGCGGCCTATGCGCAAATCGGGCTCGGCATCGCCACGAAGGCGCTGGAGCTCAAGCCCGAGAAGCTCAACCCTGTCTCTGGGCTCTCGAAGTTCTTCAGCATGCGCAGCGTGACGCGCACGGCGATGAGCTTCGCCAAGCTCGTGGCGATCTTCGTGACCGTCGCGGCGGTGGCTTGGTCGCAGGTCGAGCACGTCATCGCGCTGCAGTCGCAGGAGATCGGTCCAGCGCTCGCGGTGATTGGCATGGTCGTCCTGCGCTGCACGGCTGCGGGCCTCGCCGCGATCCTCGCGCTCGGCATCCTCGATGTCTTTCTGCAGCACCGCCAGCACGACAAGGAGTTGCGTATGACCAAGCAGGAAGTGAAGGAAGAACTGCGCTCCTCCGAAGGCGATCCGCAGGTCAAGGCGCGCATCCGGCGCGTGCAACGCGAGCTGGCGGCACGCCGCATGATGAGCGATGTACCGAAGGCGACGGTGGTGATCACCAACCCCACGCACTACGCCGTCGCACTCGCGTACGATCGCGAGGCGGACCCCGAGAAGCGTGGTGCGCCGAAGGTCGTCGCCAAGGGCGTCGACCAGATCGCCCAGCGCATCAAGGAAGTGGCCCGCGAGGCGGGCGTCACGATCCACGAGGACGTGCCCCTCGCCCGCGCCCTGCACGCGCGCTGCGAGATCGGCGACGAGGTACCGCGCGAGCTGTACCAAGCCGTCGCCGAGGTTCTCGCCTACGTCTACGGATTCAAGGGCGGTCGCCCGGTCGTGACCGCGGGAGCTAGCTGATGGCAACGAACGCGATCGAACAGGCGCGCGGCACGGCCGCGTTCCTCAAGCGCTACGCAGACTGGATCATGGGCCTCGGCGTTCTCGGCGTCGTCCTGACGCTGGTCTCGCCGATCCCGCCGGCGCTGCTCGACATCCTGCTCGCGATCAACATCGCGACCAGCGTGCTGCTGCTGCTGCTCACGATGAACACGCGCGCGGCAGCCGACCTGTCGGTCTTCCCGACGCTCCTCCTGTTCGCCACGCTCTTCCGCCTTGGGCTGAACGTCGCGAGCACGCGCCTGATCCTCTCTGGCAGCGACGCCGGAGCGATCATCAAGGCCTTCGGCGACTACGTCTGCGGCGACAACCTGACCGTCGGCATCATCGTGTTCCTGATCCTCGTGATCATCCAGTTCGTGGTGATCACCAAGGGCTCCGGCCGCATCAGCGAAGTGAGTGCGCGCTTCGTGCTC
>SXKQ01000053.1 GCA_005778045.1 Planctomycetia bacterium
CAGCGCTTCATTTATCCACCAGAAATATTTACTGGCTGAATGAGCTGTTTGCTTATGGAGGAAACTGGCTAGTCAGTTTTGTACAATTTTTCGAAAAAATGCCTTTGCCTGCCTTATGGAAGTCGGTGTACTTGCACTTGACGCAGGGTTCGGCAACGACGTAGGTCATGGCGCAATAAGATCCTTTCGGGCAGATGATTGTCCACATTCGACCGCGCGGGTAAAGACCTCGGCGGTGCCAAAACCACCCGCTCCCCAAGGCCGTACGTGTCCGACCGAATCGTCTCGCCCGCGCCGCTCCCAGCGCGCTCGATCCTGCGCCTGTGGTGGCCGCTCGCCGCGAGCTGGCTGCTCATGGGCGCCGAGCTGCCCCTGTTCTCCGCCGTCGTGGCGCGCCTCCCGGATGCCGAGCGCAACCTCGCGGCTTGGGGATCTCTGGTCTTCCCGATCGCGCTGACGATCGAGGCCCCGATCATCATGCTCTTGTCCGCGTCGACGGCCCTGTGCCACGACCGGCAGAGCTACGAACGAGTCCGGAGCTTCATGCTGCGCGCCGGGGCGGTCCTCACGGCACTGCACGCGCTCGTCGCATTCACGCCGCTCTTCGACCTGATCGCGAGCTCCGTGATCGGCGCCCCAGCGGAAGTGATCGAGCCCGGCCGCCTCGGATTCCAGTTGATGCTGCCCTGGACATGGTCGATCGCCTACCGGCGCTTCCAGCAGGGAGTGCTCATCCGCTTCGGGCACTCGCGCGCGATCACGCTCGGTACCGCGGTGCGGATCCTCGCGAACCTGGCCGCGCTGGCGCTCGGAGTGCTCGTCGGCGACCTGCCGGGCATCGCGATCGGAGCCTGCGCCGTGTCCGCCGGAGTGATGAGCGAGGCGGCCTTCATCGGACTGCACGTGCAGCCCGTGCTGCGCGAGCGCCTGTGGACCGCTCCAGCGATCGAGCCGCTCACGTGGCCCGCGTTCGCCAGCTTCTACCTGCCCCTCGCTCTCACGCCGCTCGTGACGCTGCTCAGCCAGCCGATCGGGTCTGCTGCCATGTCCCGCATGAGCTCACCGCTCGAGTCTCTCGCCACCTGGCCCGCCTACCACGGCGCCGTGTTCTTGTTCCGTGCGCTCGGGCTCGCGTTCAACGAGGTCGTCGTCGCACTCGCCACTCAGCCGACGGCCGTGCGAGCACTCCGCGCGTTCACATGGAAGCTGGCGACGGCGGCGAGCGTACTGCTCGCGATCGTCACCTTCTCCCCACTCTCGCGTGCCTGGTTCGAAGGCTGGAGCGATCTCGATCCGCGACTCGCTACTCTCGGTACGTCCTCGATGGCCTTCGCGCTCGCCCTGCCTGCACTCAGCGTCCTGCAGAGTCTCTACGGCGGGGTGCTGGTGCGCGCACGCCGCACGCGCGCGATCACGGAATCTGTCGCGCTGTCGCTGGGCGTGACGACGCTCGGACTCATCCTGTGTGTGCAGCACTCCACGCTCGAGGGCCTGCAGGCGTCGGCCATGATGATGACGCTCGGCAACCTCGTTCAGACGCTCTGGCTCGCGACCCGCGCGCGCAGCTTGCTGCGCGACGAGTCCCCTACGTCCGCGGGTTGACCCTGCGCTCCCCGTTGCTGACGTCGGCCGCGTGCTCGACCGCGGTCCAGAATGCCAACGATACGGGCAGAAACAGGTGGCTGAAGCCGAGCACGAGCACGAGCACGAGCACAGTGCCGGTGCCGGTGCGGGTGCCGAGCGCCACCGGCGTGCTCCAGTCGCTGAAAAAGTACAGCCCTGGCGCGAGAGCGGCGGCAATCATCTCACTCACGGTGGCGCGGAAGTACATCGCACCCGTCTGCGCGCCGCTCTCGCGGCGGAAGCAAAGCCCGCACGTCGCGCAGGTCTCATTCATCTGCGCGAAGGCATCGAACAGCTGACCCTCGCCGCACTGCGGGCAGCGCTTGCGCAGCGCACGTCGGAAGAAGAGCGGCTCGTCTGGCACCGTCGACAAGCTCACACTCCGATCCGGTTGGCGACCACCAGCGCAGCGGCGAACAGCGCGAAGAGCAGCGCCGCGAGCGGCACGATGAAGCGCAGCCAGGCCCCGTAGGGCACCCGACCGAGCGCCAGGACGCCCATCAGCACCGCGTTGGTCGGGATGAGCATGTTCGAGAGCCCGTCGCCGCACTGGAAGGCGAGCACCGCGACCTGCCGCGAGACACCGACGAGATCGCCGAGCGGCGCCATGAGCGGCATCGTCACCGAAGCCTGCGCGGACCCCGATGGAATGAACAGGTTGGTCAGGCTCTGCACGCCGAGCATCCCCACCGCCGCCACGTCCGGCGAGAGGCCCTCGAGCGGCGTGGCGAGTGCGTGCACGACCGCGTCGATGACCTTGCCCTCCTCGAGCAGGACCTGAATCGTCTTGGCGAAGCCGATCAGCAACGCCGTGTTCGTCATCTCCGCGGCCCCGACGCTGAACTCGCGCGCGGCACGGTTGGGCGAGAGAGATCCGAGCGGCATTGCGAGCAGGGCGAGCGCGAGGAACACCGCGGAGAGCTCCCCCAGCCCCCACTCATGCACCGCACAGCCCCAGACGAACAGCGCGATCCCGGCTCCAAAGACGGCGAGCAGCGCCAGCTGCCCCAGCCCCAGTTCCGGTGCCTGTCCCGAGGGCGGCGACCACGGCTCGATCCCGGCCATGTAGCTGCGCGAGCGGTCCGCGCGCACGCGCAAGGCGTAGCGGACGAGGTAGGTCACTCCGACGGCGAGAGCGAGCCCCCACAGGATCCAGCGAAATCCGGCCGCAGAATTGGGCTCGAGCCCGGCGATGCGCTGCGCGATCAGCACGGTGAAAGGATTGTGAGGCGCCGCCGCGTAGCCGATGCCCGCCGCGACATAGACGATGCCGACCGCGACGATCGCGTCGAATCCGAGCGCCGCGCAGGACGCGGCGAGGATCGGAACGAACGGCACGTACTCTTCGGCCATGCCGATCGTGGCCGCGCCGAGCGAGAGCAGTGCCGTCATGCCGCCGATGAGCAGCACCGGGCGCCCGTCCATGCGCGCGAGCACGCGCGCGAGAAGCGCATCGACTGCACCGCTCGCGCGCAGGACGCCGATCACGCCGCCGCACAGCAGCACGAAGAAGATCACTTCGGCGGCCTTCTCGAGCCCCTTGGGGATACGCGTCAGGGCGGCGTGCCACGGCAGCGACGCGACATCGACCTCATGAAACGTGCCGGGTACCGCGCGCGCGCGTCCGTCGACCAGCACGCGCTCGAACTCGCCGGAGGGCAGCACGTACGTCGCTAACTGGGCCAACAGCACCAGCGCCACCGTCAGCACGAGCGTCTCGGGAAAGCGCAGCTTCATCGGGTTCTACCGCTCACTTCTTCGCTGGGGCGTGGCCACCCGCCTTGACCCACGCGCGCCAGGCCTCGTCGAGGTCGAGCGGGCTCCAGTCCCACAGCTCGCGCAGCAGCTTGCGCTGCAGTCCCGGCAGGTCCTCCCCGCTCGGATTGCCCTTCGCATCGAGCTGCCCCTTGAGGCCCGCGAGGAAGCGCGCGTAGCGCTCGCCGTGCACGTCGAGGAGGAAGCGCGTGATCGACCAGACGGCTACGGAACCGTCCGTTCCAAGCTCCGAATAGTCCTTGGCAGCCATCAGCTCCGCGAGCCGCGGTGCCTTGCCGACCGCCACGAGCTTCGTCGCGGCAGCACCGAAGTCCGCCGGTGCCTTCGTGTCGCGCAGCGAGCCCTCCTCGCCTTCGGTGGTGCGGGACTGCGGGTCGAACTCCTTCTCGAGCGCCTGCGCGAGACCCTCGTCGATCCACACGGGCGGGTCGTAGGAGAAGTGCTTGTAGGCGCACAGGAACGCGTGCGAGAGGTTGTGCGCGACATGCGGCCACAGGCCGCGGTCGTCCTTCAGGTCCGCGTCCTCCACCGGCACGGAGACGAGCAGCTTGTGCAGCCCGGAAAAATGCCAGCGGAACGAGTCGTTCACGGCGACACCGCTGAAGGACTCGGTGAAGCGGCGGTGGTTTTCGCGCGAGACGTGCAGCACGACCTCGAACTTGTCCTTCTCGCCGAGGAACCGGCCCGCGCCCATGTAGGGCGCATCGAGCCTGCGCTCCGGGGGGAAGTCGGCATCCTTCACGCCGAGCAACGACTGGAAGCGCGCGTAGAACTCCTCACCCTTCATCGCCTGCACGTGCAGGCGCAGCCACGGATCGAGCTTCCGGGGCTTCGTCGGCACGTCGGGCAGCACGGTGCGCAGGCGCGCGAGCTCCGCTTCGACGCGCTCGCGGTCGCGCTGGTCGACCGCCGAGTCGCCGAGCGCGCTCGCCCAGCGCAAGTGCGCCGTCTCGACGAACAGCCAGCGCGACACAGGCAGCTTCGCCACCAGCTCCGACCCGCCCTTGTCGCCGATCGCACCCGGCGCATGGGAGAGCACTCCCGCCGCAGCCATGAGCGCGGGATCCTCCTTGCAGTACGGACAGCGCTCCTTGTCCTTCGCCTGCGCCAGGAGCGGCAGCGCGAGACACACGAGCGCGAGCAGCGTGCGAAGGGCCATGGCAGCCCAAGAGTAGCGCGCGCCCCCGGGATGCGTTCCCGAAAGCGCGCGCTGGTTCGATCCTGATGGGCCGGGGTGCGCCTAGCGCAGCTGCTCCCAGAACTCCGGCGGCATGTCATGGGCGATCTTGAGCGCACCGTTGGAGCCGCCGTAGATCGGCTCCTCGACGCGCATCACCTTGCCGCTGCCGAGACGCTCGTGCATCTGCCGCTCGAGCTCGACGTCGAGGCCCTTGATCATGCTGCCGCCGCCGCCGAGCAGCACGCGGTTCTTCAGCCGGTCCTGAAACTCGGGGTCGAAGTTGCTTATGAGCTCGGTCAGCGCATCCACCATCGGGACCACGATCGAGCGGCAGGCCGTGCGGATCTCGTTCGTGACGTCGAAAGGCGTGGGCTTGCCCTTGACCGGCAGGTTGACGACGACGGGCAGCATCTGGTCGGAGACGCTCGAGTGCTTCTCCTTGATCTGCTTGATCATGTGGATCGTGAATTGCGCCTCGGGGTGCTTCTCGCGCAGGAGCTTCGCGAGCGCCTCGTCGACGTGGTCGCCGGCGAAGGTGTTCGTGACCTGGTCGGCGTCCTCAGGCATGGTGCCGTGCATGCGGCAGAAGTCCGTGGTGCCCGCGCCAATGTCGATCACCAGCGTGTCGTCGAGCATGTCGAGGCCATAGGCCACCGAGAACGGCTCGGAGCAGATCATCGCGCTGTGCACGTGCTGCCGCGCGGCGTCGAGGATCGCCTTCTTGCTGTGGATCTGGGCCTGAGCCGGCGCGCCGATCACCGCGTACACCAGCTCGTCCGCACGCGGGCGCGCCCGACGGATGATCTCGCCGATCAGCTCGGCCGCGGCCCTGAGGTTCTTCTCGCTGTTCTCGCCCGACTTGATCACGCCGTGGCCGAGCGGACGGTAGAAGTCGAGGCTCAGACGCTTCTCGACCGCCTCGTCGCCGAACAGCACGTCCTTCTGCAGCAGCTTGCGCGAGACCACGTCCTTGGGATAGCCGACGTAGGACGCGACGGTCTCCCGCACGCCGTTCGACGCCGAAACCGAGGTGCGCGAGGTGCCGAGGTCGATGCCGAGGTAGAGGACGCCTTGGGGCTTGGCGGGAGGTTGAAGAGCGGGCATGGCGAGTGGGACCTGCGAGTAATGGGGGCCGGACGCGGGAGATGCACCTAGCTGGGGTTCTCAGGCTGGGCACCGATCTGGCGCCGCAGCTCTACGTTGGCCTCGAAAATCTTCGACATCAAGGCCTTCTTGAGCTCGGCCTGCACGGCCGTCGGCGAGAGCCCCTGCACGTTCTTGTAGACCGAGGCGACGCCGCTGTCGCCGGTGCGCTGCGCGAGCACGCGCTGCAGCTCGGACTCCGTCATGCCGAGCGAATCCGACAGTTTGGCGATGCGTTGCTCGAGCAGCTCGATGCGCTCGGCCTGCTCGCGAGCCTCGCTCGGCAGCGCGCGACGCACCTCGTCCTGGACCTCGCGCAGGGCGCTGGTGACCACCTCGCGCTGAATGCGCGCGAGCAGGTCATCGTCCCCGGGACCGAGCCCGAAGAGTTCACGAATTCGATCTCCGAGGGCTCCGAGCGCCGCGTCTCCGCCCGAACCGGCGGGCAGCGGGGCAGACACGCGCGAGGTGTCCTGCGCGCGCTTGCGCTCGAAAAACTCGTACAGGTCGCTGTGCACGTAGCGGTTGCCACCGCCGTCGCGTGCCACGCGCAGGCCGGCCTCGGCCACTTCGAGCAGCGTGCCGAAGGCGAGTTCGCCCTTGCGCGAGTTGTGGGCGCCACCGATCGAGACCGTCACGCGGGTCGTGCGGCCGTCGCAGTCGAAGCGCAGGTTGCGCACGGCCTCGAGCACGCGGCGGGCAACCACCTCTGCACCGGTCGATGGGGTGTGCGGGACGAGCACGACAATCTTGTCGTCTACGAGGTAGCCGAGCGAGTCCGAGGCTCGCGTCGAGGTGCGCAGCACGCCGGCCACGCCGCGCTGGATCTCCTCCTTGACCTCGGCGCCGTAGAGGTCCTGCAGCTGGGCGAGCCGATCGACCCCGATCACGAGCAGCACCAGCGGGTAGCGATAGCGCTGCGCACGGTCGAACTCGACCCGCATCAGGTGCTGGATCTGAGCCGATGTGAAGAGGTCCTTCAGCGAACCGCCGAAGCTGCCGCCGATCTGGAAGCTCATGGGGCTGCAGGCTTTCTGTGTCGGAGGAAAAGCGGCGTCGAGGGTCGCGGACCCGGCGGGGGAAGGGTAGCGGTGTCCAGGTGCGAAGTCATGCCCCGCCATGCACGCGGCAGCCGCTGAAGATCGGAACCTAGGGGACGAATTCTTGAGGGTTCCGCAGCGCAAGCGCACTCAACCGAGGGCTTCGACATCGGCGCCCCGGACCCGCTCCGCCAGCCCGGAAAAAACTTCCGGAGCGATGCCGAGGCAGCGCTCGGCCACCTTGGCGAGGCGCAGCACGGCCGAGTCGAATGTCTCGCTCCCGGCGCGATACGCGAGCTGGTCGGCGATCGCGACGACGCCCACATGCGGATGCTCGTGGATCGCATGGGTCGGCCCGTGATGGAACTCGATCGCCTGAGCGACCTTCTCCGGCAGCTGCCATTGGGCGGCGAGCAGGGCGCCGACCTCGACATGGGAGAAGCCGAACACGCGCCGTTCGGCGTCGTGCAGCTGGGAGCCTGTGCGGCGCGCGATGCGAATGCATTCGACGTACTCGTCCGTGAGGGCGTCGAGGATCACGACCTTGCCCACGTCGTGCAGCAGTCCGCAGGCGTACAGATCGTCCGGGGCGAGCTCCGAGAGCTGGCGCGCGGCGGCGCCGATCGACTGCGCGAGCTGGGCCGTCAGGACGAGGTGTCGCCACAGCTCATCGAGGTCAAAGTCCGGAATGTCGCGCAGGTGCTCGTAGCGGCGCACGATCGAGCACTGCATCGTCACGTTGCGCAGCGCACGCGCGCCGATCACCGTCACGGCGCGCTCGGCACTCGTCACGGGCTCGCGCAGGCCGTAGAAGGGCGAGTTCGCGAGTCGGAGGACGCGGGCGGTGATCGCCGGGTCCTCGGCCGCGATGCGCCCCATCTGCGCCGCGCCGACCGAGGTGTCCTCGATCGCGGCGTTGATGCGCAGCACCACCTCGGGCAGCGACGGGAGCGAGATCCGGTCGCCGAAGGTCTCGAGCAGTGCACGCCTCTCCATCACGAAGGGCGTATCGGTCCGCTCCCCTGTGGCGCTTCAGCGCTGAAACGGAAAGTCTGTCCGCACCCGAGAGCCGCAGGAAGTTTCCCCGCGTCCACTCACGGACGACGCAGCCACTTCCACAACTCGGCCGGCGTCGCGGACTTGCCGGTGAGCAGGATGCCGACGCGGAAGATGCGCGCGGCAGCCCACACCATGCCGAGCACGCCCCCGAAGCCGACCAGCGAAGTGAGCACGATCTCCCAGCCGGGCACGGACTCGACCGAGGCCACGCGCAGCACCATCGCGAACGGGGTCATGGGCGGGATGTAGGAGATCACGCGCGCGAAGGTGCTGTCGGGATTCTCCGTAACGAAGAACCACGTGAAGAGCGGCAACGTGAACACGATCGTCACGGGCCCGAGCAGCGTCTGGGCGTCCCGCAGCTCGCTGACGGCGGCACCGATCGCCGCCATGGTCGCGGCCACCATCAGGAACGCCATCAGGAAGTAGATCCCAAGGTAGACGAGCTTGTCCGGCGGCACGAGGTGCGCGTAGCCGAGACTCGAGGCCGCGCTCAGGCCCACGCTTGAGTACATCCCGAGCATCAGCGCCCCCACCGCGCACTGGCCGATCACCTTGCCGGCGAGCAGCTCGAGCGGGCTGACCGCCGAGAGCAGCACCTCGATCACGCGATTCGACTTTTCCTCGATCGTCGAGGTCAGTAGGTAGTTGCCGGTCACCCAAACGCTGCTCCACAGCAGCAGCATGAACGCGAGCGGGACGAACACCTTCGCGAGCTGGTTCTCCTGCACGTCGACGCCATCGCCGCGCAGCGTGGTCGAGACGGACACCGGCGGTGCGAGCACGGCGCGCGCGTGGGCAACGTCGAGACCGACGGTCGCGGCGCGCGCCGAGACCACCGCGCGACCGAGCGCGCCCTGCAGGTCGTCGACTTGCTGGCGCGTGAGTCCTTCGCGCAGGAACAGCTCGAAGCGGTTGGTGTCCTCGGCCGCCGAGAGCACCGAGCTTTCGTAGCGCACGCAGGCGAGCAGCTCCCCCGCCCGCACGCGGCGGCGGAAGCTCTCGACCGCGGCCGGATCGGAGCTGGTCTCGACGCCCACGAGCGGCGCCGGCGCCTCGAACATGCTGCGCGCCTGCCTCTCGAGCATCTCGCGCATCGGCTCGGGCAGCACGCCCTGCAGCCGGCGCTGCATCTCCGCCAGACGCCGATTGCGCTCGCGCACCAGTCGATCGCCGTCGAACTCCACGACGACAGCTGCCGCGAGACGCCCATCGACGTCGACCACGGCCAGCGCGCCCTCGAGCGGCTTGGGCGAAGGCTGCAGGAGGAACGGCAGCGCCAGCGCGAGTACCCAGAACACGACCGGCAGGATGATCGCGGCCAGCAGGAACGCCTTGGTGAGCACGGTCGTGCGGAACTCCCGCACGGCGATCTCAGTCACCCTTGCCATGCTCGAGCTCCTTGCGCGCATCCTCCGCGGCGCTCTCCCCTTCGGCGGATCGGACGACACGCACGAACACGTCCTCGAGGCTGACGCGCTCGAGTTCGATGCGGCGGGCGGGACCGCGGCGCAACAGCGTGTCGAACAGCTCCTGTGGCCGTGCCCCCTCGCCCAGCGCGAGCGAATAGCCGCGGCCGTCGCGCGCGCGGTGCACGGAATGCACGCCCGGGAGCCTCGCGAGCTCGGGCTCGAGCGCAGCTCCCGCATCGAGGGGCTCGTAGGCCAGCGTGCGCGGGTCGAAGCGCGCGTGGATCTCGGGCAAGGTCGCGTCGAGTTGCTTGCGGCCACGGTGAATCAGCACCAGCCGATCACAGATGCGCTCGGCCTGCTGCATCTGGTGCGTGCACAGGAGGATCGTGCGCCCCTCGCGGTGCAGCTCGCTCACGAGACAGTCGAGCACCACGGCATTGACCGGGTCGAGGCCCGAGAACGGCTCGTCGAGGATGAGGAGCTCCGGCTCATGCACCACCGCGGCGATGAACTGCACCTTCTGCTGCATGCCCTTGGAGAGCTCCTGGCAGCGACGGTGCTCGACGCCCCCGAGCTCGATCCGCTCCAGCCAGCCGCGCACGCGCGCCGCAAGCCCAGCGCGCGGAACGCCCTTCAGGCGCGCGATGAAGGCGAGGTACTCGCCCACCCGCATGGTGCGATACAGCCCGCGCTCCTCCGGCAGGTATCCGATGCGCTCCTTGGCGGCGAGCGCGCTCCCGCCGAGCACCTCGACCGTGCCCCGGTCCGGGTAAAGAATCGAGAGCACCATGCGGATCGTGGTGCTCTTGCCGGCGCCGTTGGGGCCCAACACGCCGCACAGCGAGCCGCGCGCGATCTCGAGGTCGAGACCGGCGACGGCGAGGCGGTCACCAAAGCGCTTCTCGGCACCGCGAATGGAGATGGCAGCCGTCATCGCGCCGTGCAGTTCCGCAAACAAGACATGGGGCAAGGATGTTGGCGAGAGCGAGGCGTCTTTCCAAGAGGTGCCACGCTGGAACTCGCCCGCGGCAGGTGCGAAGGTGCGCGGGTCTCAGATGTCTCGAAGCCGCCTTCTTGTCTTGCTCGCCCTCGTCGCCAGCGCGTGGCTCGTGGCGGCGTGGTTCGACCTCCTGCCGGGCGGCTGGAGACTGCGCCGGGCCCTCGGCCGCGACGAAGCGCGTGCGAGCTACGAGCGGCACCGCGCCGAACGGCTGGCGCACTTCGCGGGCGAGACAAGTCCGCCGGGCGCGGTCGTGTTCCTCGGCTCGTCGACCATGGAGCGTTTCGATCTGGCGCGCTGGTTCCCGCTCGCCACGACGCTCAATCGCGGCCTCGGGAACGAGCCCATCGCCGACCTCGACGCGCGCCTGCTGGCGAGTGTTCCCGCGGAGGCTCGGGCGCTGGTGCTCTACGCCGGATCCGTCGACTTCCGGCGCACCGGGAGCGAGTCCTCCTCGGCCATCGCGGACAGGGTCGACCGCCTGCTGGAACGCCTCGTCGAGCAGCGTCCCGCCTGCGAGCTCCTGCTGCTCGGAATTCTGCCCGAGCGGGGGATGCCCCAAGACCGCGTGGCGGCGCTCACGCGCCTCAATGCCCACCTCGCGGACCATGCGCGGGCACGCGGGGCGAGCTTCGTCGACACGGGCCGCCCGCCCCTCGCCACGGACACAGGCAGCCTGTCGGAAAGTTTTTCCTGCGATCCGATGCACCTCGCGGACGAGGGATATGCCGTGCTCGCGGACTGGATCGCCGAGGCCCTGCCCGCGCTCCGGCCGCAGGCCGCCTCCACCTCGCCACGATGAACGCCCGAAGCCCCCACCGCGGAGCCGCACGATGATCCGCAGCATCGGCTCGAACTGGGCGCTCAACGCGCTGCAGGTGCTCGTGCTCATGGTGCTCACGCCGTTCGCCCTGCGCACCCTGGGCGCGGAGCAAAACGGCGTGTGGGTCACGGTGGTGTCGCTGACGGGCCTGCTGCGACTGCTCGTGCTCGGCGTGCCGATGGCCTCGGTGAAGTCGATCGCGGAAGCGCGCGGGCGCGCGGACCTCGCGGGAGTCAATCGCGCCATTTCGACCTGCCTCGCGATCACGCTCGCCATGGGCCTCCTCGCGCTCGCACTCGGCTGGGCGCAACTCGAGGCCTTCGAGCATGGCTATCTCGACGGAGCCTTGGGAGCGGGCCTCTCGCCCGCGCAGCGCACGGCCGCGCAAGTGGGGTTCGTGCTCGCGGCGACGCAGGTTGCTGCCGCGTTCGTCCTGCGGCTGCCCTACGGAGTCCTCGATGCGCACGAGGACTTCACGACCCGCAACGGGATCATGGCACTCGAGCTCCTCGCGCGCGCCGGCCTGACGGTGGCCCTGCTGCCCCGCGCGCCGGATCTCACCACGCTGGCCGGGATTCTCGTGGCGACGATGGTGCTCGAGTTCGCGCTCGCGTGGCTCGCGATCCGCAGCCGTCATGCGGGCGTGCGCTTCTCGCTCGCGAGCTTCGACCGATCGCTCGTGCGTGGCATCCTGTCGTTCAGCGTGTTCGCGATGCTCCTCAACGTCGGGACGCTGCTCGCCTTCCGCTGCGACGCTCTCGTGATCGGTCGCTGGCTCGACGCGGCCGCCACGACGCAGTTCGATCTCGGATCCAAGTTCTTCGAGCCGTTGGCGGGCTTCGTGATCGGTATCGGCGCCGTCGTGATGCCGGCGGCCACGCGCCTCAAGGCGAGCGGCAAGATCGAAGACCTGCGGCCAGTGCTGCTGCGCTGGACGCGCATCTCGTTCCTCCTGGTGCTCGCCATCGGCACGTTTCTGCTGCTCCTCGGACCTGAGTTCCTCGCGCTGTGGGTCGGTCCCGAGATCGCGGGCCCCGCGGGCTCTGTGTTGCGCGTGCTGATGGTGTCGTTCCTCGTGTACCTGCCCGTCCGCGGCGTCTCGCTGCCGATCCTGATGGGACTCGGACAGCCCGTGAAGCCGACCGTCGCGCTGCTCGCCATGGGCGTGATCAACATCGCGCTCTCGATCGCGCTCGTCGGGCGGCTGGGGCTCGTGGGCGTGGCGCTCGGCACGGCGCTGCCGAACATCGTCTTCTCGCTGTTCGTTGCGATGCTCGCCTGCCGAGAGCTCGCGGTGCCGGCGCGCGAGTTCCTGAGTTATGCCTTCGGGAGGCCCTTGCTGGGCGCCCTGCCCGCCCTCGCGCTCGTGCTGGCCTACAAGCGACTCGTGGCGATCGACACGTGGGCGGAGCTCATAGCCGGAGGCGTGCTCTCGACCGCAGCGCTCGGCGTCGTGACGGTGTTCTTCGTGCTGCGCGACGACCCGTGGATCGCGCTCCCAGGACCGCTGGCCCGCTTCGGAGCTCGCCCGTGAACCTCCCCGGTCTCCTCGGTGCGGCGGGAGCCATGCTCGCTGCTTCGGAGCTCGCCGCGCGAGCGATCCTGCGCGCCGGCGGTGCCTACTACGTATGGCGTCCTCACGACCGCACGCACATGCAGCCCGATCGTGCGGCCCTGCCGTCCCTCGAGCCACTGGTGCATTTCGAGATCAATGCGGAGGGCGAACGCGGTGACGAGCTGCCCTCCGACCGGCGCGGGCTCTACCGCGTGCTGGTGGCCGGCGGCAGCGCGGCCGAGGGCTACATGCTCGACCAGCCGAGCTCGTGGCCAGGCGTGCTGCAGTCGCTGCTGCGCGAGCCAAAGGCCCGCGAGCGACTCGGCGCGCGTCACGTGCACGTGGGCAACATCGCGCGCTCACTCGTGCCGTGCGAGACGATCCTGACGATGCTCGAGCGTGTTCTGCCACGCTACGACAGGCTCGATCTCGTGCTGCTGATGGTCGGAGCCTCCGATGCGGTCACGTGGCTGGAGCAGCGCTGCCCCGTGCCGCTGCCGCAAGCGCGCTTCGGGCTCGACTATATGTTCGACGAGCACTGCGAGCGTCGCTTCGGCTGGAAGCCGACGGAGCTGGCGCTGCGCGCGCTCGGCTCGCGAATCATGCGCCGCGTGCGCGCCCCGCAGGTTCGCGAGCGCACAGGCTCGAAGCTCGTCGAGCTGCGCGAACGCCGGCACAATGCCACGCGCTGGATCGACTCGGCCCCGGACCCCGAGCCGATGCTCGCGCGCTTCGAGCACAACCTCGCTGCGATGATCGAGCGCTGCCGCGCCAAGGGCGCGCGCGTGATCGTGGTACGCCAGCCCTGGTTCGACAAGGAGCTCAGCGACGCGGAAGAGGCCGTGATGTGGAACTTCTGCATCGGACGGCCCTACGTCGAGACGACGACCGAGTACTACACGCACCCCCTCGTGCGCACGCTGCTCACGCGCCTCGACGAGCGCGCCGCGGCCACCGCCCAGCGGCTCGGAGTGGAGGAAGTCGACCTCCGTCCTGCCGTCGCGCCGGATCTCGTCCACTACTACGACTACCTGCACTTCACGCCACAGGGCGCGCGCACCGTGGGCGAGCAGGTGGCCCGCGTCGTGCTCGCTCGCGCTCGCTGAGCGCAGCCGCCAAGCTCAATCGACTCGCTCGAGTCGCAGCGCGAGAACGGCCCAGCCGTCGAGCTCGAAGTGCTCGACCTCGAACGCGTGCTCACCCGGCTCGTCGAACGAGACCTCCGCGGAGTCGACCGTCGGGCCGTGGTGAGTCCAGTTCTCGATCACCGTACGTCCATCCACACGGACCCGCACGCCGTCGTCGGAGGTCGACTCGACGCGCCAGCGTCCCGCAGGCAGGTGGAGTCGCGCCGAGGCCAAGGTGCCGAAGCGGTCGGAGCCCAGCGCAGCGGCGCGCACCTCCGTAGGCACGCCAGGGAGCTCGGAAGGTCCGGCGGAGCCGAAGGCAAGGTCGAGCGCCGACATCTGCACACGCACGCCCGCTTCGACCTCGGACCTCCAGCGCGCGGTATCCACGCGCGGATCCGTGAGATAACGACCCAAGCTGACATCCCAGCGCGCGCCCAGAAGGAGCCCGCGCCCAGCGAGCGCGCTGCTCGGGAGGCGCACGCGCAGCTCGTAGTCAAGCGCCCGGCCCGCCACGCGCGGCGCGATCACGTACTGGGCCGGATCGACGCCCGCGTCGAGCGCGAGTCGCACGTCCGGTCCCGCGTCCACGCCGATCGCCACCTCGTTGCCCAGCAGGCGCCATACATGGCTCCCGTCGCGATCGGGCAGGCGCTGAAGCAGCGGCGCGACCCAGTCGTAGGGTCCCCACTCGGTCATCACGATGTACTCGCGTCCGGCGAGGTGCGCGCGGGCCCCCACGGCCTTGCGTGCGCCCGGCAGTGCGACCAGTGCATCCTCGTCCAGCGGCAGGTGCGCGACCGTCGGCAACTGCTCGGTCAACTGCGAGGCTGCGTCGATCTTCCAGCGACTGCGCTCCAGACCTGCCTGCCGCGGGTCGACCGCGATGCGTTCGTTGGGACCGCGCAGCTCGAGCTGCACGGCGCTGTCTTGGAAGCGATTGAGACGCACGGAGTGACCCGCGCTCGCCGTGGGATTGAGCCTTGCCCACGACTTCGCGAGCAGGTCGCTGTCTTCGTCCCACCACAGCTCAAGGTCGCGAGCATTGGTCGAGAAGTCGTTGCCCGCGATGGACCAGTCGCTGCCGTGCTCGACCGCGATGGCGGCGATCGTGTTTCCGAGGAGCTCATTGCCGCGCGCCTGAGTCCGGCTCGAGTAGCCGCCCCAGATCCCGTAGTTGCAGCGCGCGAGAACATTGCGGGCGAAGACGTTGTCGAACGAGAAGGTCAGCTCGATCCCGATCGCGGCCGCATCGGAAAAATCATTGCCGTAGAGCAGATTGCGGTTGCATCCGAGGCCCGCAAGCCCACTCGCGTCGAGCGCCTCGTTGCCGGCGAATCCGAAGAAGCCATCTCCGCCGTGCGTCGCCGAGTTGAATGCGAACACGTTGTCGCTGCTCTGCTCGAAGACGAGGATGCCCGCGGAATCCTGGCCGCGGGAGTAGACGCCATGGCTGTAGCCGCGGATGCAGAAATCGAAGCTGTTGCGCGCCACCGTGTTGCCGGAGCTCCGGTACAGCGCGAGCCCCCACCCCGACAGGAAGCTCATGTCATTGTCGTAGATGCGCGAGCCTTCGACGCGCCGCAGGCAGATGCCGTTCTGCGTGCTGCGCACGCGGTTCTGGCGCAGCGTGACGTCGCGCGAGTCCTCGACGTAGAGCCCGGCCCCGTAGTTACGAAGCCACTCGTTGGCATCGTTCTGGTGAGGCCGCAGCCAATCCTGCGTGTCCTCCGCCCGCTGAGTCGAGCGGAGCCGTTGCGCGAAGCCACGGGAAAGGTCGCAGCCCTCGACCACGAGACCGTCGGCGCCGCTGGCCCAGATCGCACAGCGCAGGCCCGAGGCCTGCAGCCCGCGCACCGTGACGCGCTTGCCCGTGACGCGCACGCCGATTCCGCGCAGCGAGTCCTGAGACGCGCCAGCAGGCGCTCCGAGCAGCGCCGTGCGCGAGAACGTCACCGTGAGGTCGTCGCCGCGGATGTGCACGATGCCGTCCTGCTCGTCATCCTCGATGACGAGCCCTCTGGGATCGAGCAGGCACGACTCCCGGATCTCGATGTCATCTCGATCGACAGGCACCACACGCGGAGGCTGCTGTGCGAGAGCCAGCGCGAGAGCGAGAGCGAGCATGGGCTCAGACCTTCGGCGCCGCCGCGCCGAGCCCAAGCTCGTCCGCGTGCGGCCGCAGGGCGAGGATCACGAACTCGACGTGCGTCGCGAGCTCGACGCCCAGCAGCTCCACGCCGCGCGTGATCTCGTCGCGCTCGACCTTGGCCGCGAAGCCCTTGTCCCTGAGCCGCTTCAGAACGCTCTTCGACTCGAGGCCGGCAACCCCGTCCGGCCGCACGCGCACGCAGGCGCCGACGAAGCCCGTGAGCTCGTCGCACGCGAGCAGGGTCTTGTCCAGCATCGATTCGTGGGGCACGCCCCACTTCGTGTAGTGCGCGGAGATCGCGTGCGCGATCGGTTCCTCGCCGCGCTCGCGCAGCCAGGCAACGATGCGTCGCGGGTGCTCCTCCGGCCATGTCTCATAGTCGGCGTCGTGGAGCAGGCCCGCGAGGCCGAAGCTCTCGACATCCTCAGGACCGCGGCCGTAGCGAAGTGCGGCAGCCCGCATCACGACCTCGACGGCGCGAGCATGTCTCCGCAGCGCCTCTCCCGGCGTCCAATCCAGCAGCAGAGCCCAGCCCTCGTCACGCGTCAGGCTCACTTCGACACCTGCGCGAACGAGAGCACCTCGAACCAGCCCGAACGCGGCTCGCCCTTGCGCTTGTAGGCGATGACGAGTTCCTCCCCCGCTAGGGACCCGAGTTGGGCGCACTCCATGCTCACCACCTCGACCGTCTCGGGATCGCGCAGCACGACCGTACGATCGGCCGCGCGACCGCCCGTGAGGAGCGCCGCACGCCGCTGCACGAGATCGCCGAGCGCGTCGACCATGCGGTCGATGTCCCAGACCGCGTTCTTCTCGTCGAACAGGAGCTCGCGCAGCTTGCGCTCGCCGCTGCGATCCGCCGCAGTCTCGCCCAAGCGCGAGAGCCAGGCCTCGACACCACGCTTGTCCTGCGTGAGCAGTAGCACGTCCTCGCGCCCATCGCCGTCGACATCCCCGCGCGCGCTGGTTCGAAACTGCTTCTCGACTCCCGTGAAGCGCTCGAGCACCTTCTCGGGGTTCTTCGCGAGGCCGATGATCCCCGGCAGGCGCACCGCGAGCTCGTTCGAGAGGCTCGGGCTGCCCTCGAAGCGCCCTTCGCCGATGTTCGAGTAGGCCAGCACGCGCATCTCGATATCCCACTCGCTGAACAGGCCGCGCAGGATCGTCGCCAGCGTGGGGATCTGCACCTTCACGAGGAGCAGGTCCGGCAAGTCGTCGGCGTCGAGCGGGTGCACGAGCAGCGCCGTGATGTCCTCGGCCGTCTTGAGGATCGCGGACGGCTGCGTGAACTGCGGGCCTTCCTTGGTGCCGCGGAAGACCCACACCTTGCGCCGGTGGCCGACCACGTAGTCCGGGATACGATCGCCGTCGAGGTCGCGGCTCGACCACGAGGCCTTGTCGCCGGCGGAGAGCGTCCCGCCGAGCGTGAAGCCCGAGGACTCCGTGGTGTCGCGGAAGATCGATAGATCGACCGCCACATCCGCCTCGAGCGGGAAGGACCCATCCTCGCGCTGCAGGTGGAACGCGCGGCGATTGCCCTGCTCCACGAGCAGGTCCGGACGGGCGTCGCCATTGACATCGCGCGTCGCCAAGCCGGGAATCGCGAACGAGCTCTCGAGCGCATCCGAGAGATACTCCGCGCCGTGGCTGCCCCAGCGCGCGACCTCGACCGAGATGGTCGCCATCTTGCGGAAGGCCGGGACGCGCTGCTCTGTCCCAAGCGACGCCAGCCACAGTTCCACGCCGTTCAGGGTCGGCACGACGATGTCGTCGAGGCCGTCCATGTTGATGTCCTGCGCGATCGGCGCGAGCGATGGAGACTCGAGTCGCAGCGCGAAGCGCGCGCGCGGGATCCAAGCCTGCGCCTCGGCCGAGATCTCCCCGCCCGCGAGCACCGCGTAGGCGCTCGTGCCCGAAGGAGACATGCTGACGAGATACGTCGTGCCGGCGTACGTGGCGAAAGCCAAGAGGCTGCGCTGCGGCGTTGGCAGGGTGAGCGAGCCGACCGGCTGCCCGCCCGCGTGGGGCAGCAGGGTACGCACGCGGCCGTCGCGACCAATCGCGACGAGCTCGCTCATCCCGTCGCCGTCTAGGTCGAGGACGCGGTGGCAAGCGAGCTCGAGGCCCGGCTCGAGCCCGATCGCCTGCGTCGGAGTGGCGGCCTGCAGGCACAGGGCAAGCAACAGCGCGCTCATCCGAACCTCACGAGCAGCACTTGCGCGGGCTCGATCACGAGCACGCTGGGCTTCGACTGTCCCCCCCGCGGTGGCACGAGTTCCACGGCCGCGTCCTCGTGGATCGCGGTCTCCCACAGCGGCTTGTCGAACAGGGTCCACGTCGACTTGTCGGCGCTGCCCTGCGAGCGCAGGAACATCACGCGCAGCTTCTCGGGCTCATCGCGCGCGATCAGCTCCGAGATTCCGTCGCCCGTGAGGTCGCCGCAGAACTCCGCCGTGAGCTGGAAGCGCTCGAGCGGGATCGTGCGCTTCCACGTCACATCCGGCTGGCGCGAGAGCACGCCGCGCCGGTTGCGATAGACGTACAGCTCCGCCTCGATGGACTTCGACGAGGCGCTGCGCAGCTGGTCGATCAGGTCCGGTCGCACCGCGCGCAGCACGAGTTCGGGGTAACGATCGCCGTCGAGGTCCACGAAGCGCGGTCCCGAGACGAAGCCGGCAAACACCAGCAGGTTGGAGGGTCGACCGTCCTCGCCGAACGGCGCCGGGCCGTCCTTCGCGCCGGCCTGCGTGAAAAACAGTCCCTGCGTACGCACGTCCTCGGAGCGCTTGTCCCCGGCGAAGATCACGCAATCCGCGCGCCGGTCGAGGTCGAGGTCCACCGCGTGCGAGCTGTACGACGTGTCGAGCCGGCGCGCGGCATCGACATCGACCGGCAGTTCGAGGGAATGGGCGAGCTCCGCCGCGAACGCGCCGCGGTCCTGTGCGAACACGTGCAGGTGGTGCGAAGTCTGCACGATCAGGTCGAGGTCGCCATCGGCGTCCCAGTCCGCGAGATGCGGCGAGCTCACGCTCTCGCTGGCCTGCGCGAGGATCGCCGGACGCATGCCGATGGTGTCCTCCTCGCCTTCGGTCAGTTCGAGTGTGTAGCTCGGGCGCTGGCGTCGTCCCCGAACGGCGGGACCGTCGCGACGCGTCGCCGAGACCCATACCCCGCCGGCGTCCGCCTCCTCGGGCACGCGCAGTCGACTCGCGAGACCAAACGCTCCCTGCGTGCGCGGCCGACGCTGCGCGCACAGCAGGAAGCCGCCGGGCTCGGGCAGGAGCAGGTCATCGAGGCCGTCGCCATCGAGGTCCATCACGCCGTCCTGCCACACGTGCACGGTCGACGGGTCGGGAACCTGCCACAGGAAATCGCACTCGACGAGGCGCTCGGCGCGCGCTTCTACGGCGAGCGGGGCCAACGCGAAGACTCCGCTGCCGTTGAAGAGCAGCAGCTCGGCGCCGTTGCCGACGAGCGTGTCCCCGGTCGCGATGGCGACCACGTCGGGGGTCAGGTCGACGACCTTCACCCGGGCGATCGCCCCCTGCGACTCGCGCCAGATCTCCACCCGCCGCCCCGCGCTCTTGCCGCGCGCGCAGCTCGCCACGGCAACCTCGGGCACCTTGTCGCCGTCGAAGTCGGCGAGCAGGGCGGCCACGGGCTTCCAATCGGCCTCCACGGCCAGCGTCGCGACGCGCGCGAACTCCGGCTGGGCCGCAGGCTTAGCGCCCGCCGCCTGAAGCGCGAGCAGTACCATGCAGACGGCACTCATGATTCGATCGTCTCCAGCCGGTCCGCATCCCCGCCGGCGAAGTGCAAGAACCACAACAGCGTGGCCTTCCAGGCGGCCGCGGTGCTCTCGTGCGAAAAGAGACCGAAGAGCAGCGAGAACGAGCTGCGTTCGCTCTGCCGCTCGTATTTAGCCAGCAGTGGAATCGAGAACCGCTTGAATTCCTGCTCGCGTCGCGAGAGTGGAGCCCGCACCGCGACGATCGCGCCTTCGCGCACGAGTTCCAGATCGAGCGTGGCCTTTTCGGGAGCATTGCGGATCGCGTCGACGAGGACTTGGGGATGCCCCACCTCGACCCCATCGACGGCACGCACGAGATCGCCGTAGCGAAGGCCGGCGGGACGCCACGGGCTCTCGCGCGTGAGCCCGACGACCACGGCACCACCGCCCGGACCGAGGGCGGCCGCGCGCGACTCGACTTCCGTCGCGGTACGCAGCACGAGTCCGACCCGACGCTCCTCGCGGAAGCGCTCGGCGGGCGTGCGATCGCTCGGATGCACGCGCGGAACCGTCACGACGCGGAAGATGCGCTCGGCACCGGCGCGGTCGACGACGAGCGCGATCGACGTAGCCGGCTCGCTCTCGAGCTCGATGCGACGCCACTCGCTCGGCCAGTGCAGCGCCATCGTCTGCGCGGCGCGGGCCTCGAGCACGAGGTCTCCGACCTCCAGCCCGGCTGCGTCCGCAGGCGAATTCTCCACCACGGCCGTGACGACGACGCCCTCGGGCTCGCCCACGAGCGCGTCGAGCGAGGTACGCGAGTCCCCCACCACGAGCCCGGTGAACGAGCCATTCGGGAGCGCGGCGCGCGCGGACTCGTCCTGCGGCTCCGCCATGAGCTCGAGCGGCTGCTCCATCCCGGCCAGCGGAGGCGAGGAGGCGGAAACATCCGTGGCCTTGCAGGCCGTAAGCACCGCGATGAGCGAGAGCGTGAGGAGCTTCATGGGATAGGACGGCGCACGAGGAGGACGACCGACAGTGCGGCGCAGGTGAGCGCCCAGAGTACGGGTACTGCGACGTCCTGCGGCAAGAAGCCCGCAAACATTGCGCCGTGCTCGAACGTCGAGTTGCTGATGCCCTGGGCGCGATCGGCGAGGAAGTGCAGGAACGACGTGTCGCCGAGGGGACTCGGGAGGTAGGCCGAGAGCAGCCCGCCCTCGAGGCCCAGTCCTCGCAGGGCCCCGCGGACGAGATCGAGCGCGAACGCCAGCCCGATCGCGAGGCCGAGCGCGGCGGCTGCGGCGCGCGCGAGCGTGCCAGCGACGAGCCCCAGCGCGAGGTAGCCGCCGAGCGCGAAGAGCGGCACCAGCAGCGCGCGCTGGAGGTCCGGCTGCAGCTCGCTGGCCGCGACGAGGGGGAACTTCTGGCCGTTGGGAAGAATCTCGACGAGATCGCCGAAGCCGAAGAACGCGCCCGAGAGTCCCACGGCCGCGAGCAGGAGCAGCGCGTAGGAAGCGACCAGAGCCACGCACCCTGCCAACGCCTTGCCCAGCAGGACGTCGAATCGCGTCTGGGGCCGGAGCAAGACGTTGCGCAGCGTTCCGCGCGCCAGCTCGCCCGCCACCATCTGACTCGCCACGCCCGCGAGCGCGATCGCGAGCAGCGGCAGGCCCGCGCCGAGCGCACGCGCGGTCGTGCCGAAGCCGGTGACCGCCGTGGCACTCGCAAGCTCGCCCGCAGCCACACGCGCGGCCTCGGCGGCCGCGCGACCTCGCTCGAGCAGCACCCCTGCTGCGGCTGCCACCGCGGGCAACGCGAGCAGGATCGGAACGGCGGGGCGCGCGCACAGGCGCGAGAGCTCGTAGCGCAGCGTGCGCAGGACCGGATGCGGCGCCGCGCGCCGCTCCGTCGGCGCGGAGACCTGCACCGGCGCGTCCTTGGCCTGCGTCGGCGCGAGGATCGTCTCGCCGCGCGCGTAGCGCAGGTAGATCTCCTCGAGCGAAGGCGGACGCGCGCCGAAGCGCACGAGCTCGAGACCGGCGCCGATGACGCGCCGCGCGATGTCGCCCGCGGGCTGGTCGCCGAGCTCGAGTTCGAGGCCACCCTGCGCGAGCGCGCGCGAGACGATGCCGCGCTCCGCGAGCAGCGCGCTGGCGCGAGCGTCGTCGCTCGTGGCGAGCTCGAAGCGTCCCTTGCCGGCCGCGAGCAACTGGCTCGTCTCGGCCTCGATCACGAGCTTGCCCTTGTGCATCACGCCGACGCGGTTGCATAGGTCCGCGAGCTCGTGCAGCTGGTGGCTCGAGATGAGGATGCTCGAGCCTTCTTCGCGCACGACCTGCCGCAGCATCTCGCGCATCTCCGCGATGCCCTGCGGGTCGAGGCCGTTGGGCGGCTCGTCGAGCAGCACGTAAGCG
>SXKQ01000054.1 GCA_005778045.1 Planctomycetia bacterium
GAACTCGCCCTAGAACTCGACGACGAACTCGACGGCGCGTTCCTTGCGCCGCTGGTACAGCCCCTTGGCCCGCGCGGTGACGTCCTCCACGCGTTCGCCGAGGGTGGCGTTCTCCACGCCGCCGCAAACATGGCGGTCCTTTTCCAGGATCGTGCTCATAGCGGTTCCTCGTGGCGACTCGCCGCCGTCGCATGCGCCACCTCGCCCGGAATCCCGGCGAGCTGCGGCGTCGGTCCGTCCGCGAACAGGCTCCCCTAGCACGCCGCGGGAGGCGCTCCCCTCGCGCCTCGTCCGCAGCGCGAGCACAGGGGAGTGCGCAGCGCGTGCGTACGGAGCTAGCTCTCGACGACCGCGATCGGAGAGCCGCTGGCCCAAGCCGCGGCCTGCAGGAGCGCCACCACGAGGTTGCGCGGCGAGGCGAGGCCCTTGCCCGCGATGTCGAAGGCGGTGCCGTGCGCCGGGCTGACGCGCAGGAAGCTCAAGCCCGCGATCACCGTCAGGCCCTGCTCGGGCAGGTGCAGCTTGACCGGAATGAAAGCCTGATCGTGGTACAGCGCGAGCACGCCTTCGTAGCGGCCCTGCGACGCCTGCAGGAACACCGTGTCGGGCGAGAGCGGACCGACGACGTCGACTCCGCGCGCACGCGCCGCGGCGACCGCCGGCTCGAGGATCTGGTGGTCCTCGGCTCCGAGCAGCCCGCGCTCACCCGCGTGCGGATTGAGGCCCGCGAGCGCGAGCTTCGGCCGCGCAAAGCCCCACGCGCGCAGCGTCTCGTCGAACAAGAGCAGGTGATCGAGCACCCGCTCGGTGGTCACGAGCTCGAGCGCGGCACGCAGCGGCAGGTGTCGCGAGAGCTGCAGCACGCGCAGCTTGCCTGCGACCGCCATCATCTGGAAGCGCGTCGCGCCGTCCCAGCGCCCGAGCAACTCGGTCTGGCCTTCAACCTTCTCGCCCGCAGCGTGCAGCGCCTCCTTCGAGACCGGACCGGTCACGAGCGCGTCCACGCGTCGCGCGCGAGCGAGCTCGACGCCCGTGCGCAGCGCGTCGAGCGCCGCGCGGCCACAGTTCGCCTGCACGCGACCGAGCTCGAAGCTGCCGAGTTCGCCCGTGTCGAGCCAAGTCACGCCCGCGGCGGAATCGAGCTCGCCTTCCGCGCGCGCCAGCGGCACTTCGCTCGGCCGAAAGCGGCCCGGACCGATCACGACGAGCCGGGTCGCGGCGCGCACGCGCGCGTCGGCGAGGGCGGCGAGGGCGATCTCGGGTCCGACTCCGGCGGGATCGCCGAGCGTCAGGGCCAGCAGCGGTCGTGGCGTTGCAGGAGCCATTGTCGCGACGAGTCTAGCAAGCGCGCCCACAGGGGCCGCGCCGCGCTCCTCGCACTCGGCGACGCTCTCTCAGCGACGTTCGCGCTCGCGGCGCACCTCGCCGAGCCACCCCAGCACCGTCGCCAGCGTGTCGCAGCTCTCGCCGTCGAGTTCGTCGTCGACATCGCAGCCCGAGAGCAGCGCCAGCGAGTCGAGGTCGCCCTCGAGCGGCAAGGCAGAGCGCCGCGCGAGCGCGCGAGCCTGATCGAGAGCCACATCGACGGCCCGCACGACCTCCTCGGGGGCACGCGAGCTCTCTTCGTTCCAAGGCTGGATTCCTGCACGCGCGTCCACGCTCACACCTCCATGTCGACCACGTTGTGATCGACCAGCCACGAGAGCGCACGCACCGGGTCGAGCGCCTGCGGCGGCTCGGAAATCGAGACCGCCACGCTCGCCCGAACCGACCGGCCCACCTTGGACAGCTTGCGCTCGAGTTCCGGCAACATCGCTCGCAGCTCGCACGCCGCCGCCTCGTCGGCAGCGAGCACGCGCAGCGCAACCTCGCCCGCACCGACGAGCAGCTCGGCCTGCACGATGCCCAGCGAGCCGGCCTCGAGAGCGAGCGCCATGCGCCGCGCGGCCGGTGCGCCGCGCGGCGCATGCGTCGAGCGGACGTACGAGCGATGCACGAACACATGCGCGGTCGTGCAGCGCTCGTCATCCCAGATCGGCAGGCTCCAGTGCGACGAGAGTCGTGCCGCCTGTCGAGCGACGTTGATCCACTGCTCGGCCTCAATGGCCGCGAGCAGGCGCAGCACTGCGTCCTTCAGTGCGCCGGGCGCGAGCCCATCGCGCGCGAGCAACAACTCACCCTTGAGGTCGTCGGCGAGCGACGCGCTCGCGGAGTGCGCGTGCAGCGGGGCATCGAAGCCGCACAGCGCGCGGACCAGCGCCTCGCGCAGCGGTCTCGGGAGCGTGTCGAGCTCGAACGCACGCAGCGAGTCGAGCAACGTCTCGCGCAGCGTCGTGCCGCTGGTGTGCACGAGTGCGCGCTCGAGCAACACACCGACGCTGCGCGGCAGCCCGCCGACAGGCTCGCCCCGCAGCCAGCGTTCCAGCGTCGTTCGTTCGTCCGCTCCGGCACACTCGACCCGCAGCTCCGCGCGCAACCCGCGCTGGAGCTCGCGCGCGAAGTCCTCGACCGCGTCGCTCCCGAGCCAGTCCGCCAGCAGCGCTCGCGCAAGGCGCTGCCCATCGCCGCCGAGCTCGATGAAACCGGCCGCCAGAAAGCGTGCCTCGCGACACTGACCACTCTCGCGCAAGGCCCGCGCGAGCGCCGCACCGTCCCGCCCCGCGCGAAACATGCAGCGCTCGAGGGCGCGCCGCAGGCGCTCTCGAAGCTCGCGCTCCGCCGCGGGCTGCGCGTCAAGTTCGCGCTCGAGTTGCGAGATGGCGTCGCCGAGCGGCTCTTCCGCACCCACGGCGGCGCGCAGCCTGGCGAGCAGGCTCGGCTCGCCCCCGACCGCGGCCTCTGCCGCGGCCTGAGCCGCTCGCTCGCCGCCCGAGAAGAGCGCGAACAGGAAGCGCCTTCCCGGCTCGGGCCCGACCCCATCGGCCGCATGGACCAGCTCGGATCCCAGCCCCGGCAGCCCCCCACCGGCGCTGCCCGGCTGAACCGCGCCGATCACGGAGCGCCCCCCGCGGCGCGCGACCCCGGACGCCCCCGTCGGTCGGCTGCCGGGACGCGGCAGCGGGCCCTGCATCGAGATGGGGTCCATCGTCGGCGGTTCTCGGACGATCCCCGGGACCCGTGAGCCCGAGGGGCTCGTCCACCGCCGCTCGCGCGGCGCGGAGCGGAAATTCCTGCCGTAACCCACTCAAAAAGGAAGCGCGCGCCCGACCGGACGGACCGATCGGGCGCGCGCGAGAGCTCGTTAGCGAGTTCGGCAGCTAGTCGCTCTGCTCGACGCGCAGCACGTTGCCGACCGTCTTGATGTGGATCACGCGGTGGCAGTTCTGGAGGCTCACGGCATGCCAGCGGAAGACCTGATCGAGCACACCCGAGGCGTCGAGCTGCTGGATCTTCAGCTCCCTCGATCCGAGCGCGAGCGGCTCGCTGGCGCGCGGGATGTTGGCGACCGAGATCGTCGCGACTCCGCCGACGAACGGCAGGCCCACCACGGTGTGCGCACGCACGCGGCCCGTCGACATGAAGGGGCGGTCGAGCAGCACGTTCATGCGGCCGAGGAACTGGTAGCGCACGCGGCCGTTGGGGAGCACGACGCGCTCGAAGCAGCCGTCCGGACCCGTCGGGTAGGCGTCCACGATGGCCGCGAGCACCTCGGCCTCGAGACCGACCAGCGCAAAGCCGGGGCGATCCGGACCGATCGTGTTGGAGAGCGAGCCCGTCTCGCCGGTCGTACCCGTCGGCGGGGGCGGAGCCATCATCGGCAGGCTGCCGACGGTGTCGCCGCCGGAGCCACCGAGGGACAACGGCGAGTCCGCGTTCGAGAAGAACGCGAGGGTGCCGAGCCCCATGGCGAGAGACAGCACGAAGGCCCTCAGGCCCAAGTGCGTCTTCGGTCGTTGGTGTGGGTGCAAGTTCATGGGTTTCCCTGAGTTCTCGCCCGGCCTAGGCCGCGCGATCCGTGTCGAAGAGCTCGGGACAGGCGGCGACGATTCGCGCTCCAAATCCGGGTTGTTCGTCGATGGCCTGGTGCAGGCCCTTGGCCGCCGTGAAGAGCTGCAGGACCGCCTCCCGGCGCTGCGGGTGGCGGTCGAGCAGCTGGCGGAAGTAGTCCACCGACCGGCGCTGGTCGCGCAGCTGCGCGTACATCACACCGATGTTGAACAGAACGAAGAAGAAGCGCTCGTCGCGGGCCTCGAGTCCGGCCATCGAGACCCAGCGGAAGTAGGCCAGCGCGCGGCGGTGGTCACCTTCGCCGACGTACAGCTGCCCGAGCTGCACCGCGGCGTGCCCGCGGTTGGCCTCCGCCATGGCGCTCTCGAACACCCCGGCGAACTCGCGCGCAGCCTGCAGCGTCTTGCCTTCCTGCGCGTGCAGGTAGGCGAGGTACAGGCGCGCCTCCTCGTGAGAGGGGTCGGCCGCGATGGCCTCGTCGAGCAGGCGCCGGCCCTTGTCGAGCGGCGACGCGATCTCCTTCAGCTGCCCGTTGAGCATCGAGCGCGCGTGGGTCCAGTCGATGTCGCTCGCAGAGTCCGCGCTGCCGTCTGACAGCACGCCGTCGACGAAGCGCTGGCCCTCGAGCTGGATCGGGTCGACTTCGACCGCGGGCTCGAACACGTGGGTGCGCAGCCAGTCCGGGCGCGTGCCGGCGAGCACGTAGGCCTTGCCGATCTGGTAGAAGATCGTGGCGAGCTTGTGGACGAGCTCGAAGGACGAGGTTTGCGCGTAGAGCGCCGAGCCCGTCAGGCTGCTGATGTGGGCGAGCAGCCGCGTAGGATCGGCTACGTCGCGGTGCAGGCGCACGCAGCGCCGGGTTTCGTCGAGGAAGGCGCGGCACGAGGTGCACTCCTCGAGGTGCACGAGGGCGCGGGCCGCCGCAGGCTCGTCGATCTCGCCGTCGACGAGGCACGACAGGTCGAGCTGGAAGTGCTCGCACACGTCCGTTCCACCGTCGAAGGGCCCCTGGCCCCCCGCTCCCGAGTTTCCCCAGGCGCCCGAGTTCCACTCACTCGTCATGGTTGTCCTCCTCGCCCGCAGTCAGGCTCTCGCGCGCCTCGCCAGCGAGCATCGCGCGCGGGTCACGCGCCGGGCGGCACTCCGCCGGCTGTCCCTCGAACACGCTCTGAATGGCGCGGTGGATCTTCCGGCGTGCGCGGAAGATCACCATCTTCAGGTTCTCGAGCTTGATGCCGAGCCGATCGGCCGCGCTGCGGTACGAGAGCTGCTCGACCTCGACCATGTGAATCGCCGCGCGCTCGCGCGGGCCGAGCATCGAATAGAAGCGCAGGTAGAGATGCAGGTAGGTCAGGTAGACCCGCCCGCACTCGGCCTGGGTCTCCTGGTCGGCGAGCCCTTCCTCCGGCCGCAGGGCGCGCGTCTCCGGCTGCTCCGAGAGGTCCTCGAACGCGACCTCATGGCGCCCGGCGCGCCCCTGAGCCCGCAGGTGCTTGAGCACCGTGTTGCGCACGATCGTCGCGGTCCAGACGCGGAAGGCGTCCTCGCGCTCGGCGTTGAAGCGGTGCGGGTAGCGGTAGACGTTGAAGAACACTTCCTGCAGCACGTCGCGCGGGTCGGACTTGCTGCCGTAGCGGCGCAGGCAGTGGGCCACCTGCACCAGCAGGTGCTCGCTGTTGAGCTCGAACAGCACCCCGAAGGTGCCGCGGCCGCTGGTGCAGCGGAAGCTCTCCATCAGCCGGGTCGAAAGCGCATCGCGCAGGGACTCCGGTGTGCGCGCGGGTCCGTCGACGACCGCCAGCATGCGCGCGAGCTCCTCGGTCGGAAGCTCCGCTCGCAGCCCGGTGAGCCGATCGCGCACAGACTCGCCCCGCACTCCGCGAGGAGCTTCAGCCGCACCCGTTCGAGTCTGGCGCAGGGAGTCTGCGTCGAGCATGGCGCTCCGTGGACGGGTTGAGCTCGCTGGCTCCGAGGGGTTCGGGGCCGGGGAGCGGGGTGGAGAGAGAAGGCAGGGGAGCCGGACTCGCTGGCGTTGCGGTCGCCTTTCTTGCTGAGGGCAGGCCGGCAACTGTCGCGAGACGAATCGGGACGACCGATTCTAGACGCGGCGAAACTGGCGGTTACCGCGCGCGGGAAGTCGGTTGCCCAGAAAAGCGTGCAAGGCGCTCGTCAATGCGCTCCAAGTCACGATTTGAGGAATAGTTACGCGCGGCTGAAATGTCGGGTACGCCGCGCGACAGGCCGCGGGCGCACAATGTCTGCCCCATGGATGCCGCCGCACGCGCCCTCGAGCTCGCCCGGGAATCCGGCTTCGACCTCGCCGGTCTCGCTCCCCTGCGACCGCCGCGCGATGCCGAGCACTTCCGCGACTGGCTCGCGCGCGGACACCACGCCGACCTCGCCTACCTCGCACGCGATGCGGCGCGCATCCTCGACCCGCGGCTCGATGCCCCGCACGGTCGCACGCTGTTGGTCGTCGGCCTCGCCCACGCCCGCCCAGCGCTCGAGCTGCCCGGCGGCGCCCGCGTGGCGCGCTACGCGGCGGGCCGCGACTACCACAACGTGCTGCAGAAGGGCCTGCGCAAGCTGCGCCGCGCCCTCCAGCGCGAGGGGCTGATCCCGCGCGAGGATCCCGCCCGCGCCGGGGTGGACGCCGTGCCGCTGCTCGAGCGCTCCCACGCGGCCGAGGCGGGCCTCGGCTTTGCGTCCAAGGCAGCGAACCTGCTCCACCCGCACTTTGGACCGTGGTTCTTCCTCGGCGAGCTCGTGCTCGACACCGAGCTCGCACCCTCGGTTCCGCCGAGCCCGTCAGCTGGATCCTGCGGCACGTGCACCGCCTGCCTCGACGCCTGTCCGACGCAGGCCATCGTGGCTCCCGGCCGCGTCGACGCCGGACGCTGCATCAGCTACCAGACGATCGAGAACCGCGGCCCGATCCCCCACGAGCTGCGGCGCGCGGTCGGGGGCTGGGCCTTCGGTTGCGACGTGTGCTCGGAGGTCTGTCCGTGGGGCTCGAAGGCCCCCGACCTCGGCGCGCGCTTCGGCCTGCAGCCCGCGTTCGAGGGCGGTGTCGAGCGCTGGATCGGCTGGCGCGCCGAGTCCGAGGTCGCCGCCGCTCTCGCCGGCTCGCCGCTGCAGCGCGCTGGACGCGAGGGACTGGCGCGCAACGCCGCGATCGTGCTCGGCAACGCACCGACGAGCGAGGGCGAGCAGGTGCTGCTCGAGGCGCTGAGCTTCGACGCTTCCGCGCTCGTGCGCGAAGCCGCCGCCTGGGCGCTCGCCGCCGGGTACTCTCGTTTGGACGCCGTGGAGCGCGCCCTGCGCGGGGAGACCGACCCGCTCGCCCGCTCCGGGATGGGGCGGACCCTGTCCGAGGGTCGCTGAGCAAGCGTCGCGCGCACGCGACGCTCGGCCGAGGGCCGTCGAGAAATCGCGACGTGCCCAGATCGAATGGCCCAAGTGGCGAATCGATTGGCACTTGCGCCATGGCGCCCGCACCAGCTGGCAATCCGAACCCCGCCCGAGCCACTGCGCGCGGCCGCTGTGGCGGCGGACGCGTCGAGATTCCTCGACGTCCTCAAGGCGCCTTCCGGCCCTTCCACGACGGCGGGCACGAATCGCAAGTCCATTCAGCTAGCGGACTTGCGCACACACCTCGCGGCTTCCTCGGAGCTTGGCCAGCCGCTTGCTTCTCGGGATGGCGAACACGGAACGCTCCCACCGACGAACCCGAGACGACAGCGAGGCGAACACCATGGAACTCAACGACTTCTACAACGACCGCAAGTTCTGCGCCCACTGCAACCGCTACGTCCCCTACCTGATGAGCCTCGAGCGCAGCTACTGCGCCGACTGCGGCCAAGAAGTGCGGCTCTTCTCCGAGTCCGACTGGAAGCACTTCCACGCCAAGATCCAGGAGCGCAAGCTCAAGGGCGGTCGCCCCCGCAAGGGCCAGAACAAGAAGACGGCCTGAGCGCTCGCCTTCGAACCGACGCCCCCCCCGCTCCGCCGCGCATCCGAGCTCCCGCCGGGTCCGCGGCGGAGCTCTTTTTTGCGGGGTCCCAACGTTCAAAGCTGCGCGGCCCGCTCGCGCGCCTGCCGCGCGCGCGCCGCGTCGCCGACGACCGCGAAGTGCCGCGCCAAGCACTCCCATGCGGCGCGCGTGTTCGAGAAGCGCTGCTCGAGGTCGGCAGAGAGCCGCACAGCGACGTCGCGCTGTCCGAGCGCGTCCGCCGAGTCGAGCGCCTCGACCGCGAGTTCGAGCGGCGGCGGCGTGGTGCGCAGCGCACGCGCGAGGGTGTCCCGCAGCTCGCCCGCGTTGCGCGAAGCGCGGTGGAGCTTCAGGAGCCGCACGAGCGGCTCGGTCGCGCGCGGGTCGTAGAGCAGGAGCCCCTCCTGCGCGCGCACTTCCTGCTCGATGGCGCCGAGTTCGCGGAACTGCGTCCGCGCGCGCTCGGCGTCCTCCTCGCGCCCGAGCTCCGACTGCACCTGCGCCAGCAGGAACCATGGCCGCGGCTCGTGCGGCGCGAGTTCGATGGAGCGCAGGAGCGGTACAAGCGCCTCGCCCGGTCGACCGAGGTCGAACAGGGCCTGTGCACGCCACGCGAGCGCGTCCGCATGGTCCGGCTTGAGCTCGAGCGCGCGATCGAGCCGCGTGAGCCCACCCTGGGCATCGCCCTGTCGCAACAGCGCGAGCCCGAGCCCGCGCCACGCCTCGGCGCTCACCGCGGCCACCGCCAGCACGCGCTCGTAGTGAGCCTGCGCCCGCGGGTACTCCCCGAGCGAGTAGTAGCAGTGCGCGAGCCCCTGTGTGGCCCCGAGTTCGGCCGGTGCCGCCGCGAGGAAGCGCTCGAAGGCCTTCGCCCCGTCTCCGTAACGTCGCAGGCGGAAGTGCGTGACTCCGAGCTGGTAGAGAGCCGCGGGAAAGTCGGGTTCGCGCGTGAGCACGCCGTGCAAGTGAACCAGCGCCGCCGCGTAGTCGCTCTCCCGATAGGCCGCGAGCGCCACGCCCATCGAGTCGCGCACCGAGAGCGGCAGCTCGTCGCTCGGCTTCCAAGCGCTCCAGCGTCCTTCCGCCGCGCGCGGCAGCCGCGCCGGATCGAAGGCCAGCGCAGCCGCGCGCTCCTCGTTCGACTGCGCCGAGCTCGACAGCGCGAGCGCGAGTGCCGCGCACAGGGCGAGCGCGAGCTTCACGAGCGCGGCTCCTCGACACGCAGCACGCGGTTCACCTCGACGTTCTCGAGCGCGCTCGTGCGCCCCGAGGGCCAGAGCACTTCCAGCCGCTCGACCTTCGTCGCCGCGCCGAGCCCGAAGTGCACCTCCGGCGGCACGCTCGACTGGTACCCGCCGCTCGTGCGCACCTCGACGGCGCGCTGGCCACCGGCCCACTTCGCGCTCACGCGCGCACCGAGCGCGAAGCGATTCTTCCCCGGCGAGCGCAGCTCGACGCGCAACCAGTGGGGTCCCGCTTCGCTCCCCGGCGCACGCGCGCGATTGCGCATCACCAGCACCTCCCCGTCGAGCTCGAGCACGACGAGATCGAGATCGCCATCGCCATCGATGTCCCCCACCGTCGAAGCGCGCAACACGCGCGCTGCCCCCTCCACGAGCGGCTCGACCGCGAAACGGCCTTCCGGCAAGCCGCGGTAGAAGTCCGGGGGCTGCGCGTAGCTCGTATCGGTGCCGGGACTGTCCGCCTGCGGATACACGTGGCCGTTCAGCGCGAACCCGTCGAGCCGCCCGTCGAGGTCGAAGTCCGCGAGCGCAGTGCCCCAGCCGAGCCGCGCGATGCTCGGCCCGCCGATGCCCGCCGGTCCCGAGCGCTCGACGAAGCCGCGCGCACCGCGCGACATGTACAGCGCGTTGTTCTCGCCGGAGAAGTTCGTCACGAGCAGGTCCTCGCGCCGGTCGCCGTCGATGTCTCCGACCGCGATGCCCATGCCGGCCTGCTCCTTGCCGTTCATGTCGTGGCTCACGCCGCGCTGCAGGCCGACCTCGCGGAACGTGCCGTCGCCCTGATTTTCCCACAGGAAGTTCGGCGTCGAGTCGTTGGCGACGTACAGGTCCGTGTCGCCGTCGAGGTCGTAGTCGAGCGTGACGCAGCCGAGCGCGAAGGCCGCGCTCGCGGGCGCGAGCTTCGCCGCCGCGGTCGCATCGCTGAACGTGCCGTCGCCCTGATTGCGCAGGAGCCAGTCGTGCTCCGCCGCGAGCCCCTGCGGACCGCACATCACGTCGTGCCCCTTCCAGCGACAGTCGCCGCCGGGCGGCGGAACTTTGCCGGACTCGAAGGTCAGGTAGTTGAGAACCGCGAGGTCGAGCGCGCCGTCGCGATCGAAGTCGAGAAACGCCGCGCTCGTTCCCCAGCGCTCCTCGCCGGCGAGGCACGCGAGTTCGCGCGCCTCGAAGCCCTTGCCCTCGCGATTGCGCAGCAGCTGGTCGCGTCCCCAGTGCGTCACGTACAGGTCGAGCCAGCCATCGCCGTCGACGTCTCCCACCGCGCAGCCCATGCCCCAGCGCGAAGGCGGGATCGACCACGCCTCGGGGGCCGGTGCGAAGCGACCGCTGCCGTCGTTCAGAAAGAGCCGCGTCGGTAGGCCCGGCTCGCCTTTCTGCACGCGCTCGAGCGTCGAGCCATCGACCACGACGAGATCGAGGTCGCCGTCGCCGTCGAAATCCGCGAGCGCGAGACCGCCGCCGTCGACCTCGACGATGAAGCGCTTGTCGCGCGCACCGCAAGTCGTGCGCAAGCCGGGCAGGGCCGCGGGGTCGAGCACGAACGGCGTCGACTGGGCCAGCAGGGCGAGAAATGCGGCGCAGGACATGGCTCAAGGATAGGCCACGCTCGCGCGAGATGCGCGGCTTCGCCGGGCGCTGCGCCAACCGTTACGCTCCTGCGCGTGCACGACGCCATCGAACTGCGCCGCAGGCTGGCCGTGGCCCGGCTGTACCTCGTCTTCACGCCCGGACTCGTGACGGGCCGCGATCCGCTCGAGGTGCTCGAGGCCGCGCTGCCGTTCGTCGACCTCGTGCAGGTGCGCCCCAAGAGTGCCGGTCTCGACGCGCGCAGCGATGCGCGCGAGACGCTGGAGTGGACCGAGCGCGTGCTCGCCTTGGTGGAGCGCTCCGGCTGCGAGTCACTGGTGATCGTCAATGATCGCGTCGATGTCGCGCGCACGCTGCTCGAACGCGGTGTCGCGGGCGTGCACCTCGGGGCCGACGACACGCCCCCGCGCGTCGCGCGCGAGTTGCTCGGCACGGACGCGCTCGTCGGGCTCTCGACCCACACCGCGGCGCAAGTGATCGCGGCCTGCGACGAGCCTGTCGACTACCTCGGATTCGGCCCGATCCACGCCACCGCGACCAAGGGCTACGCGCGCGGGCTTGGGCCCGAGGCCGCTTGGGTCGCGAGCCAGGCCGTGTCCGTGCCCGTGTTCCCGATCGGTGGCATCGGCCTCGCGCAGGCAGCGGATCTCGCCGAGATCGGGCGCGCGGCGGTCTCGTCGGCGATTCTCTGCGCGCCAGATCCCGCGGCTGCCGCGCGCGCCCTGCGCGAGTCGCTGGCTGCGCTCGAAGAGTGAGCCCTCAGCGCGGTCGGTTCAGGAGCAACATCGCGTCGCCGTAACTGAAGAAGCGGTACTCGCGCTCGACCGCCTCGCGATAGAGCGCCAGCGCGCGCTCGCGGCCCGCGAAGGCGCTGACGAGCATCAGCAGCGTGCTCTTCGGCAGGTGGAAGTTGGTCATCAGCACGTCGACGACGTGGAACGGCGCACCCGGCACAAGAAACAGCCGTGTCTCACCGCGACCGGCGGAAAGTCGCCCGGTCGCCGCCGCGCAGCTCTCGAGCACGCGCACGCTCGTCGTGCCGACCGCGACGACGCGCCCCCCGCGTGCGCGGCAGCGCTCGACCGCGTCGACCGTCGCCTGCGACAGCTCGTAGCGCTCCGAATGCATCACGTGCTGCGAGACGTCCTCGACCGACACGCCCTTGAACGTGCCTTCGCCGACGTGCAGCGTGACGCTCGTGCGCTCGATGCCGCGTGCTTCGAGTCGCGCCAGTAGCTCGAGCGTGAAGTGCAGGCCCGCGGTCGGTGCGGCGACGGCGCCGAGCTCGCGCGCGAACACCGTCTGGTACGACTCTCGGTCGCGCTCCGCCGCAGGGTCCGCGCCGCGCGGGCGACGGATGTACGGCGGCAGCGGCGCGCGACCGACCGACTCGACGAGTTCCTCGCTTGCGCGCTCGCCCGTGTGCGGGTCGAGCAACTGCACGGAGCGTTCCCCGCCTTCCGCGCCGCGAGCGCCGATCCGCGCTACGAGCTGCCCGCCCTCGAGCTCGATCCGCTCACCCTCGCGCAGCTTGGCCGCCGGACGGACCAGCGCACGCCAGGCGAAGTCCGGTCGCAACTCGAGCAGCAGCATCTCGACCGCGCCACCACTTGCGCGGGCCCCGACCAGCCGCGCGCGTCGCACCTTCGTGTCGTTCACCACCAGCAGGTCCCCGGGCCGGAGCAGCTGGTCGAGGTCGCGCACCGTCCGGTGTTCGCTGCGATCGCCCGGAACGTCATGCACGAACAGCCGCGCGCTGTCCCGGGGCTCGACCGGGGCCTGGGCGATGCGCTCCTCGGGCAAGTCGTAGTCGAAGTCGGAGAGCTTCATGGAAACCGGCCGGCGTGGCGCTCCCGGCCCGCGAGCGACCGGACGGGCGACGCGCGTGCCAGAGGTTAGAAAGGCCGCGGTTGCCGGGCAGTATCCCGGCCCCCATGCCAGCTGCAAGCGAGCCTGCGCCCCGACGCACCCAGACCTAGAGCGATTCATATTCAGCACGCCGCAGAACGTGCTGGGGAGTCGAAAGTGTCCTCGGACGGACTTCGGAGCCTCGTTTCAGGGCCGATCGTGAGAACGGCCATCTGGAATGTTGCCGCTTTGAAACATTTTTTCGACTTTCCCTCAGGAACGCGGCCAGATCTACCGTATAGACATGTGTGAGGTCAAAGCCTCACCCACTGACAGCCATGCCCGGGGGGGCCGTGGAGGTCGGTGGGGACTTCCCCCTTGGGAAGCACTTGGGGAGCCCGTTCGCAAGGACGGTCTCCCCGATCTCTTTTCCGGCCGCCCGCGCCCTCAGTCCTCGCTGTCGGCCCCGGCGGCCTTGGAGGCGATGGGCCCGAGCTGTTCCATGCGCGTCACGAGCGTGTCGGGGTCCCAGCCGAGATACAGCGCCGCGCGCGTCTTGTTGATCGTGCCGCGCAGATTCGCGGTGGCGGCGAGTGCCGCGCGCAGAAGCTCGGGATCGAACTGGCGCGAGCTCGCGCGCCTCAGGAGCTCGACACCGGCCCGCCCCGCGGTGCGCTCGAGCGCCTCGCGTCCAAGTTCGGCTCCGGGATGGTGCAGCACGAGCTTGAACAGCAGGTTCTCCAGCTCGCGCACATTGCCCTGCCACGGCTGGCGCCACAGGAGCGCGAGCGCCTCGTCGTCGAGCGTGGGGGCCGCGACGCCCTCCTCGGCAGCGCAGCGCCGCACCAAGGCCTGCACGATGCGCACGAGTTCCACGCGTCGCTCCGCCAGCGAAGGCACGCGCAAGGCGAGTCGCTCGAGCCGACGCGCGAGATCGGCACGCAGCACCCCGCGCGCCGCGAGCGTCCCCGGTGCATCGGGCAGCAGGAAGATCCAGCGTGCGCAGCCCGCGCGTCCCGTCGCTTCCCACAGGGAGAGCAGCTCGACCTGCAGCGTCTCGCTGGCACGCTCGACGTCGGTGACCAGCACCACTCCGCCTTCCGCGCGCGAGGCGAGCGCCGCGATCGACCCGGCACCGAGAGCGAGGGCCGA
>SXKQ01000055.1 GCA_005778045.1 Planctomycetia bacterium
GACCGCAACCTCGTCTGCACCTGCCTGCCGATCGAGGCCTATGCCGATGCGCCGGACGACAAGCCTGCGCTCGCGAGCACGGGAGCCTGAGGACTCGGGCCATGGGACCGTTGCGCAAGCTGCTCTCGTTCCTGCACCTGCAGGGCCACGGCGAGTTGCTCGCCGTCGGCGCGCGTGCACCCGCGTTCGAGCTCCCCGACCACACCGGAGCGACCGTGCGACTCGCGGACTTCGCGGGCCGCACGGTCGTCCTGTGGTTCTACCCCAAGGCCGACACGCCCGGCTGAACGCTGCAGGGCTGCGGGTTCCGTGATCGAGCCCGCGAATACGGAGAGCGCGGCATCGAGGTGCTCGGCGTCTCGTTCGACGAGCCGGAGCGCAACCGCGCCTTCGCCGAGAAGTTCTCGTTCCCCTTCCGCCTGCTGAGCGACACTGCGCGCGTCGTCGCCCTCGCCTATGGCGCCGCGCGCTCGCGCCGCGACCGCTTCCCCGCGCGCTACACCTACGTGATCGGCCCCGACGGCCGCATCGTCGAGGCGCTCGACACGAGCTCGCCCGGCTCGCAGGCCGCCGAGATCCTTGCTCGACACTAGAAGCGGAAGGTCGTGCCGAACTTGAGCGCGACTTCGGTGGTCGTGCCGACGAAGTGCGGGCCCGCGCTCGACCAGCCTTGGTTCAACACCAAAAAGGCCTGCGTCCCGGGCTGGAAGATCCACCACAGGCGGCTGTTCCAGCCGACAGCCTCGCTGACCGTGTCCCACTGCACGTAATTGGTCCACGACACGTCGTTGCTCGCGAACACGGCGAAGCGCAGGCGCGCGATGTCGACGGTGAACGAGCCGTCGACGAGGTCCGCCTCGGTGCGTTCCCACTCCGTCGAGGCGAGAAAGTGGCCGCTTGGACGCCAGCCCAGCGAGGCGAACCACTCGATCGCGTCGCCATCCCAGTACTCACCCGCCGAGAACGATGCCTCGACGGAGAGCTCGCGGCGGTCGGACGTCTCGGCCTCGATGCGCGCCCGGTCGTAGCTGTAGTCCCCGCTCGCGACCTCGATTCCATCCTGAATCTCGAAGGGAGTGAGCAGCACCTCGCGTGTGGCCACGAGCTCGAGGCGCACGGAGTCATTGCTCTCGAAATACAGTCCGAAGGGCTGGATCTCCGCCTCGAACGTCTGCGTCTCGCCGTCCATGCCGGTCACCCAATCCGCTTCGATTTGCGCCTCGTATTGACGCACGAGGTCGCTATTGAGCCGCGGCCGCCACGTGTAGTTGCCGTCGTGGCGGCGAATTCCCGTGCGAGCGACGAAGCCGAGCCTGGGGTCGAAGTCCTCCTCGATCGTCGTCGTGCCGATGCTCCAGTTGAACTGATCGTTCGGATAGGAAAGCCGCCCGGCCCAAGCCAAGTCCTTGCCCCCGTCGCCCGCGTTGTCGCTCCGCAGCAGGTAGGAATTCCAGCGCAGGGTGCTGTCTCCGAGGAACTCGTTCGTGCGCAGGTTGAAATCCGCACCGTAGGTGTCGGCGCGCTCGCCGGAGGAGGGGTCGCCGCTCGTCCAGATCACCCCGACGTCGGATTGCGACAGGATGTTGCGCGAGACGCGCCCCGTGAACAGGTTTCGGCCCTGCTGCGTGTCGCTGTCCCCCGTCTGCGCGTCGAGCACGCCGAAGCTCCAGCCGTCCGTCTGGCCCGTGAGCTTCGCCGCAGCGTCGATCGGCACCTTCTCTCGGTTCTGGTCGAGACCGATGCGGCGCGAGAAGAACGGAATCACGTCCGTCGCGCCACCAAACTGGAATACACCCGAGTCCTCGAGGAAGAAGTCGCGGCGCTCGGGAAAGAACAGCGGAAAGCGCGTCAGGTTGACGCGGCGCTCGTCGACCTCCGTCTCGGCAAAGTCGGTGTTGAGCGACACCGAAAGCTTCGTGTTGGGCGTGATCTTCCAGAAGAGGTCCGCGCCCGCCTGCAGATCCTCGCCGCTCGAGTCGCTGCGGTGGTCGCGCGTGAGCCGCCCGACTGCGAATGGCACGACGTCGAGACCGAGTCCCTGGTGCAGTCCCTCCAGCCCCGTGAGCGTGCCCGCATTCGCGACCCAGAAGAACGCGATGCGCGGATCCGGGCTCGCCCAGCGCGCTTCTTCCGTGCGGCGTCGGATCAAGCGCCGCACGTTGAAGCCCCACGCCGTCTGCCGCGGATCGAAGTTGATCGTCGCGAAAGGGATCGCGAGCTCCGCCTGCCAGCCGCGCTCCGTGATGCGCGCATGGCCGTAGAAGATGCCATCCCAGGGCTTGTTGAAGCTGGCGCCGTTGCGCGTGACGAGCGCGTCCCCGAGCGAGCCCGCGGCGCCGATCTGGAACCAAAACGCGTTACGTCGGTCGAGAAACGGGTCAATCAGGATCTCGACGCGATCGTCCGGGTCGAGGTTCGCGTCGCGCTGCATCTGCGTCGCACGGATGCCGGATGGGTCGGAGTCATCGCACCACAGCGCGATGTAGAGATTGCTCTCGTCATAGCAGAGCTTCACCACGGTCGGCTCGCTCGGCGCTGCACCACGGACCGGCTCGACCTGCACCAGCGCTCCGAGCTCGGCAGCCACAGCCCAGATTTCGTCGGACAGGTCACCGTCGATGGCCGGGCAGCGCTCGGAAGTTGTGATCCTGTGCACGCGACTCTCCGGCACCGGCACAGACTGCGGCGGTAACGGCGCGACGAGCGCGGTGAGGAGCGCGGGGAGCAGCACGGCAGGTGTAGCGGCCTACTCGAAGCGCCCGCGAACGAGCGCCTGCCCTTCTCGCACGAGCCAACGCCCCAGAGCCATCACATCGCGCACGCGATGCTCGGGATCGAGCACCACGAGGTCTGCGTCCGCGCCCACTTCGACGCGGCCCTTGCCCGAGAGTCGCAGCGCGCTCGCGACGTTCGACGTGAAGGCGGGCAGCACGCACTCGGGCGGCCAGCCGCGCGCGAGCATCTCCCGCAGCGTGTCCGCGAGTGACGCAGGCTCCCCCACTCCCCAGCGCGCGATGCGGCCATGCTCGTCGAAGTGCGGCAGGCAGCCACCTGCATCCGAGCTCACGGTCACGCGCGTCGGTTCCAGTTCGTCTTCGAGATAGCGCGTGAGCGCGTCCGGCGCGCTCCACGCGTCCTCGCCTTCCTCGACGGGGAATGCGGTGATGTCGATCGTGACGCCATCGTCCACCAGCTCAAGCGCCTCCTCGAACAGCGCGCGCTTGCGGTTCACGTGCGTCGGGTGGAACACGCGCGCCGGAAGTTCCGAGCCTTCGAGCGCCTTGCGCACGAGCTCGAGCCCGCGCGCGCCGTCGCCCATGTGCAGATGCAGCACGCCGGCCTTGCCCGTCATGAGCCCGCCCACGTGGCACTCCGACGCGACGCGCAGGAACTCGTCGAGCGTCGGCTGGCTCGAGCGGTGGTCGCTGAGCGCGAGCTCACCGAAGCCAATCACGCGATCGACGTGCACGATGTCGCCGCGCACGCTGCCGGTGAGCGTCGTCGGCGGCAGGTGGTAGCCACCGGTCCAGCACCACGCCGAGAGACCCTCTTCGCACAGCGCGCGCGCGCCCGCGACGAGCTGCCCAGTCGTACGCACGCAGTCATCCGTGCCGAGCAGTCCGACCACGCTCGTGATGCCCGCACGCGTGAAGCGCGAGAACGCAACGCTGGGGACGCGGCTGGCATAGCCCGCCTCACCACCGCCACCGACGATGTGCGCGTGGGAATCCACGAAACCAGGCACCAGCCGGAGTCCGCCGAGGTCGACGATGTTGGCGGGTAACGCGTCCGGGAGCTCGAGGTCGTCCTCGCCCATCCACAGGATCTTGCCGCCGCCGACGAGCAGGTTGCGCCGCCCCAGCGGCTGCGGCGCGTAGACGTCTGCATCGAGCAGGAGTTCGAGCATCGGGGGGCTCGGCCGCGCTCAGCACCAGGAGTTGTTGAGCACCTCGCCCATGCCGCCGGCGCCGGGAACGATGTAGCCGTGCGCATTGAGTCCGCGCTCCTCACTCCAGCGCTCACCGGGCAGGCGCGCGAGCGTCTCGGGGCTCGAGAGCCCGCGGTCGAGGCGCGCGGTGTAGATCACGACGTCCTCGACGGCATCGAGCACCGCACGCAGGTACTCCGGCGTGGCGATCATCGGCATCGCGATCACGCGCGACGGCTTGCCATGGTTACGACGGTAGTGGTCGATGGCGCGAATGGTCGTCGATCCGGTCGCGCCCATCGGATCCGGCAGGAGCAGGATCGAGCCATCGACGGTGCCGCCGATCTTCGAGCCCGAGAGGTCGACTCCGACGACATGGCCCGCGGCGTCCGACTTGCGTGCCATGTTGAGGTGATCGAGACGGATGTTCTCGTCGGGCAGCACGGCCGTGAGCATCTCGAAGCACACCTGACTCGGAACGATGCCCGCCCGAATGATGTCGACGATCACGATGCGCGTCGCGGGATCCAGCACGTCGCCGCGATAGACGCCTTCCGCCGGATGCAGGTCCTGCATGCGCGTCGGTTCCTCGGTGCGCACGCACGGCAGGTCGTGGCCTGCGACATTCGCCAGCATGATCTGGTACACGCGGCGCAGCGTGGCCGTCATCTCGGGATGCCGGATGCGCTTCCCCGACAGCTTCGATAGCGCCGTCAGGAGGTACAGGTTGTCGAGGATGTGCACCTTCGGACCGTAGCCGTGCTCGAGTTCCCAGCCACTGCCCGGCTCGCGCCTGCGCGACTCCTTCATCACGGACACGTCCTGCATGGGATTCACCTCGCGACCTTCACGCCTTCGGAGAGCGCGTCGACGAGACGCGCGATGTCGCGCGCTGGAGTCGAGCACAACGCCACGCGCACCGCACCTTGGATCGGCACCACGAATACGCCGAGCTCGCGCATGCGCGCGGCCGCCCGCTCGGGATCCTGCGCGAACACGGACACGAAGAAGCCGCCTTCGTAGCGCGGGTAGCGCAGACCGGCCGCGCTGGCCGCCGTGTTGAACGCGCGCACGCGCTCGGAGAGCAGCGCGACGAGCTGCGCACGCTCGGCATCCGCGCGCTGGCGCAGCGCGGAATCCGCGAGGATCGAGCCGATCGCGAGCATGCCGGCATGGTTGCAGTTCGACCACGTGCCGCGGCACGAATACGAGAGCGCGTTGCCGATGCGGCGGCGCGTCTCCACGTCGGGATGCACGGCGACCAGCGCGCCGATGCGTGCGCCGTACTGCGCGAACGTCTTGGAGGCAGTCCAGGCCACGAGCAACAGCGCCTCACCCGCGAGCTTCGCAACGTGCTCGACCCAGCGCTCCGCTCCCGGCCCGCCAAACTTTGCATAGGCGTGGTCGACGAGCAGCGCCACCGGCGCGCGCTCGGCCGCCGCGCGCACGATGCGCACGACCTCGGTCCACTCCGCGTCGTCGAGCGAGTAGCCCGTGGGGTTGTGGCAAGGCGAGTTGAGCATGACGAGCGCGCGTCCCTGCGCCGCGATCTGGGCCGACAGCGCTCGCTCGAAGTCCTGAGCGTCGAAGCGACCGTCGGGGCCGAACATACGGAACGTCTCGACGCGCCGGCGCGTGTGCTCGGCGAGCGTGTGGTACGGACCCCAGTAGTACTCGGTCGTGAGCAGCGCCTGCCCGGGCTCGAGCACGTTGACGATCGCGTGGTGCAGCGCGCCCGTGCCGCCGGGCGTCGCGACGGCCGTCGCGGCACGCGCGAGCTCGCTCGCGCCGAACAGGTCCGCGATCACGGACGCGAGGAAGTTCGTCTCGCCGGCGATCGGCGCGTACGCCGCGGCACGGCGCGCATCAACCGCGCGCATGGCCTCGGACACGGAGGGCATCACGGCCAGCTTCCCGTCGTCCTCCATCAGCGCTCCGAGCGTGGCGTTGACGACCAACTCGCCGGCCTTCGCTCGGCGCTGGGCCTCCGCGTTGAGCGCGAAGATCGGATCGTCGGCGGGACGCGAGCGCGCGGCGGCGACGAGGAAGTCGAGAGAGCTGCGAGTCGGAGCGGAGGACATCGACGGGGCCTTGGGGAGCGCGTGGGGCCGACGAACCAGGGCCTTGGAGCGGAGGACCGCGCGCGCCTTGGAGGATAGCCGATCGACTGAAGCACCGCTCGCGCGGCGCGGCTCAGCGACGCTGGCCGGTCGTATCGGCCGTTCCGGGACCGCCGTAGAGGCCGCGCTGAACCGTGTCGAGCGCCTCCCGCTCGCGCAGCTCGAGCTTGCGCTCGGCGTAGGTCCGATGGTCGTGCGAACGAATTCCGCGCAGCGCGAGAAAACGGTCATACCACGCGCGCGACTCGACGATCCCGAACTGGAAGTCCGTCGCGTGGGCGTACGCCCAGACCGCGTCCGGATCGAGCGGATCGAGCGCCAGCGCTTGCTGCGCCCGCAGCCGCGCACCACGCATGCGCTCGCTGCGCGAGAGCTTCTGGACGTCCGGTGGAGCCTGCTTGGCGACGTCAGAGTCCGGCAGCCACAGCAGCGCCTCGTCGCGCAGCGCAATCGACTCCGAGAAGATCCGCGCCCGCCAGTCGAGCAGTTCGTGACAGGACGTTCGCAGACGCACCGTAAATGTGACGGCCGACATGGCGTCCTCGAAGCTCGCAAGCGTCTCGAGTTCGCGAGCGAGGCCCGCGCGACGGACCTGCTCGCCTTCGGAGGCGCGCGCCAGTGCCAGCAATGTTGCGGCGCGGCGCACGATCTCGGCCTCGTCTCCGCCCTGCCGCAGCGCGCGCAGGTCGTTGCGCATCGCACGCAGGAAGCTCGCGGCGAGGTCGATGCGCGCCGCGATGATCATGGCCTCGTCCGGCGTGAGCAGGACGAAGCCGTCGGTCGCGCCCCGCAGCACGGCCAGTCCGCGTCGCAGCTCGCGCGACTCGAGCTCGAGCGACGTCGTCACTTGCCTACGCAGGCGCAGCCGTAGGTCCGAGACGAGGCGGGCGCGCAGCTCCGCGCTGAGCTCCACACCCGCAAGACCGACGAGCGGATCCCCGAGCGTCAGCTCAAGCGCGCGGTGAACGTCGGCCATCGCCGCCTCGCGCGACGGGTCGAGCAGGGCGAGGTAGCCACGTTCCCGATAGCGCTCCATCGCTCCAGCCACGAGCACCGACAACTCGCTCGGCAGGCCGTCGAGCTCCGCCAGCAACGCGCGCTCCGCGTCGCGCGTCGAGCGCACCGTCGCCAGCACCTCCGAAAGCTGGGCGCGCGAACCGAAACCGCGGCGACCGTCGGGCGCGACGGGACCTTCCTGCCGCGCGATAGCGAGCACGGACAGCGCGACGAGAGCAAGAGCGCTGGGGAAGATCGTCACGGGGAATCCAGAGCCCTATCCGTGGCTCCGGCTCCAGTCACCTTCGCACAGCACGCCGTCCGCGGGGAGCCGGAATCGCGCTCTCCGCGCGCTCAGGCGAAGGGCCCGGCCGCCGCATCGTCCGCAGCGGCTTCGCCCGGCGTCGCAGAGCTCGTCCCGAAGGACCCGGCCGTGGGCGAGGCCAGGCCCGAGGCCGAATTCGGCTCAGGCTCCGCGGCCAGCGCGGCGATCAGGACCGGCTCGAGCGCCCGTTCCCGCGCCCAAGCCTCCATCCGCTCCTCCTCTGCCAGCGGGGCGAGCTCGCCCACGGGCTCCGCGGGCGAGAAGCGCGCAGCGGAGAGCTGGGAGCGGCGCGGCATGAGCGTGAACGTGCGCAGTTCGGGCTCCGGACGCGCATCGGCGACACGGCGGGCGAGGAACTGCAGGCGCACCACGCGCGTGACGGGCACTTCGAGCGAGCGCGCGAGCTCCAGCGCATCCGCGCGCGCGAGGTCCTCGACGCGCTCGATGCCGAGAGAGCGCAGACGCATGCACAGGGTCGAGTCGAGGCCGTCGAGCAGCTCGGTGCGCAGCTGCTCACCGCCGTCCCCGGCGACGGAAGTCGGCGCCTCGAGCTCGGGCTCCTGAACTTGCGCGACGGGCGGGGAAAACTCCGCGAGTTCGCTCGACTCGATCGCCGGCGCCGGACCACCCAGCACGCCGACGCGGGCCGCGAGCTCGCGCGCCTCGCGCTGGAAGCGCTCGGCCGCGGGACGACGGGTGCGGAGCGCGCGCGCGAGCTTGGTGGGCTCGAGGCACAACACGTCATCGCAGGTGCTACAGCCAGCCTCGCGCAGGCGACGCAGCGTGACCGGGCCTTGGCCGTACAGATTGCAGAGCAGAGCCAGCGAGTCCATAGTTATCGGGTTCCTGAGGGTTTGTACGCCGTTTAGGCTCCCACCGGAGAGAGGGCGAGTTCGTCGGCGAGTGCCGCGAAGTCCTGCGCCGCGGACGAGCGCGGCGCGAGAAGCTGAATCGGTACGCCCGCGCCGGCCGCCTCGCGCAGCCGTGCGCTCGAGCGAATCGCGGTGTCGAACAGCCGCTCGCCAAAGCGCGCCTGCATCGCGATCAACACCTCGCGCGCGATGCGCAGGCGGCGATCGAACATCGTGGCGACCACGCGCAGCTCCGGCGCGTGGCGCGCGGCGGCGAGCGTCTCGTCGACGATTTCCTGCGCCTTGAGCGCACCCTGCAGCGCGAACGCGCCGGTCTCGACGGTCAGGAGCACAGTGTCGCAGGCGCGGATCGCGTTGGCAGTGAGCAGGCCATCGGCGCGCGGCGGGCAGTCGAGCAGGCAGTCGTCAAAGCGCTCGGCGAGCGGCGCGAGCGCGCGCCGCAGCGCGCCCTCCGCACCCAGCTCGCGCGCGGCGCGCTCCTCGAACTCCGCGAGTCGCGCATGACCGGGAATCAGCGTGATTCCGCCCGGAGCCGCGTGCAGCGCGTCGAGCGCGCGCACCTCACCCGTCAGCACCTCGAACGCGCAGGGCGAGTCCTCGGCCTCGCTCGAAAGCCCGAGCGTGGCATGCGCCTGCGGATCCAGATCGATGAGCAACACACGCCGACCGCGTGCGGCAAGCGCACCCGCGAGGTGAATCGCCGTGGTGGTCTTGCCGGAACCGCCCTTGTGGTTGGCTAGCGCGTAAGTACGCATGCGACGAGTTTGGTTCGCGGTGTCAGTGCGCGGGGAGGAGGCGCGGGGCATCACGGCGTGGGGATGGACGGGAGCCTGTTAGCGGAGCGCGCGGGCCGCGCGCTCGAAGAATGGCGAAACACTACGCGACGTCTGGATGCGATTCCAGCGCGCAACAGAGGAGAGCGCGTGCGCTGCGCGGGACGTCGGCGCGTGGAGACACACCGGCATGCGCGCGTCGACACTCGCGCTCACGGCCTGGTCCGCCGGGACGACTCCGACATGCTCGGGTTCATTGCCGAGGAAGCGCTTGCACGCATCGCGGAAGCGCTGCCACGCCGCCTCCGCGCTCTCTCGGTCCGGAACCCGGTTGAACACCATGCCGACCTGCAGGTCCGGGTTGACCATCTTGCCGCGCTTGTAGACCGCGTAGGCGTCGGAGAGGCCGGTGACCTCGTGGCTCGTGACGAGCAGCAGCGAGGTCGACGCCGCGAGGTGCGCGAGCGTCGCGTAGCCGATGCCCGCGCCGTGGTCGATCAGGATCAGGTCGAACTCGTCCTCGAGCGGGCGCAGCGCCTTGAACAGACGCTCGAGTTCGCGGCGCGTCGGATTGGCGAGCCCGTGGCGACCGACGCCGCCGGAGAGCAGCTTGAGCCCGTGCGGCCCGGCGACCAGCGCCTCGCGCGCACCGACGCGGCCCTCGACGATGTGGCCGAGGTCGAACTGCGGCGCGAGTCCGAGCAGCAAGTGGTCGTTGGCGAGCCCCGCGTCGAAGTCGACGAGCAAGACGCGCTCGCCCTGCTGCGCTCGCAGCACCGCGAGATTCGTCGACACCACGCTCTTGCCGGTGCCGCCCTTGCCGCTGGCAATCGAGACTACCCGCGCAGTCTGGGGCGTGCTCTCGCGCATGCGCCGTTCCGTGTCGAGGATCTTCTTCAGCGGATTGCGCCGCAACAGGTCGAGGGAGAGTTCAAGCATCGGGGGGTCCGTGGACTCTGCAAATCCCGCGGGCCCGAGTCAACGCTCGAAAATCGCGACGCGACGCTTCTGCTAGTGCATGCGCGCCGGCTCGCCGATGCGATGGAGCTTCATCACGTTCGTCGAGCGCGACACGCCGGGCGGTACGCCAGCGACGAAGATGACCTCCTCGCCATGCAAGCAGATGCGCCGCTCGACCAGCATGTTCTGCGCCTCGTGGAGCATGTCCTCCAGGCTCGTTTCACGTTCGCAGAGGAGCGGGCGGACGTGGCTCAGGATCGTCATGGCCTGCAGGGTGCGCTCGCTGGGCGTCATGGCGATGATCTCGGCGTTCACGCGATAGCGCGAGAGCAGGCGCACCGTGTTGCCGGTCTCGGTGAAGCAGATGATCTTGTGAATGGACAGCGCTTCGGCGGCCTGGGCCGCGGCGAGCGCCGTCGCGTTGGAGAAGGTCGGCTCGTTCTGGCGGAAGCCGGCGCGCGGCAGCTCGTGGTAGCGCTGGCTGGTCTCGACCGAGCGCGCGATGCGCCCCATGGCCTCGACCGCCTCGACCGGATACTCACCCACGGCCGTTTCAGCCGAGAGCATGACCGCGTCCGAGCCGTCGAGCACCGCGTTGGCGACGTCGGTGACCTCGGCGCGGGTCGGGCGCGAGCTGTGCACCATCGACTCGAGCATCTCGGTCGCCGTGATCACGAACTTGCCGGCCCTGAGGGCCTCGGTGATCAGGCTCTTCTGCAGCAGCGGAAGCGACTCCAGCGCGGTCTCCACTCCGAGATCGCCGCGCGCCACCATGATCCCGTCCGTGGCGTCGAGGATGCCCTTCAGGTTGTCGAGCGCGGTGCGGCGCTCGATCTTGGCGACCAGAATCATCTGCGGGGCGAGTTCGCGGATGCGCTCGATCTCATCGGCGCGCGAGACGAACGAGATGCCGAGGAAGTCGACGCCGAGCTCCTGCGCGAGCGCGATGTGCCGACGGTCTTGGGGCGTCGGCAGCTCCTGCGACAGGTAGGAGTCCGGAAGGTGGACACCCTTGCGGTCGGCGATCGGGCCGGGTCGACGCACGCGGGCTCGCACGATGTCGCCCTCGACCGACTGGGTCACGAGCTCGACCACGCCATCGGCGAGCAGCACGCGGTCACCCGGCTTGAGCGAGCCCTTGAAGCCTTGGAAGTTGAACGGAAGCAGGTCGGCTTCGGTCGAGGCGTCGCCCTCGATCAGGCGCACATCCTCGCCGCGCTCGAGCCGCCGCTCGCCCCCGGCGAGCTTGCCAAGGCGCATCTTGGGGCCCTGGATGTCGGCGAGGATGCCGATCGGGATGCCCGTGAGCCGCGCCGCGGCGCGGACCTTACCGACCCGGCGGCGGTGGTCCTCGTCGTTGCCGTGGCTGAAGTTGATGCGCGCCACGGCCATGCCGGCCTCGACCAGCTGCACAAGCCGGTCCTCGGAGGCCGGTCCGATGGTGGCGACGATCTTGGTGCTCGGCCGGGCGAGGGCGGCGGTCGGGGACGCGTTAGGCGAGTTTGGAGTGGGCATGGGGCCGGAAGAGAATAGGACTGCGACGTCCTTTTCCCAGCACATCGTGGTGCGACGGGCAGGAGAAAACAGGCGGCCGGCCGGGTCCTGAGCCCCGGCCGACCGCCCTCGGCGGAGACCGCGCCAACCCTCCCCGCTGACTCGCCCAGCGGAGCGGACGGCAGCTTGGACCCCCCTTCCCACTGTGCAGACGCTGCGCGCGCCGCCGCGGTTCCCAAATCATAGGAGAAAGGATGCATCAAGCCTCAAGAATGGCTCTGCAAAGGAAGTCTCTTTTTACTTTCAGGTCCCATCATCGCAGCCGAAGGCGCTGCCTCGAGCGCCTCAGCGGCTTTCCGTCCGTCCCATGCAGCCCGAGCGCTCCTCTACTCGCCCCTCCCGAGGGACCCTCGCGGCCACACTGACCCTCGTATTGGTCTTGCTGCCGCCGATGGTGCGCTGACGCCTACGGCTCGGCCGAGGTGATGGCGTGCCAATTTCGCCCATGCGGCAGTTCTAGGGCGCTGCGTCTCCGCTCAAGCCCCCCCCCGAGCCTCGGCAGCCGACCGCCGAGCGTGGCTCGGAAGTTGATACTCTCCCGCGGCTTGCCCGCGTCCTCGCCCGGCCCCTGTGGCTTCGGGTTTCGCCGGGCAGCGCTCACCCCCAACTGCCGAGGGACTTCGGACCCTCCGATCGACCCGAATCATGAACAGCACCCGCACCCTGGTCCTCGCCGCCCTTGCCGCGCCGATCCTCTGCTCCACCATCGCCCCGGGCGACTCGCTCGCCTTCCGCCCCAAGGCCGGCACCAAGGTCTCGCGCGCCTGGACCATCAAGCAGGACCAGACCCTCGACGAGATGAACATGTCGATGAACGGCCAGCCGTTCCCCATGGACCTGCAGATGGACATGGACATGACGACCGAGAACACGATCGAAGTCACCGACCTGATCGTGGCCGCCGAGGGTGGCAAGATCACGGAGCTGCGCCGCACCTTTGACAAGCTCGGCAGCGCGTCGAGCTTCGCCATGGAGATGGCCCAGATGCCCGAGGGCGGCATGGAGCAGTCGATGACCGGCTCGAGCGCCCTGCAGGGCAAGACCGTGGCCTTCAAGTGGGACGCCGAGAACAGCGCCTTCGAGAAGAGCTTCCACGAGAGCGAGGGCGAGGCCGACCTGCTCGAGAACCTCGACCTCGACATGGACCTCGCCGTGCTCGTCCCCGGCACGGAAGTCGCCGTCGGCGCGACGTGGGAGATCGACGTCAAGGGCCTCAAGCCCCTGCTGATGCCCGGCGGTGACGTCGGCATCCGCCCCGAGGACCCCGAGGCCGCCGGCGGCGGAATGATGCCGGGCATGGAATCCATGGGAGACATCAACGACCTCGTCGGCGACCTGCTCGAAGGCACCGCCACGGCCGAGTACGTCGGTATGCAGGAGCTCGAGGGCGGCATCTACGCCGTGATCAAGCTCAAGATCAACATCGAGAGCAGCAACGACATGGCCGACAAGCTGGCCGAGATGGCCCAAGAAATGCCGGAAGGCATGGGCGAGATGAAGGTGGAGCACATGGACATGGAGTTCGCCCTCGAGGCCGAAGGCCAAGTCCTGTGGGATGCCGCCGCCGGCCAGATCCGCATGCTCACCCTGAGCGGCAAGTCCAAGGTCGGCATCGACATGGGCATGGCCGTCTCGGCTCAGGGCCAGAACATGACCATCGAGAACCAGATGGCCATGTCGGGCACCATGGACATCAAGCTCGACGTCAGCCGCAACTAGGCTTCCGATGGGTATCGCCGTCCTCCTCCGTCGGGGGCTCGGCGCGGTCATGCTGGCGGTGCTCGCCCCCTGGGCGGGTGCCGCCAGCGACGCTTTGGCGACCGCGAAGGAGCTCGCTCTCGCGCAGAAGTGGTCCGAGGTCGCCGCGACGATCGAGGAGCACCTGCGCTTCCATCCCTCGAGCGCCGCGCTCGACGACCTGCTCGCGCAGGCCTTCGCCAAGCTCGGCCGCAGGGACGAGGCCGCGCACTTCCTCGAGCGCGCCTGGTGGCCGCTCCCCGAGACTGACAAGGAGGCCGCCAAGCTGCGCAAGCGGCTCTTGGAGCTCGACCCGTTGCTCGCGCGGCGCGAGGCGCTCTACAAGAAGGGCGCCAAGGAGCTGTTCGACGCGGCGGTCGTGCTCGAGTCGGAAGGCCAGCGCGAGCGCGCGCTCGAGTTCTGCGAGCGCGCCCTGCCGCTCGCCCGCGGTGTGGCGCGCGAGCCGATCTTGGAGCTCGCCGCGCGCATCCGCTCCAGCGAGGAAGAGGTCGACCTCGAGGCCAAAGGCGGCGCGCGACCGCCGGAGGGCTGGCCCGAGCTCACGCTCGAGAGCCAGCACTATCGCTTCGTCGCGCACCTCGAGCCCGCCGTGTCCGAGCTGCTCGGCCGCACCATGGACCAGATCTACGCGTCCTACGTGCAGATCTACTTCGACGGCGACACGACGCGCTTCACCCCGCGCAAGGCCACGATCCACATCCATGCGTCGCAGGAGCAGATGCTCGCGGGCTGGAGCGGATCGAGCCGTCCCGCCGGCTGGTGGTCGCCAGGCGAGTGGGAAGTGCACGCCTACGACACGCGCAGCGACACGAGCTCGCTCGACCAGATGGTCGAGACCCTGTTCCACGAGGCCAGCCACCAGTTCATGACGATGCTCGCGCGCGGCGCGCCGCCGGCGTGGCTCAACGAGGGCACCGCGACCTTCTTCGAGGGCGCGACGGCCATGGCGGACGGCACCGTGCTCTGGCCGGATGCCGCGCACGGGCGCCTCTCGCACCTCTACCGCATGCTGACTTCCGGCGGCGGTCCCACGCTCGCGGACGTCGTCAACTACGACTCGCCCGGCTCCTACGCCGGCGAGTACTACCCGTGGGGCTGGGGCCTCGTGTACTTCCTTCAGCAGTACGAGAACCCCGCCACGCTCGAGTACTCGTTCCGTCCTCTGTACGAGCACTACCGCGACCTCGTGACGCGCGCTGACAAGGGTTCGCGCGCGGCCTTCGACGAGGTATTCCTCGGCCCCGACTCGCCGCGCGGCCATCGCACCTTCGAGCACTTCGAGGCGGAGTGGCGGCGCTGGATCCTCGACCACGTGCACCCGCTGCAGTTCGCGCAGAACCGCCGCGCGCTGCGCATGGAAGAGGTCGAGCGCTACCTCGCGGCCGCGAAGGCCGTGGCGGGCTCGAAGACGGCCAAGGTGAGCGAGCAGGAGCTGCTGCGGCGTGCGCTAGGCCACCTCGAGTACATCCGCACGAAGATCGACGACCCGCTCGAGCCCGCGGCCTCGGTGCTGCTGACGCAGGCCGACTTGCTCGAGCGCATCGGGGAGCCGGCAGCTGCCGCGCCGCTGCTGGAGAAGCTCCTCGAGCTCGCCGCCGACGGCGCGTGGGAAGCGAGCGAAGAGGAGATCGAGGCACTCTCCAAGCGCCTCGCGAAGCTCGACAAGAAGAACAACCGGCTCGTCGCCGCGCGCGCCAAGGTGCGCGCGCTCGCGCGGACGGCGAAGATCCTCGTCGAGGACTACCGCAAGGCGAAGACGGACCTGACCCTGCGCGCCTACACGCTCGCTCGGCAAGCCTCGGTCTCGTTCGACGACACCAGCGGCCCACTCGGTGAGCTTTCGGCCGAGCTGCGCAGCCTCGCGCGTGACAAAGGTCTCTTGCGCGGCAACTTGCAGAAGCTCGCCGGCGTCCCCGGCTCGTGGCAGACGATCTTCACCAACCTCGAGACGGGCTTCTCGAGCTCGAGCGAGCGCGTCACGATCGACGGCGTGCGCCCCGTGGGCCGTATCTGCACCGCAGTCGAGCTCCACGGCGAGTACGAGGTGCGCGCGCGCGTCACGCTGCAGGGCGAGCCCAAGCTCGGGTCGCACCACGGCCTCGTGATCGCGGGCATGCCCAAGGGCGACTGGGCCGTGATCACGCTCGACCACGAGGGTCGCCTGAACCTGAAGCGTCTCGTATTCGGCTCCGGTGGCGGGGTCACGGACACCACCACCGCGACCGTGAACCTCCCGCTGCGCCCGAAGAACGGCGAGCCCTTCGACCTCGCCGCGCGCGTATTCCCGGACAACTCGATCGAGGTCACGGTCGCGGGCCAAGGCCCGTTCCCGTTGCGCTTGCCGATCGCGCGCACGTCGCGCACCCACGCCGGCGTGTACGTGAAGTACGGCTCGCTCGCCGTCGACAACCCCGTGGTCGAGCTCGCGCCGTGAGCGAACGCTACGCCCCCGCGCGCGCCTTTCCGCCCTACGCCTACTTGCCGGGCCGCGACCCGCACCCCACCGGCGACCCGCGCGGCCACAGCTACACCGGCCAGCGCGAGCCGCCGGCGCCCTACTTCGAGCCCGCGCACTGGAGCGAGAACGAGGACTACCTCTTCGGCGTCGACCTCTACAACGCGGGCTTCTTTTGGGAGGCTCACGAGGTCTGGGAAGGCCTGTGGCACTCCGCCAAGCACGATGCGCTGCAGGCGGACTTCCTGCAGGGACTGATCCAGTGCTCCGCCGCCTGCCTCAAGATCCCAATGCGGCAACCCGCCGGCCTCGAAAAGCTCTCCGCGAATGGCCTCGGGAGGCTCGAGCGTGTCGCGCGCGAGTCGCGCGGCGACTACATGGGCCTCGACCTGCGGCCCTTCGTCGATGACTTCCGCGCCTTCGCTGCCGCGCGCCCGGACACGCCGGACGAACGGCCGCGCATCGCGCTCTCCTGAGGCGCGAGAGCCGCGAGCCACGCGCGCACGAGCCGCGCTTGCACGCGCGACGGCACGTCCTTCGCGGGCGGGACATGGAGAAAGAGCGCGGGAATGTCGCGCTTCGCCGCGCTCTCGAGCAGCGCGTGGTAGGTGCGCTCGCAGACGTAGCCGCCGGCGTCGTTCGAGACGCGCACGTCGTCCGCCCCTGCCTCGCGCAGGAGGCGCGCAAGCCTGCGGACGTCGAGCGTCGTGCCCAGGGTCGGTCCGACTCGGGAGCCGAGGCTCGCCCCCACCGTGCCGTCGTTGTCGACGCGGCGCGTCGTGTAGCGGCCGCGCGCGCGCCGCTCGAAGCGGAAGTAGCCCTCGCGCTGCACGCCGAGACCGAGCAGGAGGACGGGGCGCGAGCGCGCATGACGCGCGACGAAACGCTCCACCTCGCGCGGCGCGGCCAGAAAGCTCACCGGCAGCTCGCGCGAGCGTACCCGCAGGCCGGGCGGCGGCTCGCGCTCGAGCGCGGCAGCCACGGCGCGGCTGGGGTTGTGGCGGCGGTCCTCGAAGGGACCAAAGCCGGTGACGAGGACAAGCGGGAGCGGCACGGTGCCAATCTACGCCGGATACCGGCTCGCGCGGAACGGGACGCCGCTCGCGCGGCTAGAATCCTCGCGTTCGAAAGGACCATCCGATGCCGCGCAAGGACAAGGTGCTCGTCGCCAACGGTCAGGGATTCTGGGGCGACTCCCTGCTCGGGCCGATCCGCCTGTGCCGCGAGGGGCCGCTCGACTACCTGACGCTCGACTATCTGGCCGAGGTGACGATGAGCATCCTGCAGAAGCAGCGGCTGCGCGATCCCTCCAAGGGCTTCGCGACCGACTTCGTGAAGATGATCGAGCGCACGGCGCCTGACCTCGTCGCCAAGGGCATCAAGGTCGTCGCCAACGCGGGTGGCGTGAACCCGATGGCCTGCAAGGACGCCACGCTCGCGGTGCTGCGAAAGCGGGGCTTCCACGGCGTCAAGATCGCGGTCGTCGAGGGCGACGACATCTACGGCGAGCTCGACGCGCTGCTGGCCAGCGGCGAGACGCTCGCCAACATGGACAGCGGCGCACCGCTCGCCAGCGTGCGCGCGGGCGTCTCGAGCGCCAACGTCTATCTCGGAGCGTTCCCCACCGCGGAAGCGCTCGATGCCGGCGCGCAGATCGTGATCACCGGCCGCGGCACCGACCCCGGCCTCGTGCTCGGACCCCTGATCCACGAGTTTGGATGGAAGCGCGACCAGTACGACTTGCTGGCGGCCGGCACGATCGCGGGTCACATCGTCGAGTGCGGCGCGCAGTGC
>SXKQ01000056.1 GCA_005778045.1 Planctomycetia bacterium
CCCGACACCCATACTCCCACTGCAGCTCGCTCGGGAAGTCGCACCAGCCAAGCTCCCGAGCCCACATCAGCGTGATGTCCTCCCAAGAGATCTCGTTCGCGGGCGTCAGCGACTTGCCGTCCGTGTACGAGTAGCCTCGCCGCAGCGACAGGCGATCCCACTGCTCCGCCGTCAGCTCGTACTTCGACAAGAAGAACGGTGCGAGGTCGACAGACGTGAGCCAGTCCGCCTGGTCCTGCTCGGCGGAGTCCGGCTTCGGCACGCGGCCGCCGGGCAACAGCACCAGCACCATGCCCGTCTCCGGCGTGAGCGTCAGGTGACCCTCGGGGCTGCGCTGCGCGCGACCGTCAGCACCCAGCACCGGCTCCGTCCCCGACTGCAAGTGCACGAACTCCCACAGGCCCGTCGCGGGGTTCTCGCCAAGGGGCAAGAGACCCGCCTGCGGCGTCAAGCGCTCTCCGCTCGGCCAGCGCTGGCAAACGTACTTCGGCGCCCGCGCGATCCCCTCGATCGCCTCCGCCCACAGCCCCTGCGCGCGCTCGCTGCGATTCGACTCGTGCGCAGCTCGACGCATCGACTCCAGCCAAGCCAGCTCCGTCTCCAGCCCGGCAAGCGCGGCTTCCAAGCTCGCAGCATCGCTCTCGTCTGCTTCGTGGCGCAGCTCCGCGAGCTTCGCTTGCACGTCCTTGCGGCCGGGAGACCACTCGATGCCTCGGGCGAGGTCTTCCTCGCGGCCGTCGAGCAGCCGGTCGGCCTCGTCGAGCCACCACCGCCATGCGGGCTGGCCCAGACGATCGAGACCATCCGTCGTGCGGCACTGCGCTCGCAAGCGCGCCAGCTCCTGCGCGAGGCCGCGCGACTGCTGTTCGCGCGACTGAACCTTCAGCTCCGCCACCTTCTCATTCGGCGCCGTGTTGGCTTGCTCGGCCTTGCCACGCTCAGCATCCGCGTCGAGTGCGAAGTTCTATGAAAAGTCGATGCCCCCGAGCAGCGCGAGCACCGCAGCCGCTGACGCGGCGGTCAGCGCCTTGTTGCGCTGGACCCACTTCTTCGCCTCGGCCGAGGAGCCCGTCTCGTAGGCGGAGACGACGCGGCCTTCGATGTACGCGCGCGGCTCCTCCGCCAGTCGCTTCGAGGCCAGCTCGCCCTGCGAGCTCGACAGCACCTCGAACATCGTCTTCCAGCGCTCCCACTCCGCATCGAGCTTCCTCAGCGCCACCGCCTGCAGCCGCTCGCTCTCGTCGTGGGGGGACACTCGCACTCGCTCCTCTCGGAAAAAAAGGGAAGGCTTCCATGCTAGCCCGCAACCTGTCCCGCATGACACATGCCGTCGCTGCGCAGACCGACGGGAGCCTTTAGATTCACGGGAGAAGGAGCGTGTCCCCCATGGCGAGCCATCCGTTTGAGAATCCGGAAGTCCTGCGGATGCCCTACGCGGTGCATGCGCTGCAGACGTACACCATGCTGCGCGAGCGGCCGGCGAAGGCGGAGTCGCGCGCGTTCCTGACGGCGGTCTGGCTGCTGTCGATGCAGCTGATGCCGATCGAGGAAGCTCTCGAGGAGCAGGGGCGCAACGCGCAGGAGCTCGGGCCGGTGATGCGCGAGCGCTGGGCGCTGGGGTACGTGTTCGGCGTGGCCGCGAGAGCGCTCGACGAGGCCGGAGTCTCGCGCGAGTCGTTTTCGGCCGAGGACCTCGTGCTGCAGCTGCACCGGCTCGCGCTGCGCGAGCCCGAGGAGCGCACATGCACCAAGCTCTCCAAGGCCGCGCTGCCGTGGCCGGACTACGCGGCCGGAATGCTCGCGGGCGGTCAGGACGTGCGCAGCATCGCCGACGAGGAGCTCGGCACGCAGCTCACCGAGTTCGTGCGCGCGCGCCTTGGCTTGCCCGCCTGACCGAGCGGCGCGCGGCGAAGATGCCGTAGCTGTGCGCGAGGCTCGGGCGCGAGCCGAGCGCGTAGACGGCGTGCCAGCAGGTGTCGTCGGGACCGTGCGTCGGCAGCAGGATCGAGTCGCCGGCGCGCAAGTGGAACAAGGTGCCGACCTCCGCGAGCGCGCGCGTGAAGCGCGGCGTCGAGTTGAGGAGCCGCGAGAGCTCCTCGTCGCCCGTGTCGTCGAGCGCGCGCAGCGCCTTGCGCGCGGTGCCGGCGCGACGCGCGAGCGGGCCGCGCGCGAACTCGGCCACGAACTCCGCGAGCTGGCGCTTGGGTAGCGCAAACCACGCGGTCTCGCCTTTGAGCTGGCTGAACAGCACGCCGAGCTGGTGTTCCTCGTCGTCGTGGTGGAAGTGCGCGCCGCCGCCGGGAGCGTTGTTGTAGATGATGCGCTCCGAGAAGCGCGGCGCGGTTCCGATCAGGCGCTCGACGAGCCCGACCAGCGGGCGGCGGCCGGTGATCGCAGCGCACTCGGGGAAGGCGGCGGCCGCGTAGGCCTCGGACCACGGCGCGCGGCGCGTCTCCTTCTGCCAGTCGAGCAGCGCCTCGGAGCCGAATGAGAAGCGGATGCGCAGCGAGCTGTCGCGCTCGTCGTGCGCGATCCACGAGAGCTTGGCGTACAGGTCGCGCGCGGCGGTGCGGCGCTTCGCGAGCGCGTGCACGAAGACCTTCTCGAACTCCCGCGCGTCGCCCGCGTCGATCGTGGCCCCGGCCGGAGCGAAGCGCCGCGGGTTCAGGCGCTCGAGCAGCATCGACTCGAAGCTCTCCCCCGCTCGCGCGCGCTCGAAGAGGTCGAGCGCAGCCTCGATCTCGGCTCGCCAGCGCGGCAGCGACGGGGCCACGGCGCCGGGGAGCACGATCGGCAGGTCGCCGGCCCAGCGCCGCTCGCACTCAGCGAGGAAGCGTGGCTCGCTCCAGCGCCCCACGGGCTCGACCGCCGTCGGCGTGAGCGTCCCGTGGCGCACCCCGCGCCGGACCAGAGGCAGCCCGCGCGCCTTCGATAGCGGCTTCATCGCGGCGGCAGCTTAGCGAGAGCCTGCGCCGACGCTACCCTGCCCGACATGAGCTTCGTCGACGCGCGCGCCGCCGTCCGCTTTGCCGCGGACAAGATGCAGAAGGTCAACCTATTCGAGACGGCGCACATGTTCTGCGACGTCTATTGCCTCGAGCCTGGGCAGGCTCAGAAGCCGCACGCGCACGAGGGCGCGACAAAGTTCTACTACGTGCTCGAGGGCCGCGTGCGCGCGTCGCTCGGCTCGCAGGTGCGCGAGCTCGGGCCCGGAGAGCTCGCGTGGTCCGCGCCCGGCGAGAGCCATGGCGTCGAGAACGCGTCGAGCGAGCGCGCGGTGCTGCTCGTGGCCATGTCTCCCAATCCGAATGCCAAGTAGATCTTCAGGAGCCTCGACCGATGAGCCAGCAACTCGGAACGCCCCCGATCACCGTCCGCTCGGTCGTGATGGGTCTCCTGTTCTCCGTCGCGCTGTGCGCGATGAACTCGTACCTGACGCTGTCGTTCGGCGTGATCGAGGAAGGGCCGACGATCGCGGCGCTGTTCTTCTTCGCGCTCATGCTGCCCTTCGGCGCCAAGCGCATCACGACCACCGAGATGGTGATCGTCGCGACCATGGGCTCCGCGGGAGGCAGCCTCGGCTTCATCTCGAACTTCTACGCCGCCAAGGCCATGACGGGCGAGCCCTACACGGTGCTCGACATGACGCTGTTCGGCATCGTGTCGAGCCTCGTGGGCCTCGCCATGGCGATCCCGCTGCGCCAGCTCCTGATCCTGAAGGAAGACCTGCCGTGGCCGGGCGCGAAGGCGGTCGAGACCGTCGTGCGCACGCTCGTCGAGAAGGGTGACCCGCGGCAGGCTTGGATTCTCGTCGTGTCGTTCGTGGCACTGTGCGCCTACGTGGTGTTCAACGACGAGGACGGCTTCGCGCTCCTGCCGTCGGGCATCGCGCTCGGTGGTCTCGCGACCATCGGCGGCGCGATCGCTCTCTCGCCCTTCGCCATTGGCGGCTCGTACCTAATGGGCATGCGGACCTGCGTCGGCTTCCTTTTCGGCGCGCTGTTCCTGATGCTCGGTGCGCAGTTCCTCGGCTTCGAGCCCCAGGGTGCGCCGCACAAGTTCTACTGGCCGGGCTTGGGCTTCCTCGTGGCGTCGGGCCTGACTGCGCTCGCGCTCAACTGGCGCACGATTCTTGGCGCCCTGCGCTCGATGGTGTCGCTCGGCGGCCAGAGCGAGGACCCCGACCCGCCGCTCAGCCCCAAGCTGCTCCTCTCCTTCGCCGTCACCGCCTTCGTGGCCTGCGCGCTCGTGCTCAACCTGCGCTTCGCGCTCAACATGGTGCTGGTGGTCGTGCTCGTCGTGATCGCGGGCCTGATCCAGAACATCATCGCCAGGCGCGCGGCCGCGCAGACCAACTTCAACCCGGCGCGCGTGATGGGCATTCTGCTGCAGGGCGTGACGGCGCTCTTCGGCGGCAAGTCGGCGGCCATGAACCTGACCGGCGCGGGCTTCGTGTCGGGCTCGGGCGCGCAGGCGAGCCTGCTGACCTCGGACATGGTCTACGGCCGCGCGTTCCGCGTGCCGTCGCGCTGGCAGTTCTGGACGCAGACGCTGACCGTGGTGCCGTGCGCGTTCATCTCGGCGTGGATGTTCGACTGGATCCTGTCGGACAAGCAGCGCTTCGAGAGCATGCCTTCGCCCGTGGCGCGCATCTGGGCGGAGAGCGCCAACGTGTTCGATAAGGGCTTCAGCGCGCTCCCCGAGGGCGCGACGAGCTGGCTGCTCGGAGGCGCGGTCGTCGGCGTGCTCTACGCGCTGCTCGAGAACGTGGCCGCGGTGCGCAAGTGGCTGCCGGAGGCGACCGGCGTCGGCCTCGGGCTCGTGCTCGCCCCCGCGCTGAGCCTCGCCTTCTTCGTCGGCGGGTTCCTGATGTGGATCGTGCTGGGACGCGGGCTGAAGTGGAGCGAGGCGACGCTCACGACCTTGGCCGTCTCCTCGATCGTGGCCGAGGGCATCGGCGGGGTGCTCAAGCCCCTCCTGCACCTCTTCCTCGGCCCCCTCTCGAGCTTCTTCGGGACCGCGGGGTGAGGCGGAGCGCCCCGAAGTGGGCGCTTCGATCGCAAATTCGGACCTGCGCTGAGGGTCGAAGCGGGTTTGGGGACGCGTCCGCGCCCCAGACCGGACCTTTTTTCAGCTTTGGCCGCGTCTTGGTGGAACGCAGGCGGGCCGGGGCGGATCACCTTCCTCGCCCGCCCATGAAGCGCGCGACCCTGCTCTCCGCCGCCACTCCGCTCGCCGTCGCCGCCGCCGCCGCCATCCTCGCAGTCGGCGATCTCAACCCGCCCCCGGGCGCCGTCGCCGAGACGGGCAAGCGCCTGACCGAGGTCGAGCCGCGCATTGCCCTCAACGCGACCAACACTCCGGGCGATGCGAACTCGGTCTACAAGATCGTCCCGTCAGGCTCCTACTACCTGACCGGCAACCTGTTCGTCGGCGTCGGCAAGCACGGCATCGAGATCGCCAACGACCATGTGTCCATCGACCTCAACGGGTTCGAGATCTCCGGCGGCTTAGGCTCCCTCGACGGCATCGTGGGCTCAGGGTCCGGCCACAGCGTGCGCAACGGGTCCATCCACGGCCTTGGCGGGGATGGAGTCGATTTCGTGAGCGGTCTCCCCAATGTTGGAACCGTTGAAGACTTGAAGGTGTACTCCAACACCGGCAATGGAATTGCGTGCTACGACAACTTCGTGATCCGCAACTGCGTCGTGCGCAGCGTTGGCGGGAACGGCATTAGCGTCTACTACGGCGGCAGCGTGACCGATTGCGTGGTGAACTACTGCGACATCGCTGGCATCGATGCAGCCCAGAGCGTCGTCATCTCCAACTGCAGTTCCAACTACACTGTCGTCGGGATCGACGCGAGCAGTGCCTGCAGGGTCCTCGGGTGCACCACCGTCTTCAACCCCGGAGACGGCATCCGCGTCGGATCGGACGCCTTCATTCAGGGCAATCTCTGCGACAGCAACGGCCACAACGGTGACGGCGCTGGCATCCACGCTCTCTCCTCGGATGCGCGCATCGAAGGCAACAGCTGCACGGACAATGACCGCGGCATCGACATCGAATTCGCCGGCAACTTCGTGACTCGCAACACCTGCGGCGGCAACACCACGAACTGGGACATCATCGCCGGCAACGCCGTCGGCCCGATCGTGCTGACGAGCGCCAGCGCAGCGATCCTCGGCAACACCGGAGCCTCTTCGCTCGGCTCCTCGGACTCCAACGCCAACTTCACCTTCTAGGCCACGCGAGGAAGCGCACCATGAAGCTCCTCTCTCTCACGGCGTGCCTCGTGCTGGCACTCGCAGGGCTGGCGCTGGCGCAGTCGAACGTGGCGCCGGCGCAGAAGTTTGGCGGGCAGGAAAACACGGGCTGGATGAACTGGCGCGATGCCAACGGCACGACGCAGGGCGTCGTGATCGGCAGCATGTTCCTGCGCGGCTTCGCGTGGGGCGAGAACGTCGGCTGGCTCAACCTCGACGACGCCTCGAAGTTCGTGGGGCTCGACTGCCCCGACACCGACGGCGACGGCACGCTCAACTGCCTCGACGGCTGCCCCAACGACCCGCTCAAGGTGGCGCCGGGCATCTGCGGCTGCGGCGTGGCGGACACCGACACGGACCTCGACGGCGTGGCGGACTGCCTCGACAACTGCGACGCGATCGCGAACCCGGGCTAGGCCGACTGCGACAGCGACGGCGTGGGCAACGTGTGCGAGCTCGCGGCGGGCACGCAGTGGGACACGAACGGCAACGGCGCGCCCGACCAGTGCGAGGCTTGCCCGAACGTGATCAGCCACTGCACGGCGGGCACGACCACGAACGGCTGCACGGCGACGATGTCGGCGACGGGCACTCCGAGCCTCGCGGCGGCGGCGGGCTTCGTGCTGCGCGCGACGGGTGTCGAAGGTCAGAAGACGGGTCTGCTCTTTTACGGCATCTTCGGGCCGAACAACGCCGCGTGGGCTCCGGGCAGCTCGAGCCGGCTGTGCGCGCGCTCGCCCGTGCAGCGCCTCTCGAGCAGCTCGACCGGCGGCACGGCGAACCTCTGCAACGGCGTGATCGCGCAGGACTCCCGCGCCTACCTCGCCGCCAACCCCGGCTCGCTCGGCCAGCCCTTCGCGCCGGGCGTCGTGGTGAACGCGCAAGCGTGGTTGCGCGATCCGCCCGCTCCGGGCACGACCAACCTCTCGAACGGCTTGCAGTTCACGATGTGCCCATGAGCACCGCGTGACAGCGGCGAAACGGCGCAGGGCGTCCCGAACGGGGCGCCCTGCGCTGTTCTTGGGGGATCGCTCGCGCGACTCTCAGCCGCGAATCTGGGGCGAGAGGTCGCTGGGGCGGATCGTGCCGTCGGAGAGCGCAACGGTGCGGCGGATCTCGTTCTCGAGCTCGCGCACGTTGCCGGACCAGCGCCAGCGCTCTAGGAGTTCGAGAGCCTCAGGCGTCATCGTGCAGCGACGGCCCATCTCCTTGTCCATCGCGTCGAGGAAGAAGCGCACGAGGTGCGGCACGTCGCCCTTGCGATCGCGCAGCGGCGGCAGCTGCACCGTGAGCACCGCGAGCCGGAAGTAGAGGTCCTCGCGGAAGGTCCCGGCCTTGCACATCGCGCGCAGGTCCTTGTTGGTCGCGGCCACGATGCGCACGTCGACCTTGACGACCTTGTTGGATCCGACGGGACGCACCTCGCCTTCCTGCAGCACGCGCAGGAGCTTGGGCTGCATCGCGATCGGCATGTCCCCGATCTCGTCGCGGAACACCGTGCCCTTGTCCGCGGCCACGAAGTGCCCGGAGCG
>SXKQ01000057.1 GCA_005778045.1 Planctomycetia bacterium
CGCGAACGCGAGCGCGCAGCCCGAGGGCGCATTAGCGCTTGGAGAACTGGAAACCGCGACGAGCGCCGCGGCGGCCGTACTTCTTGCGCTCCTTCATGCGCGAGTCACGCGTGAGGTGACCGCCAGCGCGCAGGCCCACGTCGAGCGCGGGGTTGACGGTCTTGAGCGCGCGCGCGAGACCGAGGCGCACCGCGTCGGCCTGACCGATCAGGCCACCGCCGTCGACAGTCGCGAACACGTCGTACTGCACGCCCTCGAGCAACTTGAGCGGCGCAAGGGCGCGGTTGCGGTGCTCGAGCACGGGGAAGAAGTTGTCGAGCTGGCGACCGTTGATGAAGAAGGCGCCGGCACCGGGCTGGATGCGGACGCGGGCGGTCGAGGTCTTGCGGCGGCCGAGGCCCCAGATGTAGTTGGTCGTGGTCATGTGGCGTGTCTCGCCTTACTTGGAAGCCTTAGCGGGGGTGAGCTTCTGAGGGTTCTGGGCCGTGTGCGGGTGCTCCGTGCCCGGGTAGACCTTCAGGCGGCGCAGCATGTCGTGGCCGAGGCGCGTCTTGGGCAGCATGCGGCGCACGGCGAGCGACACGATGTCCTCGGGGCGCTGCTCGCGGACATCCGCGATGCTCACGCGCTTCAGGCCGCCGGTGTACTTCGTGTAGTTCTGGTACTCCTTCGTCTCGCCCTTCTTGCCCGTGAACTTCGCCTGGGCGGCGTTGATCACGACCACGTGAGCGCCCGTCAGCTGGTCGGGCGTGTAGGTCGGACGGTCCTTGCCCATCAGGTGCATGGCGATCTGCGAGGCCATGCGACCGAGAGTGTGCTCGGAGGCGTCGTACAGGATCCAACGCTCTTGAGCGTCGGCGGAACGGACGTGGGTGGACTTCATCGGAATAGGCTTGGGCGCTCGCGAAGCAGGGGCCTTGTGGCTTCAGAGCGGGCGAAGAGAGTAGCGAGCGGGCCCGCGCGCATCAACGGGGTAGTCCAGAGTCGCCAACTTCGGGCCCGATCCAGCGCAGCCAGACCGGCCGACCGGCGGGCGCGCCCGCGGAAAACACGCCCGGAGCCAGCCGGGCCACGAGCACCCTCACGCCTTGCGGCAGGGCCGGGTTGAGGGCACCCGGAGGGTCCCCCGGCCGGCCCGCCGGAAGGGCCATTCCCGCCTCCCAAGACCCATGGGCCATCCAACGCCCGTCCCCGGAGCGCAGCCAGACCTCCTCGAAGGCACCCCAGCCGTTGACGCTCGGAGACACCCGTCGCAGGCCCGGGTCGACCGCGCTGGCCCGCCTCAGGAAGGCCCCGCGGGCGACGAGCGTGAGCTCCCCCACTCCGGCCGCGGAGAGCGCTCCGTGGGCCCGCACGCTCGCCGAGCGCGGCTCGACCGCGAGCTGCAGGGGCAACGCGGCGGGGACCACGAGCGAGTCGAATCCGCTGTCCCACGCCAGCCATGACCCGTCGCCCTCGCCTTCGAGCACGCGCAGCTCGCGGGCCGACGCGGAGGCACTCGCGAGCCACAGTACGAGCGCCACTCCGCCGCCGACGCCGACACCGCACGCGAGCGCAGGGCGATGTCGCAGGGCCAGCGCGAGCACGAGCAGCGCCGCGGAAAAGACGAGCGCTGCGGACTGCGGCTCGCGTCCCGCGACACCATCGCCGCGCGCGACTGCCGGGCGCGTGCGCAGCCCGCTCGGGAGCGCGAGCCAGCGCTGCGCGAGCTCCGCCTCGCCTTCGCGCGTCCAGCCGATCCAGCGCGTCGAACCCTCCTGCTCGGGAAGCTCGCGCAGCACCGGTTCGTCGCCGTCGGCCCCAGCGAACACAGGAACGCTGACCGTGCGCAGCTCGCCCGGCGCGAGCCCGAGCTCCAGACGCGTCGAAGCCTGCCCCGGAAGCTCGATTTCGAGCGTCGCGAGCGGCCCGCGCAGCTCGACTTCGGCCTGACGGATGCGGCCGAGCCCCTGCGAGACGAGCGCGGCCGAGAGCGCGAGCGCGGCGGCGAGACTCACGCGCGCGCTCCTGCTCGACGGCCCACGCTCCACGCGACGGCGAGCACCGCGGCGGCGCCGAGCGGCGCGAGCGCCAGCGAGTTCACGTCCGCTGCGCGCACGGTCGCCCGCAACGCGCTCGCGAGCGGACTCGCCGCGAGCCAGCGCGCGCCGTCCGGCTCGAGGCCGCACAGCGCGAGCGCGACGGAAAGCAGCGCGGGCAGCAGCACGAACAGCGCCCCGCTCGCGAGCACCGCGCGCTCTTCACGCTGCGATTCCGGAGCCGCAGCGCCGACGAGCGCGAGCGAGAGAGCGCCCGTCCCGGCGAGCGCGAGCAGCGCGCTCGGGCGGAATCCCGCTTGCAGGTCGAGCCCGAATCCCAGCGCGAGCGTCGGCAGCGCGGAGGCCAAGCTCGCGAGTGCCGCCTCTGCACGCGAACGCCCGACACGTCGCTCTGGAACGAGCGCGAACGCGAGGTGCACCGCCAGCGACCAGCCGAGCAACGATAGACCGCCGAGGCTCGCGCGCGACGGCGCATGCCAAGTGCCGAGGACCGGCGCCACGGCGAGCAGATGAGCGAGGAGCGGTCGGGCGAGCTGCACGGCGGAGTGCGATGGCACCCTGCCGGAAGGCCCAGCGCAAGGGCCGAGCACCACCGCGCGCCCTACTTCTTCTTGGGCGGCTTCGGCAGGCCGCCGCGGGGCAGCACTTCCGGCACATCCCAGCGCACGTCGACCAGTTCCCAGTCGACCGGCGGCTCGCCGCTCTCGGCCAGCCGCAGCGCGCGCGCGAGCGACGCGCACTTGTTCTTCACCGGCAGCTCGCCCGGCGCGTCGAGGTTGGGGCTGCGCCCGAAGTGAATGCGCCGCGCGCCTTCGAGCAGCAGCACGGTGCCCGGCTCCTCCACGCTCGTGGCGCGCGCCGTGCGCGCGTCGATCACCGCGCGGCCGAGCCGCACCCAGTCGTCCGCGGCGAGCTCGCGCTCGAGCTCAGCGGCCACGGCGAGTCCGTCGTGCGCGCCGGCGGAATCGAGCACGTTGCCCTCCCATGCTGCGCTGCGCACCTCGTTCTCGAGCACGATGAGCGGCAGGAACTTGCCTTCGTGCCCCGGCGGCGTGCTCCACGCGCCCGGCAGCACGATGCCCTCGACCGACACGGCGAAGTACACGTCGCCGGAGCGCACGCAGGCCACCGGCTGGCGCAGCTCGATCGCCACGCGCAGGCCATCGGGCCAGAGCACGCGCGTCTCGCCGACGGCCGCGACGATCGGCAGCTTGAGCAGCGTGTCCTCGACGAGACGCACGTTCTCCGCACCCTCGGGCTGAAACGGAGGCAGCTGGGCCAGCTTGGCCGAGACGAGCGCTTCCCAGCGCGGATCGCTCCAACCCGGCCCAAAGTCGACGCGCGATGCTGCCGGGTCGACCGAGGTGAAGCTCGCGGCCTCCGCGTCGCGCACGAGCACGCGGAAGAACCACAGGATCGCGAGCAGCGATAGAACGAGCCCGAGCGCACCGAGCCGCGCCGAAGTCAGCAGCTCCTTCGAGGAGCGCGACTCGGGCGCGACAGGCGCGGACAGCGGTTCAGCGGACCCCTCGACCTTCGCTTCCACGGGAGTTTCGCCTGCGCGCGAGGCTCAGGCGGCCCGCGACGCGCGCGAGCCACCGTCCCCGGCGCGGCGGTTGGGCTAGTTGCGCGAGACGACGACCGGCGCGTGCTCGACGCCGCTCGTGACTTGACCGGCGCCCTTGCGCGACATTTCCTCGATGAACACGTCGATCACGGTCTGGATCTCGAGCGCTTCGTCGCGCGAGAGCGTGATCGCCTTGGAGGCCGACTGCGCGTGCAGTTCGTGGCTCAGGAGGCGCGAGACGATCTTGAGGCCGGCGAGCGAGCGCTGGATCTGGGCAAGGTTCTTGGAGGGGTTCGAAGATTCCATGGCAAGGGCTCCCGAGAGCGAGAGAGGAACGGTGCGGCGAAGAAAAATCGCGCGGCGCGCGCGCGGGTGAACGGCAAGTCGGGAAGCGGAGCTTGGTATCCGCGCCGACGGAGGGTTAGATACCCCTATTCACGCGCCGCCTCAAGCGTCGCGCGCGAATCCACCGCACGATGTCGGACACCCCCGAGCAAGGCGCGCCGCTCCACTGGAAGGGCTACACCCTGAGCGTCTTCCAAGCGCGGGCCGTGGCCGCGATCCGCGCCGGAAAGAACGTGCTGGTCGGCGCTCCGACCGGAGCGGGCAAGACGTTGGTCGCCGAGTACGCCATCGAGGAAGCCGTGGCCCGCCAGCGCCGCTGCATCTACACCTCGCCGATCAAGGCGCTCTCCAACCAGAAGTTCCGCGACTTCAAGGCCCAGGGGATCGACGTCGGGCTCCTGACGGGCGACGTCACCCTCCACCCGCGGGCGCAGGTGCTCATCATGACCACCGAGATCCTGCGCAATGCGATCTTCGAGAACCCGCGCGAGCTCGAGGACGTCGAGTTCGCGGTCTTCGACGAGGTGCACTACCTCGACGACCTGCTGCGCGGCTCGGTCTGGGAGGAGTCCCTGATCTTCGCCCCGGCGACGATGCGCTTCATCTGCCTGTCGGCGACCGTCCCCAACATCTTCGAGCTCGGCAAGTGGCTGGCGGAGATCCGGCCCCACCCGATCGAGGTGGTCGAGTCGAAGGTCCGCCCGGTGCCCCTGCACCACCGCGTCTGCTCCCCTGCCGGAGAGGTGGGCGAGGCCGACGACGTCGACCGGCTGCGCCGCAACGCCCGGGCGGTCTCCGGAGGGGGGCGCAAGCCTCGCCGCGGGGCCCGCGGAGGCAGGGACGAGCGTCGGGGAGGTCCCCGCCCGCGCTTCGAGGACCCCGCGCTCGCCACGGAACGCTTGCTCGACCTCGTGCACGACAAGAGCGAGCTGCCGGTGCTCGTGTTCGCCTTCAGCCGCAAGGACTGCGAGCGCCTCGCCCGGCGCAACGCCCGGCGCGACTTGCTGACCCCGGCGGAGCGCAGCGACATGCTCGCGCTGCAGAAGGAACTGCTCGCCAGCTTCCAGCTCGACGAGCGCGAGCTGCAGGGCGAGCTGCTCACCATGGGCCGGCGCGGCATCGGCTTCCACCACGCCGGCGTGCTCCCGATCCACAAGGAGCTCGTCGAGCGCATGTTCACCTCGGGGCTCCTGAAGATGCTCTTCACCACCGAGACGTTCGCGCTCGGCATCAACATGCCCGCGCGCACGGTGGTGTTCCACTCGCTCACGAAGTTCGACGGGATCGAGATGAACTGGCTGCGCTGCCGCGAGTACCTGCAGATGGCCGGTCGCGCCGGGCGGCAGGGCATCGACGACGAGGGCCTCGTGTACTCGATGCTCGACGCGAAGGCCCTCGAGGAGGCGCCGGTCGAGCGCATTCTCACGGGCGGCCCCGAGGCGGTGATGAGCCGCTTCCAGCTCTCGTACTCGAGCCTCCTGCACCTCGTGCCGAGCCTCGGCCTCGAACGCGTGCACGAGGCGTGGGAGAAGAGCTTCAACCGCTTCCAGCATCGCTCGGGCAGCCCTTCGGCCCAGGAGAAGAACCGCCGCCGCCAGAGCGCGGTCGTCGACGGCCACCTGCGCGTGCTCGAGGAGCTCGGCTACCTTGAGAACGGGGATCAGCTGACCGCGCGCGGCAAGATCGCACGCGTGATCAACGGCTTTGAGTTGCAGGCCACCGAACTGCTGTTTCAGGGCACGCTCGAGAGCCTCGGCGCCGAGGCCCTTGCGGTGGTGTTCGTGGCCCTGATCCACGAGGAGCGACGACGCGGCGGTGGCCCGTGGCTGGCGCAGTCCATGTACGGCAGCCTGCGCAAGCAGGTCGGCGACGTGATCGGTCGCGTGGTGCGCATCGAGACCCGCCACGGCGTGCCTCAGACGCTCAAGGAACCCGACTTCGGACTCACCCCCGCCGTGATCGCCTGGTGCGGCGGCGCGGGCATCGACGAGCTCGCCGAGCGCACGGAAGCGAGCCCCGGCGACGTCTGTCGGACCCTGCGCATGGCCATCCAGCTGATGCGCGAGGTGCGCCGGGCCATCGACCCGGACTGGGACGTGTTCGAGCGCCTCGGAGCGGCCATCGAGCTCGTCAACCGCGACGAAGTCGACGCGCGCCGCCAGCTGGAGCTGGGCTGAGCCCGGTTTTGAACGGCCCAGGCCGTTGCCGAGCCACGGTCGGGCTCTACAGTAGGAGTTCTTCGTTACGGCCCTGCTGATCCCCCGGCACCACACCGGTCCGCTCCGCAGGCCCTCCGACAGCCCCACGACCCCGCCGCCCCGCCCCCCCGATGGCTTCGATTCACGCCCTGATCGCCGCCGCGCTGCTCTGCGCCGCCCCGCTCTCCGCCCAGTCGACCGTGGACGCCTCGGCCCCCGCCAAGGCCAAGCCCGCGAGCTCCGCCACCAAGGTCGAGTTCGAGAGCGAGGACAAGCGCAAGCTCGCCGCCTCGTTCTGGGGCCCCAAGGACCAGAAGGGCGCCGCGCCGGCCGCCGTGCTCGTGCACGACGCAGGCTCGGATCGCGACACGCTCGCAGAGCTCGGCGAACGCCTGTGGAAGCAGGGTTTCGCCGTCGTGGCCGTCGACCTGCGCGGCCACGGCGACAGCGTCGGGACTGAAGTGGGCTGGGACGCCCTCGCGGAGGAGGAGCGCGCCCGCGCCTGGACTTTCGCCCTGCGCGACGTCAAGGCCGCCGCGGACTGGATCACCGAGCAGCCCGGCGTGCACAGCTCGAACCTCTCGCTGCTCGGCGACCGCGCCGGCGCGACCCTCGTGACCCGCTACGCCCAGCGCGACGAGAACGTGCGCTGCCTCGTGCTGCTCGAGCCCAAGGAAGAGACGCTCGGCTTCAATCTTGCCAAGGACGTCGCCGCCCTCGGCGGTCTCCCGACCTGCATCGTGGCCTGCAAGGACACGAGCGCCACGGCCCAGGCGATCGCCGACTCCGGCGCCGCGGCCAACGAGGGGCACAAGTTCGTCGAGGTGCTGGTCGCCAAGGGCGCCGCCGTCGGCAGCGCCGCCGACAAGACCTGCGTCGTGAACATCGCCAAGTTCATGAGCTCCCAGGCCAACCCTCAGAAGGCCGGCGAGAAGAAGTAGGCGGCAGCGGAGCCCCGCCCGGGCCCCACCGTTCGCGACGCGCAGGGCCCCGCGGCTGGGGCCCTGCGGCGTTTTCCGGGCCTGCCCTGCGCAGCCGTGCCGCTCCTCCGCCGCGCTGCTCAAGCGGGCCGGGCGGCCCCTCCGAGTAGGATCTTGCTCTATCGGGCCCCGCCGTGGTGAAGAAGCTCCTGCGCTCGCTGCTACCGCCCGCTGCCCGCGCCCGCGTGCGGCGCTGGCTCGACGTGCTCGACACGGAGTGGCGCTTCCGCTTCCAGCGCGCCGCGATCCGCGCGCGGCTCGAGCGTCTGCGCCGCATCCCGCGCGGGCTGCACGTGGAAGGCACCAACATCTGCAACGCGCGCTGCGTGTTCTGCGCCTACCCCCAGATGGAGCGCCGCAAGCAGACCATGTCGAAGGAGGACTTCGAGCGCGTCGTCGCGCAGTACCTCGAGATGGGCGGGCACCACGTGTCGCTCACGCCGATCGTCGGCGACCCGTTCGTGGACAAGCACCTCTTCGAGCGCCTCGAGCACCTGATGGGCCTCGAGCGCGTCGAGGGCATCAGCTTCTACACCAACGCGATCCTGATGACGCCGGAGAAGTCCGAGCGCCTGCTCGCGTACGCCTCGAAGCTGCACGTGCACGTCTCCTGGGGCGGCTTCGATCGCGAAACCTGGAATACGATCATGGGTGTCGAGAAGTTCGAGGCCGCGCGCGATGCGGTGCTCGCGTTGCTCGAGCTCAAGCGGCGCACGGGCTCGAAGCTGCGCTTCACGCTCGCGCTGCGCTGCCCCGACGCGAACTGCAAGGGCGAGCTGTTCGAGCGCATCGACGCGTTCCGCCGCACGGGCGAAGTCGAGATCGCGCCGATGGCCGACTACGACTCGTGGGCCGGCAAGATCGCACCCGCCGCGCTCGAGGCGGTCGGGCTCCCGCCGCGCGAAATGCCCTTCAAGCGCGGCGCGTGCGAGCTGCTCTTCACCAAGCCCGTGGTGCTCGCCGACGGTCGCGTCAACGCCTGCGCCTGCCGCGACGTCGAGGCCGAGCTGATCGTCGGCAACGTGAACGACGAGCCGCTCGGGACGATCTGGGCCGGCGAGCGCATCAGCGAACTGATCGAGCGCCACGAGCGCGGTGACTACCCCGAGGTCTGCCGACGCTGCACCTACTTCGTCAGCGTCTACAACTCGCGCCGCTCGCGTACCTTCGCGAGCGACGGCAAGCTCGCGGGCAACTGGGCCGAGGACTAGCGCGCGCCGCGATGACTCCGCCGAGAATTCGTCAGCTGCACGCGAACATTTTTCGATACCGCCAGAGACCGCCCGCGGCGCGGTTGCGCGTGAATCCTGCCAAGCCCTAGCCTAGACGCCCCAGCTCGCGATGCGCAGCCGCCGACGCAAGCACCGATCAAGGCTTGAGGCCCCGACGACCGAACACCCCGCTCCAGAGCCCCCGCGAGCCCCTCCCCATGAGCACGTTCCAACTGACCCACCTCGAGGAACTCGAGGCCGAGGCCATCCAGATCATCCGCGAGGTGGTCGCGCAGTTCGAGAAGCCGGTGATGCTGTTCTCGATCGGCAAGGACTCGATCGCGATGCTGCGCCTCGCCGAGAAGGCCTTCGCGCCGGGCAAGCTCCCCTTCCCGCTCCTGCATGTGAACACCACGTTCAAGTTCAAGGAGATGATCAGCTTCCGCGACGAGTTCGTGAAGAGCCGCGGGCACCAGCTCATCGAGTGGATCAACCAGGACGGAGTCAAGGCGGGCATCACGCCCTTCAACGCCGGCACGCAGCGGTACACGCACGTGATGAAGACCGAGGGGCTCAAGCAGGCGCTCTCCCACTACGGCTTCGATGCGGCCTTTGGCGGCGCGCGGC
>SXKQ01000058.1 GCA_005778045.1 Planctomycetia bacterium
AACGCCCGCACTCGCAAGGGTCCGCGCAAGACGGTCGCCGGCAAGAAATCCGTGAAGGGGATGAAGTAACCCGCCATGAGCAAGGCAGCAGCAGTCAAGAAGAAGATCAAGCGCAACGTCGCGCGTGCCGTCGTGCACGTGAAGGCGTCCTTCAACAACACGCACGTGACCGTCACGGATGCCAAGGGCGATGCGATCGCTTGGGGCTCGGCGGGCATCGTCGGCTTCAAGGGTACGCGCAAGAGCACGCCCTTCGCCGCGACCCGCGCTGCGGAACATGCCGCCCAGGGCGCGATCCGTCAGGGCGTGCGCGAAGTGCTCGTCAAGGTTCGCGGCGCGGGCTCGGGCCGCGAGTCCGCGATCCGCGCTCTGTCCACCTCCGGTCTCAACATCCTCGCCATCGAGGATTGCACCCCGCTGCCGCACAACGGCTGCCGCGCCCGCAAGCGTCGTCGCGTCTAGTCCGCGCACAGGCTCAAAAGAAAGAACACATGGGTCGTTACGTCGAAAACAAGTGCAAGCTGTGCCGTCGTGAAGGCATGAAGCTGTTCCTCAAGGGGCAGCGCTGCTTCACGGACAAGTGTGCCGTCTCCCGCCGCGACTATCCGCCGGGTGTCCACGCCCAGAAGCGCGCCAAGGTGACCGACTACGGCGTGCGCGTGCGTGAGAAGCAGAAGCTCAAGCGGATCTACGGCGTCTGGGAACGCCAGTTCAAGATCTACTTCCAGGAGGCCGAGCGTATGAAGGGCAACACGGGCGAGAACCTCATGGTTCTGCTCGAGCGTCGCCTCGACAACGTCGTGCTCGCCGCGGGCTTCGCCCTCTCGCGCAACCATGCGCGCCAACTCGTCAATCACGGGCACTGCTCCGTCAACGGTCGCTTCGTCGACGTGGCTTCGTTCAGCGTCCGCCCGGGCGATGTCGTGTCGGTCCGCCAGAAGGAGTCGGTCCGCAAGCAGGTCGTCGACGCCCTCGAGATCAACAAGTCGCAGCCGGTCCCGGTCTGGCTCGACGTCAATCGTGACAACCTGACGGTCCGCGTCGCCGCGATGCCCAAGCGCGAAGACGTGCCGCACCCGATCCAGGAACAGCTCATCATCGAGCTCTGCTCGAAGTAGCGCTCTCGGCACCGTTCGCAAGCACTGAAGGCTCCAGACAGGAACCCACGCACCATGAGAATTCGTTGGCGCAACTTCGAACTGCCCAGCAAGGTCGTGCCCGACAAGGCGACCTTGACCAAGGAGTACGGCCGATTCATCGTCGAGCCGTTTGAGCAGGGCTTCGGCCACACCATCGGCAACGGCCTGCGCCGTGTGCTGCTCTCTTCGATCGAGGGCACCGCGGTCACCGCCGTGCGCATCGAGGGCGCCGCGCACGAGTTCGACTCGCTCACGGGCGTGCTCGAGGACGTGACGGACATCATCCTCAACGTCAAGCGCCTGCGAATTCGCCACGACGGCAACGACCCGATCACCTGCCGCATCCACAAGAAGGGCAAGGGACCGGTCACCGGAGCCGACGTGCAGTGCCCTGGCGATGCCAAGGTCGTCAGCAGCGACCTGCACCTGCTCACGCTCACGGGCGACCGCGAGTTCAAGATGGAGCTCGATGTCCGCAAGGGCCGCGGCTACGTGCAAGCCGAGGAGAACATGGTCGACAAGAACCAGCTCGGGACGATCCCGGTGGATTCGATCTACTCTCCCGTCCACCGCGTGCGCTACTCGGTCGAGGCGACCCGCGTCGGTAAGTTCACGAACTACGACCGCCTTGTGATCGAGGTCTGGACCGACGGCACCGTCGTTCCGGACATGGCGCTAACCGAAGCGGCCAAGATCTACCGCAAGCACCTGAACCCCTTCGTGCTGTTCGAGTCCAGCCGCGACGAGTCGCCGCTGGCCGAGGAGCCGAGCACGTCGCCCTATGCGGAGCGCAACCGCGAGACCACCAAGGTCTCGGCCGTGCTGTCCGCTTCGGTCGCCGAGCTGGAACTCTCGGTGCGCGCGAAGAACTGCCTCGACGGCGCCAACATCACCACCATCGGCCAGCTCGTCTCGATGAGCGAGACCGACGTCATGAACCTCAAGAACCTCGGCAAGACGTCGCTCACCGAGATCAAGAGCAAGCTCGCCGAGCGCGGCCTCTCGCTCGGCATGAAAACCGGCAACTAGACCGCACCGCGGTCCCAACCTGAGAACGAACCGCCATGCGTCACGGACGAGCAGGCAATCACCTTTCCCGTACCAGCGCCCACCGCGATGCGATGATTCGCAACCTCGCGGCCAGCCTGATCACCCACGAGCGCGTCAAGACGACGCTCCCGAAGGCGCGCAATCTGCGTCCGTTCGTGGAGAAGCTCGTGACTCTCTCGAAGGAAGCCACGGTCCACCGTCGCCGTCTGGTGCAGTCGCGCCTCGGTGACAAGACCGCCGCCAAGAAGCTGTTCGAGGTCATCGGACCGCGCTTCAAGGGGCGTCCGGGTGGCTACCTGCGCATCCTCAAGATGGCCAAGCGTCGCCTCGGCGACGGTGGCGAGCAGGCGATCATCGAGTTCGTCGAGCGCACGCCGAAGCAGGAAGCCGCTCCCGCGGCTCCGGTCGCCGAGGCAGAGGCGCCCGCCAAGAAGAAGTCCGGCAAGGCTGGCGCCGGAGCGTAGCTGCGCCGGGCGCGACCCGCCTTCCCTGAAGGCAGACAACAGGAATATCGGAGGGCCGCTCGCCGCGAGGCGAGTGGCCCTCCTTACGTTCCGATCCGCCTCTCTGCCTCGAGCGCGGTGCGCTAGAGGCGCGCGAGCCGCATGCGCCCCTTGCCCAGCAGGCGGTCGACTTGCTCCGCGAGATCCGCGGAGATGCGCACGTGGCAGTCCGTGGCGGTGCGCACCCGACGGATCGCGCCATCGGTGCCGCGTACCTGCAGGTAGACCGGGCGCCGTCCAACGTGGCGGCGGAGCGTGTCCCGCAGCGGGACGAGCAGATCCTTGTCCTCGGGCTCGACATGCACGATCACGCCGCCCTCGAAGCGCGCGAGCGCCTCCTCGACGGTCAGCACATCGCTGAGCAGCAGGCCGGGTTCCTCGGCGCGCTCTTCGACCTTCCCGCGCACGATCACCACGGTGTCCTCGACCAGCTTGCCCTTGTACTGCTCGTAGGCCTTGGGGAAGACGGTCACGTTGACGCCGCCTTCGAGGTCCTCCAGGCGCATGCGCGCCATTTTCTGCCCCGCGAGCTTGCCGTTCTTGACCACGGTGACGGCCAGCGAGACCACGAGCCCCGCGATCTGGATCTCGGTCTCCGGCGAGCGCTCGCCGAGCTGGGCGGTCGTGCAGGTGGAGAGCATCGCGAACAGGCCTGCGCGCTCCTCGAGTGGGTGGCCGGAGAGGTAGAAGCCGAGTGCCTCGCGTTCTGCCTTGAGGGTGTCACTCTTTGACCACGCCTTCGAGTCATCGATGCCATCGCCAGTGATCGGGGCTGCGCTCGCGCGCGCGGCCGGGGCTGGGCCGCCGAAGAGTGAGCCTTGGCCCGAGCGCCGGTCGGCGGCCGCGCGCTGGGCTTCCGTCATCGCGACATCGAGCGACGACAGCACCGCGCCGCGGTTGTGTCCCGTGAAGTCGAAGCCACCGGCCTTGATCAGCGTCTCCCAGCACAGCTTGGGCACTTCCGCGGGGTCACACTCGCGGCAGAGCTCGTGCAGCGACAGCTTCGCGCGCCTTCCCTCGAGCCGTCCGCGCGTGTCGATCAGCGCCGTGATCGCGCGCTCGCCTGTGCCCTTGATGGCTCCCAGCCCGTAGCGAATCGAGCTTTCCTCCGGAACGAAGTGCCAGCGCGAGTGGCGCAGGTCGGGCGGCAGCACGGGCACGCGCGCGCGCTTGGCATCGTCGATCAACGCCTTGACTTTGTCCGACGACTCCATTTCGCAGGCCATGTTGGCCGCGAGGAACTCGACGCGATGATTCGCCTTGAGATACGCGGTCTGGTAGGTGATCAGCGCGTAGGCGGTCGAGTGTGACTTGTTGAAGCCGTAGCCACCGAACTTGACGATGTTGACCCAGAGCTCACGTGCGTCCGCCTCGGGGCAGCCGTTCTTGACGGCGCCGGCGACGAACTGCGCGGCGAACTTCTCCATGATCTCGGGCTTCTTCTTGCCCATCGCCTTGCGCAGGTTGTCGGCTTCGTTGAGCGAGAATCCGCCGAGCGTGCTCGAGATGAGCATGACCTGCTCCTGGTACACGATGCACCCGTAGGTGTCGCGCAGGATCGGCTCGACGGAGGCGTGGGGGTAGCTGACCTTTTCCTCGCCGTGCTTGCGGCGCGTGAACATCGAGTCCATGCCCGACTCGAGCGGGCCGGGGCGGTACAGCGCGAGGACGGCGATCAGGTCCTCGAAGCGGTCGGGCTTGATGCGCGCGAGCAGCTTGCGCATGCCCTCGGATTCGAGCTGGAACACGGCGAGCGTGTCGCCGGCGGTCAGCATCTGGTAGGTGCGCGGATCGTCGGGCAGGTTGTCGAGGTCGGGCGGGTTGACCCCGCGCGCGCGCAGGGACTCGAGCGTACGCTCGAGGATCGTCAGCGTGCGCAGGCCGAGGTAGTCCATCTTGAGCAGCCCGAGCTCCTCGAGCTGCGGCGCAGGCCACTGCGTAACGACGTCCGTGTCGTGCCGCGCGAGCGGCACGTACTCCATGATCGGCCGGTCCGCGATCACCACGCCGGCAGCGTGGGTTGAGATGTGGCGCGCCATGCCCTCGAGCTTGGTCGAGAACTCGAACACTTCCGCGAACTGCGGGCTCTCGTTCTTGATCGCGATCAGCTCAGGGTCCTTCTCGAGCGCCTCCGCGAGCGAGGGCGCGTTCGGCCCGGCCTGAATCTTCTTCGTGATGCGATCGATGTCCTTGAGCGGCACGTCGAGCACGCGCCCGACGTCGCGCACCACGGTGCGTGAGGCCATGGTTCCGAAGGTGACGATCTGAGCGACGTTCTCGTCGCCGTAGCGCCGCCGCGTGTAGGCCAGAACCTTCTCGCGGCCTTCCTTGCAGAAGTCGATGTCGATATCGGGCATCGACACGCGCGCGCTGTTCAGGAAGCGCTCGAACAGCAGGTCGTACTTGAGCGGCTCGACCTTCGTGATACCGAGCACGTAGGCGACTATCGCGCCCGCCGCGGAGCCGCGGCCGGGACCGACGGGCACGCCGTTCTCGCGCGCCCAGCGGATCAGGTCCCACACGATCAGGAAGTACGAGACGAAGCCCATCTGGCGGATGACCTTCTTCTCGTACTCGAGCCGCTCGTGCGCCTTGGCGTTCTCGCTTCCGTACAAGCGCCGCAGGCCCTCGTCGCACAGCCGGTCGAAGAGCTCGTCGGGGCTCTCGCCAGTATCCGAGCGGAACACGGGCACGTGGTACTTGCCCATCTCGATCGTGAGGTCGACTTGCGCGGCCACGTCCATGGTCGCCTTCAGGGCCTCGGGCATGTCGCGGAAGATCTCGCCCATCTCCGCGCGATTGCGGAAGAACAGCGAGTCCGTGTCGAAGCGGAAGCGCTTCTCGTCCGAGCGTTTGGCGCCTGTGTTGATGCACAGGAGAACGTCCTGCGCGTTGCAGTCCTCGTGGCGCAGGTAGTGGATGTCGTTGGTGGCGACGATCGGAATCGCCGTGCGCTGGTGCAGGCGCCACAGGGCCTCGTTGGCTCTGTCCTGCAGGTCGATGCCGTTGCGCTGCAGCTCGAGCCAGAAGTGCTCGGGGCCGAACAGGTCGCGGAACTCGGCCGCGACTTCCTCGGCCTTCTTTTCGTCGCCGCGCAGGAAGAGCTGGTTCACCTCGCCCGCGAGGCAGCCCGAGAGACACGAGATGCCCGACGCGTGGCGCGAGAGGAACTCCTTGTCGATGCGCGGGCGCGTGTGGAGGCCGTTGATGTAGGCCTCGGAGCACAGCTTGAGCAGGTTGCGGTAGCCCTCGTGGTTGCGCGCGAGCAGCGTGAGGTGGTGGTAGCCGTTCTCGTTCTTGTTGTGCGGCTGCAGGCGCGAGCGCTTGGCGACGTAGACCTCGCAGCCGAGCAGCGGCTTGATCTTCTGAGCACGCGCCTTCTGGTACAGCTCGATCGCGCCAAACATGTTGCCGTGGTCGGTCAGCGCGATCGCGCCCTGCCCGTCGGCCACGCAGGCCTTGACGAGGTCCTCGATGCGATTGGCGCCGTCGAGCAGCGAGTACTCGCTGTGCACGTGCAGATGGACGAAATCCGGTGCCGACATGGGGTGCTCCGCGCGCGGTTGGGAACGGAGTCAAGGGTAGCGCCGGTGCGGCGCGCCGTCGCGGCGAGGACCGCTCAAAGAGGCCTGAAAGTGCTGCGCGGCGAGCCGTGGGCGGCCCGCCGCGCGTGCTGTGGGATGACGCTGCCGACGGGGCTAGGCGCCGAGCAGGCTCTGCAGCACGGCCTTCTGCGAGTGGAGCCGGTTCTCGGCCTGCTGCACGACGAGGCTGCGCGGGCCGTCGAGCACCGCGTCCATGACCTCGAGGTTGCGCCGCACGGGCATGGCGTGCATCAGCTTCGCGCCTTCGCCGAGCGCCATCAGCTTCTCGTCGAGTGTCCAGCCGTTCGCGCGCGAGCGACGGCTGGCGGAGAGCGTCGGGTTGCCGTAGTCCTCGAGCGAGTGCCACGAGCGCGCGTACACCACGTGCGCGCCACGCACGCCGTCCTGAGCGTTCGTGCAGGTCTCGACCGTGGCGCCGTTCGCGCGCGCGGCCACGCGGGCCTGCGACATGACCTCGCCGTCGAGCTCGTAGCCCGCGGGATGCGCGACGCGCACGTGCATGCCCTGCGCGACGGCCTCTAGCAGGAGCGAGTGCACAGCCGCCGGGCTCGCCGCGGTGGGGGACTGCGTCCACACGAACGAGAGCTTGCGGCCGCGCAGCTCGCCCAGCGTCTCGCGCAGCGTCATCAGGTCCGCGAGCGCCTGCAGCGGGTGCCACAGCACGCTTTCCATGTTGATCATCGGCACGCGCGCGTGGCGCGCCCACAGGCGAATCTCCGCGTCGCGCCGATCGACTTCCCAGCTCGTGCCCGTGGGCTTGGGCCGGATGGCGAGCGCGTTGGCGTAGCACGAGAGCACCGCAGCCGCATCCTTGACGTGCTCCGGCGCACGACCGTCCATGATCGTGCCTTCGGCGGTCTCGAGCTCCCAGAAGTCGCTCGCCGCAGAGAGGTTGATCGTGTTGCCGCCGAGCTGCGTCATCGCGGCTTCAAACGAGGTGCGGGTGCGCAGGGAACCCCGGAAGAACAGCAGGCCCACCGTCTTGCCCGAGAGGCTCGCCTTGGCCGGGCGGTTCTTGAGCCGCATGGAGAGGTCGAGGAGGTCGGCCACCTGCCCGGGGGCGAGGTCGGCGAGGCTGATGAGGTGGGAGGGAGCACGGAGTTCGGCCATGGCGGAGAGCCTACTGCCCTGCGCGCGCGAGTCCACGCGGCGAGAGCCGCTTTGCGGGCCTTGACACTGGCCGCGACGGCCTCTACAACCTTTGCCCGCTACGCACCCATAGCTCAATT
>SXKQ01000059.1 GCA_005778045.1 Planctomycetia bacterium
CCGCGGCTGCGGCATCTACGGCGTCGCTCCGCTCCCGCCTCCGTGCCTACGCCTCGGAGCGCGCCTCGGGGAACTTCGCTTGACGAGAACTGGGGCGAGCACGACCCGGAACCCGATGTTGCTGTTCGCGATGCCGGGATCGCCTCAGTACCGGATCGCGGAGCGGCAGTAGTCCGAGTCGTAGCTCCAGCTCAGTCCGCGGAAGACCCGGCCCGTGCCGCTCGAAATCGATGCAGACTGATCGCCTTGCAGCGGATATAGCCAGACTCCAAGTCCTCGCACCACTCCAATACGTTGCCGTGCATGTCGTGGAGGCCCCATGAGTCTGCGAGCGCCGAGCCCGCTGTGTGCGATCGGCTTTCGCTCAGGCGGTCGAGAGCGTTGTCAGAGAACCACGTCATCGCGTCCAGATCGCCGGCGAACACAACCGTCGTCCCGGCGCAGCAGGCGTACTCCCATTCCGCCTCGCCCGGTAGCCGCAATTCGCCGCTGCAGTCATCCAAGCATGCTTGACAGTCATTCCAGCTCACAGTCTCCACGGGATTGAGCGGCGACTTGATACGAGCGGGGTTCGTCCCCATCACCTTGCTCCACTGCTCCTGCTTGACCTCCGTTCGGCTGATTTAGAACGGACGTTCGATCCGGCGGAGGTGCTGGCGCTCGTCTTCAATTCTGTCCCCCTCCGTCTCCCGAGACCCCATCAGGAATTCCCCGGGCGGGCAGAGCGGCAGCTCGATCCCAGTCTGCTTGTGCCGGATCTTCCACGGCAAGCCTGTCTGCTTCATCCGCGCGCGCCCCGCGGCGTCCGTCACGATCGCTGCGCCGGCTCCAAGGCCACGACCTCGAAGCCCTTCGGCAAGTTCCCATGGCGGCGGTCCTCGCCCTTGGGGCTGCACGAGAACACCAGCAGCGCCGACTGGACCACGCTGAAGACGCGCCACCGCACCGAATCTCGCGTTGCCAGACGAACGACGTTCATGACCACACCTCGCGGAAGAGACTCGGCATCGCCCTCACCTCTCGTAGGAGCAAGACAGCCGACCGACGCTGGAGTGCGGTGCCGCGGGTGGGAAATGAGGACACGACCGCCGGCCTAGCACCTCTGGCGGGTCTCGCGGGCGGGGTGCGAGCGGGAGGGGCGGGGGGCGCTGCTAGAATCCGGTGCCCTTCGAAAGTCCCTACCCGCGGCGAGCGCGTCGCGAGGAGCACCGGCTTGGCCCAGATCACTCGACGTATCGGTCTCTCCCTCGGCGCGGATGCCTGCTGGCCCATCTGTTTCGAGGAGCTCATGAAGGACCTCGACCTCGCGTTGCCGGTCGGCAAGGACACGGTGCGCTTCGAGGTCGAGCGCGTGACGATAGATCCGTACGACCTGCGCGCGAAGGTGCCCTACGACCTCGTGATGGACCGTTTGACGCACTGGTACTCGGTGCGGCGCGAGTGGATCAAGAAGGCCACGCTGATGGACGGCGTGTACGTCTTCAACAACCCGTGGTCCGTGCAGTCCAACGAGAAGCACACGACCTACGCGGCGATGATGCGCCTTGGGCTGCCGATCCCGACCACTTGGATGGTCCCGCCCAAGGCCTACGACGACAAGCCCGACCTCGACACGACGCTGGTGCGCTACGCGCGCCTGTTCGATCTCAGCGAGATCGGCGCCAAGATCGGCTACCCGCTGTTCATGAAGCCGTACGACGGCGGCGGCTGGGTCGGCGTGAGCAAGATCGACGACGATGCCGCGCTGCGCGAGGCCTACGAGAAGTCGGGCAAGTTCGTGATGCACCTCCAGAAGGGTGTGCTGCCGCACGAGCACTTCTGCCGCTGCATTGGCCTCGGTCCCCAGACGCGCATCATCCGCTACGACCCCTCGGCGCCGCTGCACCGGCGCTACCTGAACGACAAGGACTACCTGCCGGACGAGACGCTCGACGTGCTGCGCGACATCACGCTCACGATCAACGCGTTCTTCAACTGGGACTTCAACAGCTGCGAGGCGCTGTACGAGAAGGGCGAGTGGTTCCCGATCGACTTCGCGAACCCTTGCCCCGACAGTCAGGTGACGAGCCTGCACCGCCACTTCCCGTGGCTCGTGAAGGCCAAGCTGCGCTGGGCGCTGTACGTAGCCGCCACGAAGAAGAAGCTGCGCCTCAACCACGATTGGCAGCCCTTCTTCGACATCGCCGAAAAGGACCTCCCCTACCGCGAGAAGCTCTCGCGTTACGCGAAGCTCGCTCGCGAGCGCATGGAGGCCGAGCGCTTCGAGGAGTTCTGCGCCAAGCACCTCTCGCACCTCGACGAGGTCGCATGGCAGTTCTTCGGCACCGACCGCGCGCGTCACGCCGTGCGCACCAAGGTCGAGGCGCTGTTCCCCAAGCGTGAGTGGGACACGTTCACCGAGCACTTCTGGAACGAGCTCCAGCTTTGGCGCGCGGAGGACGCAGCGGCGCGCGCCGCAGCGGCGATCCCGGCCAAGTCGGGGCCGAAGACAAAGAAGAGCTCGGCGCGCAAGTAGCCATGGGCAAGGCAACCGAGACGTGGCGGTCGGAGCGGCTCGGCCGCGAGATCAAGGTCGTGCGCTGGGGCGAGGAAGGCACGCCCTTGCTGCTCTTCCCCACCGCGGGCGGCGATGCGGAGGAGATCGAGCGCTTCTGGATGATCGAGGTGCTGAAGGACCTGCTCGAAGAGCGGCGCATCAAGATCTACTCCTGCGACTCCACGGCCGGACAAGCGTTGCTCTCGGAGTCGAACAAGGTCGACCATGCTGCGCGCGCGCAACAGCGCTTCGACTCGTTCGTGTACCACGAGATCGTGCCCCTGATCCGCAAGGACTGCCGTTCGAGCAGCGTCGAGATCGTGACCGCGGGGGCGTCGATCGGCGCCTATCAGGCGCTCGCCGCGACCTGCCGCCACCCCGACGTGTTCAAGCTCGCGATCTGCATGAGCGGCACCTACGACCTGCACAAGTTCATGCAGGGCGAACCGAACTCCGATCACCACTTCAACACGCCGACGCGCTTCCTCCCCGACCTGCCGGAGGGGCCGCACCTCGAGCTGTTACGCAAGCGCTACATCCTGCTCACGCACGGCAAGGGCAAGGCGGAGGAACCCGCCCAGTCTTGGCGCGTCGCCGACGCACTCGGTCGCCGCAGTATCCCCAACCGCGTCGTCGAGTGGGGCGAGGAGTGGCCCCACGACTGGAACACGTGGCGCAAGATGCTCCCGCTCTACATCCGAGAGCTCGTGCCCAAACCGGCGTAGCGCGGCAGCCCTTGCGAAGAACGCGGCGCAAGCCGAAGGTGGCGCGTCGTGAAGGGCAGTCGGCAACGAATCTCGGGCGGATTGGGGCTCGCGGCGCTCGCGCTGCTCGCGCTCGTCTTGGTCCTGTGGCTGCGGAACGAGCTCGGCGGCGCTGCGGAACAGGATGAGCAGTCGAGCGTCCCCGAAGCCCACGCTTCACGCACCTCAGGCTCGGACGCGGGCACGGAGCCCGACCGACTCTCGTCGGACTCGCGCACGACCTGGGCAGAAGAAGCTCGATCCGAACAGCCCGAAGCCGCCACGGAGCAGGAGCCGGGCGTCGAGCTCCTCGCGATCGTCGGGGCACATCGCAAGCGTGTCGCGCCCGTCGAGCTGTGGTGGTGGCAGCCGAAGGACTCCGAGAACTGGCAGGAACTGCAGAGCGTCGAGCGCTGGATGCGATCCGGCGAGCTCGATGCGCGGCTCGCGGAGCAAGCGCAGCAGCTCGCGCCCGATGCCAACGGCATCTTTCACGCACCGGCGCCGCTCGCCGTCGGCTGCGTCATCGCGCGCGCCGAAGGACTGTGGGGCTGGTCGCTCGTGCTGCGCTCGAGCCCGGACCCGACCTACATCGAACTCGAAGCTGACAAGACCCTGCGCGTGCGCGTGCTCGACGCGGCCGGCGCCCCCGCACCGCTCGCGCGCGTCGCCTTGCGCCAGCGCTGGCCTGCGGATACGGGCGAGCCCGACATAGCGGACCTCGCCATGGTGACGACAGATGCCGACGGACTCGCGAGCTTCCCGCACTTCCGCGGGCTCATGCAGGCGGCGTGGGACTTCGATGCGCAGCACGTGCTCACCGTCGCGGAGCCGTTCGCACAACCCGTCGAGGTCGAGTTCGATCCGACGCGCCCGCCCGGCGAGACGATCGAGTTGCGCCTTCCAGCGTGCGGCAGCGTGGTGCTCGAAATCGAAGGCGACGCGCGCGGCGCGCGGTTCTCGCTGGCCTTGGCCTCCGCGAGCGGAGTCGCCGAGGAACTCGAGCTGCAAGGCGGCGACTTCCTGCGCCCCGCAAGCGACGGTACGGCGAGCTTTCCCTACGTGGGCTTGGGCTTGCTGGTGACGCCAAAGTCCGTGATCGACGGGCGCGTCACGCTTCACGAGAGCAGCACGGCTCTCGGGCCGAGCCGACCGGGCGAGGAGCGGCGGCTGCGGATCGACGTGCAGGCCGAACCGAAGCCGGAGCGTCGCATGGTCGGGACGCTGGTAGGCCCCGCACTGCGCACGAATGGCATGACGCGCGTCGATATCGAGCTCCGTGGACAAGACCTGAGCGGCGCGGAGTGGACGCAGAATTTGCGCGTGCTCGTCCTGCCGGACGGTCGCTTCCTGATCCCGCTGCTGCGCGAGGCGGCAGGTCCGACGCAGCTTGAGTTCAGGGTTCTCGGTCCGCGCGACGAGCTCGTGGGCGAAACCGAGCTGACCGCGATCGCGCACGCGGGGATGGCCGAGCTCGACCTCGGCGAGATCTTCCTCGACGCTCGTTCGGTGCTCGTCGCCGGTCGCGTCGTCGATCGCGATGGGAAACGCGTCGTCGGCGCGCGCGTCAGCGCGCTTGGCACGCGCACCAGAGGAGCCAGCTTGCAGGCCCGCGGCTGGCAGCGCTCGCAGGAGCTGCAGACGTACAGCGGACCCGATGGAGCCTTCGAGCTGCGCGGCGAACCGGAGTGGACGGCGCTCGGCGTCTCCGCATGGAGCAGCGACGGAGCAAGCGAGTTCCGCGTGGTCGAGCCGGGCACCCGCGACGTCGTGCTGATGCTTGCCGCGGACGGCGCGCTCGCGGGCTCGGTCTCGCTGGTAGGCGGGCTGGCGCGCGAGTACCTGACCGTGACCGTGCGTCCCGAGGGAGAGAGTGTCGCGCGGCGCGGGGCTGCGCCCGCGCGGCGCAGTGAACTCGATGCCGAGGGCGCGTTCGTTGTGCGTGGACTCGCCTTGGGCTCCTACACGGTCTCCGTGCACGCGTCCGGCGCGCCGGTGGAAGTCGCGCAGGTGCAGGGCGTGCTCGTCGAGGCGGGCTCGCTCGCGCGCGACCCGCGTCTCGATCCGCTCGAAATCGGGAACTGGAGCGTGCTGCGCGTCCTCGACTCCGAGGGCGAGCCTGCGAGCCGCGCTGCCGCGCACGTCTTCGACCGCCGAGCTCGACGCTGGATTACTCACGCCATGCCCTCCGGCAAGCTGATGCTGGAACGCGGCACGCCACCGCTTTGGTTCGCAACCCCTGGCCATCTCCTCGCGCGCTTCGATCCTGCGTCGGGCACCGACAGCGTGCAGCTCGAGCGCGCGCCGCGTGTGCAGATACAAGTTGCGCCCGAGTTGCTCGAGGCTCTCGATGGCCTCAAGCTCGAGCTCGTTCTTCAGTCGACCGAGCTCCCGCCCGCCATCGCACGCGGCCGCGCCGACCACATCGCGATCGACCGCGCGCTCTCCGAGCCCTTCGCACTCCACCACTCCACGCCGCTCGCGACGCGCCTCGTCCTCACCGGCGCACGCCCCATCGAGCTCCCCCACCAGCTGCTCGGCAGCGTGCGCGCCGCTTCGAACGGCTCACCGCAGCCCCTCGAACTCCGCTTCACGCCCACCGACCTCGCCACCGCCCTCGCGCAATCCCGCTGAGACATCCACGGGCTCCGTGGTTGTCGAGATCGCGCGCAGCAGCAGCATGTGTGAGCTGGGGCGACGCCGTCCTCGCATCGGATGACGCTCGCGGCTCGCGATTCCACGAAGCATCGACGTCGAATCGACACGCGGGCATGGCTGTGGGCGCGCACACTGTGGCGCAAGCAGCACCACATCCAGATCGTTGTTCTCGCCACGCTCGGCGTGGCTTTCTGCACGACCGTCGGGCAACCGGGAGCCGTCGCACCGCTCGGCTCCGCTACGTCGACGCGAGTCGCCGGCGGCGGCGAGCCGCGGGCGCAGGAGTAGGCCGCGGCGCCCGCCGCGCGGACCTCGACGGAGGCGCGCGCGCTCGTCCCGCTGCCGTCCGTGTTCGACTTCACGCGCGGCGGCGGATGGGGCGCGGCGCTGGGGCTCGGCTTCGAATACGAAGCGGCCTACGACGGCTCCGACGAGTATGAGCTCGAGTTCGATCCGGCCGGGGCGATCCAGTGGCGCAGCGGCGATCACATGCTGTTCTTCGAGGGCACGGAGCTCGGATGGCGCGCGGTGTTCGACGAGAGCTGGCTCCTGCAGGCGGGACTGCGCTACGAAGACGGCCTCGATCCCTCCGACTCCGAGGACGGAGCGCTCGACGGGATCGCGAAGCGCGATTCGCACCTGACCGGCTTTGTCGAAGTGCGTCGGGCGCTCGGCAGCGAGTGGCGCAACTGGATCGGCGGGCGAGTGCTCGCGGGCGAGAGCGACTTCGGCGCGCTCGGCGTGCTCGCCGCCGGCCAGCGCTTCGGGGACGGACTCGACGGCCTGGGCACCGAGGTGTACGTGTTATCGACCTTCGGCGACAGCGCCTTCATCAACAAGGACTTCGGTGTCACCGCGGCAGACGCCGCCAGCTCGGGCCTCGCTGAAACGAAGCTCGGCAGCGGGTATCGCTCGACCGGCTTCCAGGTCGTGCACCGCCGGCGCTTCACCGAGCACCTGCAGCTGATCGCCCAGACCGGGGCCGAGCTCTACAACTCGGAGATCGGCGACAGCCCGATCGCTCTGGGCGACTTCGAGGGCGAGCTCTCGGTGGCTCTCGTCTGGCAGTTCTGACCCGGGGGAGCGACGTCCGAGCCCGCCTCGCCGGCCCGCGTCCGCCGCCCGCCGCCCGCCGGTGGACTCCACGCGGAACACTCCCCCGGCCGAGGTTCGGCTCGGGTTCGACGCCGAGTCGACGAAGTTTTGACAATACGGCGCGAGTCGCGACGCGAAGCCATGGGCATGAAGAAGCAACTCCTCCACCTCGCTCTCCTGACCCTCCCCTTGGCCTCGTGCGCTTCGAGCGCCGCGCCGCGCGGAACCTCCGGGCTCTACGCACGGGCGAACATGGGCTACGGACAGACGTTCGACGGCGCCTTCGACCCGAGCGGTTCGAGCGCGGACGGCGAGTACTCCGCGGGCCTCGTCAGCGGCGGAGCCGTGGGTTACGACTTCGACCCGAGCTGGAGCGTCGAGGCCGACTGGACCTACCGCAGCGGCGAAATCGACTCGATCGGAGCCGGCGGCGCGGTGGCGAACGGCGGCGACTACGCCTCGGTCGCCGTGACGGCCAACGTAATCTACAGC
>SXKQ01000060.1 GCA_005778045.1 Planctomycetia bacterium
TAGCCCGCGCGCGCGCCGCTCACTTCGCGGCGCGGCCGGGGAGCGGGCCCCAGAGCTCGGCGAGCAGGGCGAAGGTCGCGGGCTCGGAGTGCTCGAGCTCACCGGCGACGAAGGGGTAGAAGTCGTTGGAGCCGAAGTAGCTCTCCGTCATCTCGGCGAAGAACTCCTGCGGGTTGGTGCGGCCGTAGTGCTCACGGGTGCCGCCGGGGCTCGTCAGCACGGACTGCGTGGAGTCCTTGGCGCGGAACGCCTCCCACGCGGCGGCGACGCGCGGCTCGTCGAAGCCGAGCACCTGATCGTGGTAAGCGTGCGCGAGCTCGTGCAGCACGACCCACGGCATGCGGTGGTTCTCGAAAGGCGAGAGGAAGTCGTCGACGGACGGGATGTGCACGCAGCGGGCGAGGTCGCGCGAGTAGCCGTGCGACTCGAGCCACTCGGCGCTGGGGTGGTACTGCATCGCCTCGAGCCCGGGCATGTCGCGATCGAGCTGAATCGTCACCGCGCGCAGCCGCGCGAGCGACGCCTCGGGGACCACCGTCGCGATCGCCACGAGCCGCGCGCGCAGCAGCTCCAGCGCCCGCTTACCGCGCGCCGCATCGTCGCCCTCGAGCAGGCGCCGGTCGACGCGCACCTTCCAGCCCTCGAGCTCCTGCACGATGTGCTTTTCAGGGCCAGAACCCGCGGTCGAGGCAAACGCGGCCAAAGAGACGACCACAGCAACGAAGAGCAGCACCTTTCGCATGCAGTCGATGCTAGCCAGATGCGCGCGTCTCAGCCCATCTTCAGCCTCGGTAGAGACTGTGCGGGTCCGGCGCTTCGCCGTGCAGGATAGCGAGCACGTTGGTGGCGGTAGTCATGCACATGGCGCGGTAGGTCAGCATCGTGAGCGAAGCGGTGTGCGGCGTCAGGACGACGCGGTCGCAGTCCAGAAGCGCATCGCCCCCGGCAGGTGGCTCGACCTCAAGCACATCCGCCGCGAAGCCGCCGAGGCGCCCGCTGGCGAGAGCCGCCCTCAGGCTGGGGCCGTCGACCAGCGCGCCGCGGGCCGTATTGACGATGAAGGCACCGGGCTTCATCGCGTCGAACTCCCGAGGTCCGAGGAACCCGCGGGTGTCTGGTGTGAGCGGCAGGTGCAGCGTGAGCACGTCCGATTCCTCGAGCAGCACGGGCAACGGAACGCCCGTGTAGGGAGCAGGCACTGCCCGTCCCTCGCGTTCGAGGACGAGCACGCGCATGCCGAACATGTGCGCAAAGCGCGCGACGCGCTGGCCGATGTTGCCAAAGCCGAGAACGCCGAGCGCGAGCCCGCGAATCTCGTTGCCCGCATAGCGAGCGCGCTCTTCCCAGCGGCCTTCGGCGATCGCGCGCGACTGCCGGGAGATGCCGCGCACGACATCGAGCACGAGCGCAAGGGTGTGCTCGGCGACGGTCTCGGCGTTCCCCCCTGGGGCGAACACCACCGGGATTCCGAGCTGCGACGCCGCTCGGGTGTCGAGGTTGTCCAGCCCGACGCCCGCGCGTGCGATGGCCCGCAGTCGCGGACAGCGCAGGAGCAACGCTTCGCTGATGCGGCCGCGCCCGCGGGTCAGGATCGCTTCCACGGCGTCGAAGTCACAGCGCGGATCGTTCGGATCCTGCGCTCGCGCGAGCGGCCTGTGCGTCGCGAGGAGCGCCTCGGCATCAGGATGCAAGGACTCGAGCAGCAGGATCGTCATGCCGGCTCGTGCGCGCCCGAGCTGGCGCCTGGCTCCATGCGATACATGCCGCGCGTGGGCTCCACGAGCTCGTCGGCGAGGACCACCGGGTCGATCGCGACGCCGCGCTGGCTGGCGATCTCGATCAGGTTGCCCGAGGGGTCGCGCAGAAACATCTGCATCACGCCGCTCGGGAGCTGCCGCACCCGTCCCCAGACCTTGAGATCGATCGCGCCAGCAGCCTTGGCGCGCCGGAACACCTGCTCGAACTCCGGCACCGCGATGCAAAAGTGGCCGCGCACCTGGTGCACGTCGGCCAGCTCGTTCATGTGAATCTGCTGGTGCGAGCCGATGCGGAAGAACTGCGAGCGAAATTTCTGGTCAGGCGTTTCGTCGAGCGCGAGCCCGATGACGTCCCGGTAGAACGCCACCGCGAGCTCGAGGTTGTCGACGTTCACGTTGACGTGGTGCAGGTGGTATTCGGCCATCGCTTCTCTCAGCAGGGTTTCGCGAAGCGTCCCACGAAATCCGGGTCCGGCTCGATCCCGAAGCCCGGGCCCTGCGGCGGCAGCAGGTGTCCCTCGTGCAAGGACAGGTCGATCGAGGCCAGCTCGCGCAGCAGCGGCGCGCCCCCCATCGGGACCTCGACGAAGACGCCCGCCGGGCTCGCGAAGGCGAGCGTGCGCGCAGCCTGAAAAGTGATCGCCGATCCCCAACTGTGAGGCGCCAGCTCGAGACGGTGCGCGTAGGCGAGCGCCGCGATGCGCAGGCCCTCGCTCATCCCGCCGGCGATGGCGAGATCGGGCTGGAGCACGTCGATGGCTCGGCGCTCGAGCAACTCGGCGAAATCGAAAGCGGTGAACTCGCTCTCCCCGGCCGCGATGGCCAGCGGACTCGACGCGCGGACCTCGGCCAGCCCGAGCCGGTCATCGGACGCGACGGGCTCCTCCACGAAGCGCAGCCCCAGCGAGGCCGCCGCGATGCAGAAGCGCTTGCTCTCGGCCACGTTCATGGTGCCGTGCGCGTCGCACATGAGCTGCACCTGCGGTCCGAGCGCGAGGCGCGCCGCGCGCACCCGCTCGAGGCTCGCGTCGATCGATCCGTCCATCGCGCCGATCCGCATCTTGACCGCGCGGAAGCCCGCCTTCACGTAGCGGCCGAGCTCGTCGCCGATCGAGCTGGCCGGCGCCCAGCCACCGCTGGCGTAGGCACTGATGCGCTCGCGGCACGGCCCGCCGAGCAGCTCGAGCACCGAGCAGCCGGATGACTTGGCGAGCAGATCCCATAGCGCGAGATCCACGCCGCTCATCGCGGCCACATGGATGCCACGGCGTCCGAGCACCGGCATCGCGCGACCCGAGCGCTCCGCGTGAGCCGCTCGCGTACCGTTGTACATGCGCTGCCAGGCACGACCGACGTGGCGCGCATCCGTGCCCTCGAGCAGGGGCGCGAGCTCATGCCGCACGATCGCGCACAAGGCCGCACCGTCGCCCGCGCTGCCCACCGCGGGCTTGGCCTCGCCGTAGCCGACGAGGCCGTCCTCGGTCGTGATGGTGACGAGCACCATGTCGAAGGCCGCTATCCGGCCGAAGTCAGAGACATGCTGCCGCGCCGCGTCGAGCGGGCAGTGGAGCCAGACGGCATCGACGGAACGGATCTTCACGCCGTCACCGGATCAGCGGCAGCAACGTCCGGGACGCGACCTCGTAGAGCATCGTGTAGAACTCCTCGCTCAGCAGGCTCGAGCCGTGGTCTTGGATGAACTTGAGCTGCTCCGGCGAGATGTCGACCGGGTTTTTCTCCACCTGATTGGGCCACGACGAGACCGGCGTGCGGTCAACCGGCGCCACCGCCTCCATGGTGAGCGCGCCCTTGTACCCGACCTCCTTGAGAGTGCCGATGAACTTCCTCCAGTCGATGCTGCCCATGCCCGGCGCGAGCCGGTTGTTCTCCGCGACATGAACATCCGCAAGCCGGCTGCCGACCTTGCGGATCGCCGCATGCATGTCGGCCTCTTCGATGTTCATGTGGAACACATCGAGGCACACGCCGCAGTCTGGCCCCACATCCTGCGCGAGCCGCAAGGCCTGGTCCGCGCGATTGAGGAAGTAGGTCTCGAAGCGGTTGAGCGGTTCTATGGCCATCTTCACGCCGCACTTCTGGGCGTGCGCGTAGACCTCCTTGAGGCCGTCGACCACCCACTTCCACTCTTCCTCGGGCGTGCCGTCCGGCACGACCTTTCCGACCGTGGCCGGCACGATCGTGCACTCCGTGCCCTCGAGCTCGTGAACCATCGTGACCACCGACTTCACGTAGGCGATCGAGGCGGCGCGCTGCGACTCGTTGGATGCGGCGAGGTTGCGCTCACCGAGCGTCAGCGTGACCGCGCCCCAGCAGCGAATGCCGTGCTGCTTGAGGAGCGCACGCGAGGTCTTCGAGTCGTACTGCTTCGGCTCGCCGCTGATCTCGATGCTCTCGAAGCCCAGGCGCTTGATTCGGCGCAAGGTGACCTCGAGGGGCTCGGCCCGCATCCAGTTGTGGGTGGAGAGGTGCATGTTCGGGGCTCCGGGGCCGGGGGTGGCAGGTCAGGAATGGGGAGGAGGCTACCGAAATCCGCGCGCCGCGTGGACCGTGACGCGGCTTCCGGGGAGCAGGTCCGGGCCGCAAAATCGCGCTCAGCCGCCGCAGACTAGCGATAATCGGCGGGCCGCTTGCCGGGAACGAACTTGCCGAAGCCGAAGAAGCTCGGCGAGTATTCGCCGATGTACGCGACGTCCGTTTCCGGTGCGATGGCGCTCTCCGCTCCGGTAGCCCACAGAACGGTGTTCACGCACAGACGTCGAAGGCCAACGCTCTGAAAGTCGACGGCCGCGCCCATCGTCGTGCAGACGACGCGTGAAGTCTTGCCAGTCTCGGCCTTGTACTCGCGGGTCCATACGAGCGGCTGGGGTGGATCGTTTCGAGCACCCGCGACCGGCGCGTCGGTCGGATTCATGCCCTCGAGCACCTGCCCGTGCACCAGCACCGTGTCGCTGGCACTGAGATGCACCACTCCGTACACGTCGCTCGGGCCCCAGATATCCGTGCAGCCACGCACGACGGGGTGAGCAGCGAACTCCGGATTCACGATGCCACGGGTGCTCTCGCGCCCATGCTCACCATGGTGGCTGATCCAGGTCTCCCCGAGCACAGCTTGTCCCCATCCCCCTACAGGATTCTCGCTGTCCCAAGCCCAGCGCGCGAACTGGCCGCTCGCTCCGTCTCCCGCTCGAAAGGCGTGCGTCGAGGTCCGCAGGCCAAGAATGGGCTTCCCCGAGTTTGTGTACTCGATGATGGGTGCCATCTGCTCGTCAGGAAGCAGTCGAAAGCGTGCGTGGATCACGAGCATGTCGGCTCCGGCGAGCAAGTGCGTGCCGGGGATGTTGTGCTGGAAGTCAGGTCGGATCAGGCCGGTGGCCGGATCGATCGCGAAGAGCACGGTGCAGGTGTAGCCGAAGCGCCGGGAGAGGATGCGGGCGAGCATTGGCAGAGCCTCTTCCGAGCGATACTCGTCGTCCGCCGCAATCAGAACGACGCGCTTGCCCTTACCGGGTCCCTCTCCTCCCTCGAAGGTCAACCAAGGCGCCGACTCGGAGCCTTGCGCAGCCGAGAGGCAGAGCAGCGCGCATCCGATCATGACAAGTCGTCTCACGCCGGCACTCTACACGGGCCCACGGCCGGCGATGGAGGCAGTACGCTTCTCTGACCCGAGCGGCGCCCGGGGCAGGCCGTCACGGGTACCGGCGCGAGCCTGGACGTACCATCGCTCCCGAGGAGCCAGACATGAACTTGCCGAGTTGCAGCCCGTCGAAAACACCCCCGAGCAAGGCAAGGCGAGCTTGGATGGAGCTACGACCGCGACAGAGGAGCGGCGGAGACGGTCTTCATGTCCGCTGAGCTCAGCCCGACGAGTGTGATGACGCCACGGCGAGGTGCACGGCGGCGCCATCCGTCACTTCTTCAACGGGCCGCTCGGCTCGATCACGTGCGGCGCCTGTCCATCCTGCCGGCGATCTGGATTTTCCTGTGCCTGCTCATGCCGAGCGCGTACGCGGCGCCGGCACAGCGCGACGACAAGGTCGTGCGAGTATTTCTCTTCGCTGGGCAATCGAACATGGTCGGCGCAGACTCGCGCGCGAGTGATGCGAAGCTCTATCCGCCCTTCGCGGGGATCGTCGAGCCGCAGGAGAACGTGCTGTTCTCCTATTGCATCGGACGCGAGGACAAGGCCGAGTCGAAGGGCTGGATCGAGCTGCGGCCGGTGCAGGACATGGTCGGTCCGGAGCTGAGCTTCGCGCGGCGTGTCGCGCGCGAGGTCGATGCGCCGATCGCGATCCTCAAGGTCGCCGCAGGCGGCACGACGCTCGGCGGCGACTGGAATCCCGACGAGCCCAGCGGCTTCCGCCTCTACCCGCTCGCGCTCGAGTGGACGCGCAAGGCACTCGAGGAGCTCGAGCGCCGCGGCCTGCGCTACCGGCTCGAGGGCTTCTGCTGGCATCAGGGCGAGAACGACATGTTCCAGAAGGACTACCGCGCGGCCTACGCGAAGAACCTCGCGCGCTTCATGGAGTGCTGGCGCCGCGACCTGAAGGCGCCCGAGTTGCGCTTCTACGTCGGTGAGCTGTGCACGAAGACGGTGTGGGGCATGGACCACCGCAACGAGATGAACGCTATCGGGCTCGCACAGCGTGACGTGACGGACAAGGATCCGCTGGCGGACTTCGTGCCGACCGCGCACATCGCGGTCGAGATCGGCGGCGACGGCGGCCTGCACTACCACTACGGAACGCTCGGCCAGCTCCAGCACGGCGAGAACTACGCCGACGCGTACTTGCGCACGCTCGGCAAGGAGCCGAAGCATGAGCGGCGGCTCGAGACGTGGCCGTGGACGAAAGGCAGCAAGGTGCGACTCTTCGTGCTGGCTGGTCATCGCAACATGGAAGGCGAGCGCGCGTTCGTGCAGGATCTGAGCCGCGGGAGCAAGCTCCGCGACGCCAACCCGCGCGTCCCCTATCGCTTCAACGTCGGCGGCGGCTTCCGCGTCTCGGCCGATTGGGAACCGCTCGGTCCCGCGGGCTGCTACGACACGTTCGGTCCCGAGCTCAGCTTCGGCGCGACGCTCGCGCGCAGCTCGAAGGAGCCCTTCGGCATCGCAAAGTTCACGCACAGCGGATCACAGCTCGTCGATTGGACGCCCGACGGCAGCGAGACGCCATCGCGCAACCTCTACGCGCAGTTCCTCGAATTCGTGCGCTCCGCACAGCGCGATCTCGAGGCGCGCGGACACGAAGTCGAGCTCGCGGGGATCTTTTATCACTTCGCCGAGAACGACATGTCGTTCGCACCGTATCGCCGCAAGTCGATCGAGCAGCTCGCCGCTCTCATCGCCGCGAGCCGCAAGGACCTCGGGCTGCCGGCGCTGCGCTGGTTCGTGAGCCAACAGCCCCCCACCGACACCGAGCACCTGCGCTCCATCGACGTCACCGCGCAGCTTGCCCAGCTCGCCGCCGCGGACCCCAACCTCCTCCACATCCGCGCCTTCGACCTGCTCGGACGCGAGGAGGAACTCGTGATCACCACGCCCGGCATCGTGGCACTCGGCGAGCTGCTGGCGAAGCGCTACCTCGAGTCTCGCTGACAGCGTCGCTTCGGAGAGCGCGCTCGGAAGGGCCGACTACTTGGCCGCTTGGCGCGTGATGATCGGCACGTAACCGACCTCGAAGCCCTTCGGCGGCGTGACGAGCACGCTCGCGTCGAGGAACGCCAGCTTGCCGAGCGTCGCCGTCGGCAGGTACGCGCGCTCCTGGGTCCAGCTCCGGTGCAGCAACTCGACCTTCTTCTGCATGCGCTCGCGCTCCGCGAGCGTGAGGTCGGCGTGCAGCAGCGCGGGCTGGTCGCAGAAGCGGTACCAGCTGTAGGTGACGACGCTTCCGTCGCCGAGCTCGGCGCGGAACGGGCCTGCGACCGGCCCCGGATTCGCCCACGCGCCGTCCGCCGGAGTGACGTATGGCTCCGGACGCTTCTTGGTCGGCGGCACGAATGAAACTTCGCGCAGCGCGGAGGGAAGCTCCGCACCCAGAGGAGCGGGGCGCCAGCGCGGCTTCTTGCCTTCCTCGGCGACGACCACGAAGTGCTCGGGCAGGGTCGCAAGACCATTTGCAACGTTGCGCACCGCTGCCTTGTCCCACATCCAGCAGAAGGTGTGACCATCGAGCACCTCGGGACGTGCGAAGTTCTTCCAGTCGACGTCGAGCCGCTCGTCTTTGGGCGTGCCATCCGCCTCGATGCGCCAAGTCGACCAGCCCTGGCCATTCATGGTGTGCACGATGCTCTTCGACTCATCGATGCGACCGTCGCTCGCCGCACCGCCAGCGAACCATGCGCTCACGCCATCCCACAGCGCGTCGCGTCGGTACGAGCGAATGCGATGGACGAGCATCGAGCGCCCCTCGGCATCGCTCGGAAAGCGTGTCGGTGCCACGCGCGCGTGGAGCGTGCCCTGCTCGTCCGTCGCGACGTAGGCCGGAACGTACTGAGTCTCCATCTGCAGCGCGCGGTTGGGATCCGACGGGCGCGCATCGAGGAACTTGCCCGCGAAGCGCGCCTCGGCCACGGTCGCTTCGGTGAAGAAGAACGGCGTGAAGAACGCCACCGGTCCCTTGAAGTTCGCGGTGTCGAGAAACAGCGTCCAGCACTGGCCGCCACTCGGAACGTCCGCGCCTGCGGTCTTCGACTTCGGCTCGACCAGCGGGAGCGGCAGGTAGCCATAGCCGAAGAGCTCGCCGTTAGTCCCCTGCGCGAGGTTGAGTCCGTCCGGCGGCCAGAGTACCCACGGCGAGAGCTGCGCGACGCCGTACTTGCCCGACGGCTTGTCCCAGTCACGGCCCTTGCCGGCACCGGGTCCGTTCGCCCACTGCGCGAATTCGAGCGCGACACCGCCCATGATGAACTTGGGCGTGGGCGTCGCGAAGCGCGTGTCGCGCCACCAGCCGAGTCCGCCCTCCACGTCCGAGTAATGGCCTTCCTCGGGCTTGTCCGCTCCGAGCTGGGCGAACATCCACGTGCCAAACAGGCCGGTCTGGAAGCGCTCGCCGGGCCACGCTCCGAGCAACGGCCATGCCGCGACGTGCATCGA
>SXKQ01000061.1 GCA_005778045.1 Planctomycetia bacterium
ATGCCGTGGTTGTAGCTCGAGTACTCCCGCAGCATGCGCTCGTTGTGCTTGCTCAGGCCGATCTCTTCGAGCGTATAGAGCCGGGCGGTCTTATCGAGCAGACGCATGACGATGCGCTCGCCCTGCGTGGTGGGCACCGAGCTGATGCGGACGTCGACTTCGCCTTCGCCAATCTTGATCGTCGCGCGGCCGTCCTGCGGCAGTCGGCGCTCGGCGATGTCCATCTTGCCCATGACCTTGACGCGGCTGACGATGGCCTCGAGCGCCTTGCGCGGGATCGGGTCCATGTCGTACAGGATGCCGTCGATGCGAAAGCGCACCTGCATTCGGTCCGGGTAGGGATGGAAGTGCACGTCCGACGCGCGCAGCTTCAGCGCCTGGAACAAGATCGTGTTGACGAGCTTGATGATCGGCGCCTTGTTCGAGGTGTCGAGGACGTCCTCGCCCTCCTCGATTTTCTCGGCTAGCCCGGCGATATCGCCGTCCTCGGCGACGTCTGCCAGCGCTTCGTCGACGCCGTCGGCCCTGTGGCGATAGGCGCGCGCGATCATGCGGTTGATCTCTTGCCGCGGCGCCAGCACCGGCTCGATGTCCGACCCGTAGAGGGCCGAGAGGTCATCCATCGGGTGCGGATCGAGCGGGTTGCAGGTGGCGACCTTGAGCACGCCGTCCTGCTCGTTGATCGCTACGAGGCTGTAGTTGCGCGCGAACTGCACCGGGACGCGATTCACGAACGAGGCCGGCGGCTGGGCATCCTCGAGCGTCTCACGGAACTCGAAGCCAAGGTGCACGGCGTAGGCGCGCAGCAGCGTGCTCTCGGGCATGTACTCGCGCTGCAGGATGACGCGGTCGAGAGAGTCCCCCGACTCGGAAGCGAGCTTGCGGCAATCCTCGAGGCGCTCGCGGGAGAGTCCCGCGTCGATGAGCAGATCGGAAAGGCTGGCCACGTTCGCTTGCCTACTTCGGGTCCTTGGGCTGGATGGGCACTTCCGACTCGAGTCTCTTGGCTGCGTCGGCACCGACCATTTCCGGTGTGGTCTCGCCCGAGCCGGGGCTGCGGAAGAGCGGCACGTCGAAGCTGCCGAGGTCCACGGCGCCCTCGGTCTTGCCGAAGTTCGGGTCGATGATGCGCACGCGCTCGGCCTCGATCTTCTCCGCTGCCTGCAGCTTCAGCTTGTAGCTGATCTCGGCGAGGTCGGCGAAGTTGGGGTCGCGCATGATGTGCGGCGTGACGAAGAAGTACAGGGTGGTGCGCTCCTCCGAGTCCGTGTCGCGGCGGAACAACGCGCCGAGCAAGGGGATATCCCCGAGCCACGGGATCATCTGTCGCGTGCGGCCCCGATTGTCGACGATGATGCCGCCCACGACCATCGTGTCGCCGTTGGGCACGTTGACCTGCGTAGTGATCTCGCGCGTGATGCGCGGCGGGGGAATCGGGCCCGAGAAGGCGCCGATGAAGTTCGAGACCTTGAGCTCGATGCCCAGGCGCAGGTAGCCAGAGGCGGAGATGGACGGTGAGATCGTCATCGTGATGCCGGCCGTCTGATAGTCGTTGAAGTTCTCCTGCGTCTGACCATTGACGCCCCCGGCGGTGATCTGGGTCGTCGGCTGCTCGTCTAGGGTCAGCACCGTGGCGCCGCCGTTGTTCGTCACGAGCACGCTCGGCATGTTCAGCACGTTCGTGTCCTGCCGCTCGCGCAGGGCCACGAGCAACATGGGGAGGTTGAACGTGTCTCCGTCGAGTAGGCCGGCGGTGATGCCCGCCGCGTTGTTGTTCGGGATGCGCTGGTCGAACACGCCGTCGCCGTCGGAGTCCTCGAAGGACGAGAGCCCGAAGTTGGTGAGCCCGAAGCTGCCGGTGCCGGCGCCCGCAAGGTCCGCGCCGCCGAGCTCGATTCCGAGGTCGAGGCTGTCGCGGCCCGAGAGCTCGATCAACGCCGTCTCGATCAGCACCTGTTCTTGGCGCCGGTCGAGGCGCTGGATGAGCTCGACGACTTCCTCGTAGCGCCGCCGGCTCGCTGCGATCAGGAGCGAGTTCGTCGACTTGTCCGCCACCACGATCACCTCGTTGTCGCGGCTCGAGAGGCCCTGGGCGGCAGGCTGCGCCGCGCCGCGGCCAGCAGCGCCTGCGGTGACGCGCGAGGCACCTTCGATGAAGTCCTCGAGCACTTCGGAGAGGTCCTCGGCCTGAACGTGGTCGAGCAGGTAGACGTGGTACGTCCGCTCGGGTTCGACTACTTCGACATCGAGACGCGCGACCAGCTCCTTGATGGCCACCATGTCCTCGGGCAGCGCCATCACGAGCAGTGAGTTCGTGCGCGGGTAGGTGAGGATCTTGGACTCGCCTCCGCCGCCCGATATCTGGCCAGTTGCGCCCTGCGGGTTGGCTTGACGCTGGGTCTGGGCCTCGCGCTTGCGGGCCTCGAGCAACTGCTCGAGGATGTCGGCGAGGTCTTCCGCAGCGGCGAACTCGAGCGGGATCACGTCGAACTGCGGGGTGACGCCCGTGTCCTGACCGGCGAGGTCGTCGACGAGCTTGAGGATGCGCGCGATCGAGACCACCTGCGGAGCGAAGCCGCGCAGCACGACGCTCTGCGTGTTCGCGACCGGCATGATGGCCTGCTCGCTGCCTTGGCCGCCGACGATGCCACGCAGCGAGCTGCCCAGCGTGCGCACGTCGGTGTTCGGCAGGTGCAGCACGGTCATGATCTGCGTGGCGACCTGATCCGCGTACGCGTCGAGTTCGTCGGGCAGGATGTAAATCGCCTCGTCCTTGAGCACGGCCTTGCCGGCGGCTGCCTGCGCGGGACTCGAGGACTGGATCAGGAATACGGCGAGGTGATCGGGTCCGACCTTGGTGATCGTGAACCCGTGGATGAACATCAGGATCTGGTAGAACTCGTAGAACTCGATCTTCGGGATGCGCTTCTCGCCGAACATGCGCACCTTGGCGTCGAGCAGGGCGGGCTGGACCACCTTCTGGTCGAAGTTGAAGTTCTTGCCGGTGGCGACCTGACACATCTTGGTCAGCCACAGCAGGTCGAGGGACTCGCCCTCCTCGTCCAGGTTCAGGATGTAGAAGTCGCCGGACTCCTGAATCTTCGGCACCGAGCCCTGTGCCGAGCCCGAGCTAGCGGTGGTCGCCGTCGAACCGCCCGACGCCGGGGCCGAGTTGGCCGCCGGCGCTCCTCCGCGCGGATTCTGACCGCGGGGATTGGCGTTGGCAGTCCCGGCGTTGGCCCCGCCCGCAGCGCGATTGCCTTGGGCCCGCTCGCCGCCCTGTGCGGCCGGCTGGACCGCCGGCTGGACCGCCGGCTGGACTGCCGGCTGGACCGGGGGCTGCAGCGGGGGCTGGCCACCGCGCGGGAAGCCGTCGACGGAGGTCTGATTGCGGGCCTTGGCGGTTTCGGCGGCCTTTTCGGCCTGCTCCTTGGCCTGCTTCTCGGCCATGTCCTGCTTGATCGCATCCTCCTCGTTCTGGGCGACGGCGGGGACAGCCAGACAGACGGCCAGACACAAGGGCAGGAAGACGGGGCGGCAACTCATCGGGGCTAGGTGTCCCATGAAAGGGCGTATCCCATTGAAAAGGCCAAACTTAGCGCGGTGCAGCGCGGTCGGATCGAACTCTAGGAAGCGCGGGAAGGGGAGTCAAAGGGCTGTCGGGTAGGGCCTTGGGTGCGCTCCTGTCGACGCGTGTGACGACGGGGCTTGCGCTTTCTTCCCACCCGCTGGGCGAGTCGATCCGGCAGCGGATCGGGAACGCTCCCGGAGGGTAGGATCTTCAGGCCATGGAACTGCGGCAGCTCTTCTCGCCCTCCGACCTGATCGTCGGCTTCGATCCCGCAGACAAGTGGGATGCCGTCGCGAGCCTCGTGCAGCACCTCGTCTTGCATGGGAAGCTGCCGGCGGCAGCGGCCTCGTCGGTGGTGGAGCAAGTGCTCGCGCGCGAGCGTTCGATGTCGACGGGTATGGAGCGAGGCATCGCGATTCCCCACGCGGCCGTGGAGCAGGTCGACCACGTGATCGCGTGCATGGGCATCGTGCAGCGTGAGCGCGGCATCGACTTCGAGAGCATCGACGGTCAGCCGACGCGACTCGTCGTGCTGCTGGTCATTCCTCGCTCGCAGAAGCTGCTTCACATTCGCACGCTCGCGGATGTTGCTCGCGTGCTGGGCAACGAAGGCGTGCGCGAGTCGATCGTCTCGGCAGCTGACCCGGGACGTGCGTGGGAGATTCTCGCCGCCGGCGACGTCGCCACGCGTCGTTGACTCGCATGGCGAGCGGCGGCTCGACAGCGCGCGTCCTTGGTGCGGCGTGGCTCGCCGGCGCCGGTGGAATGGGCTTACAGGCGGCGTGGCTGGCGCACGCCGGTCTTTTGGCGGGGCAGTCAGTTGCCGCCGCCTATGGACCGGGGGCGTACGTGGCGGGCTGGGCGCTCGGAGCGCAGCTGGGCGGGCGCGCGCAGGTCGCGCGAGCGCGCGGAAGAGCAGCAGCTTGGGCACTCCTTGGCAATCTGGCGGCGCTCGCCTTGTTGGCTGGGGACTTGCCCGGGGCGACGGCGCGCACACTGGCCGCCTTGGCGTTGTGCGCTATTGGCTCCGGTTTCTTCCTCACGCAAGCGGCGCGCACACGGGGTGCGCTCGCGCCTCAGGCCGGACTCGGCAGTCTGCTCGCGTCCAGCCTGCTCGGGTCCATGTGCGGCGCGGTGGGGCTCGGGCTCGTGGCTACGGGGGAATGGGGGCGTGACTGCGCGCTCCTGCTCTCGCTGGCGACCTTGTTGCTCGGCATCCTGGCGCTGCCCCGCAGTTCTTCCGACGAGGCCGCCGCGACGGCGGCGCCGACCTCCGCGGATCCATGGGCGCTCGCGATCGTGGCCGGCACGACGCTGTGGGGGCTTGGCCTCGAGTGGATCTGCGCGCGCGTGGCGGTGATGTGGATCGGGAGCGAGACCGCGCAGCTCACCTTGGTGGTGGCCGTGGCATTGCTCGCGCTCGCGCTCGGCGCGAGCCTCTCGAGCTGGATCGGCAGCGGCCGACGAGCGATCGTCGCGTGCCTCGTTTTCTGCGCGCTCGGGACCATCTGGCCGCTCCACGCGGCGGGCGCGCTGACGGCGGTGCGCGGCCGCGGCGACGTGGCGCTCGCGCTCGCGCTCGTGGTCCCGACGGTCATGCCCCTCGGCGCGGTACTTCCAGTCTTGCACGCCCGCGCCCGCGGGGAGAGCGGGCGGCGTCTGGGCGACTTGCTGCAGGCCGAGATTCTCGGCGCCCTGATCGCCGGTCCGCTGCTGCATGGCTTTTGCGTCGCGCACCTTGGCATCAGCGGCACGCTCGCGCTGCTGTGCTTGGTAGGCGGCGCGCTGGCCGCGGCGTGGGCGGCCCGCGAGCGAGATTGGCTCGCCGCCCTCGGCGCTGGAGTCGCGTGCGCCGCGCTCGCCTGGAGCGCCGCCGAGTCCACGGCACCGGCGCTGACATCGCCCAAGCTCGTCGACCCAGCGCTCACGTTGCGGTCGTTCCGCGAGGACGAGCACTATTCCGTCGCGGTGGTCGACGACGGCGTGCTCGGCGAGCGGACGCTCCTCACGGACCAGTTTCGGGCGGCAGGCAACGGACCGGACTATCGCTACATGCGGGCGCTCGGTCACCTGCCTGTACTGCTCCATCCGCGGCCGCGCCACGTGGCCGTGCTCGCCCTCGGCACCGGTACGACCCTCGGGGCCGTGTTCCTGCACGCGGAAGTCGAGCGCATCGACGTGCTCGAGATCTCACGGGCGGTGGTCGAGGCCGCGCCGCTCTTCCGCGACCTCAACCGTGGCGCGCTGGAGGACACGAGCGGTCGAGTGGAGGTCCTCGTCGACGACGGCCGTCGGACCTTGGCGCGCCATCCCGGGCGTTATGACGTGATCACGATGGAGCCCTTGCTCCCCGACTCGCCCTTCGGCGTGTACCTGTACACGCCGGAGTTCTACGCGGTCGCTCGCGCAGCCCTCGCGCCGGGGGGATCGCTGTGCCAGTGGATTCCACCCCACGCCCTCGAGCCCGACAGCTATCGAGCGCTCCTGCGTGCGTTCGCTGCGTCGTTCCCCGATGCGCGCGCGTGGCTCTTTGGCACACAGCTGCTGCTGATCGGTTCGGAGCGGGCCCCCGAGTTGGCCGCGGGGCGGCTCCTGGGCTGGACGCCCGAGCTGCGCGCGGCCTTGGAAGCTCTCGGACTCGACACCGCCGGGGGCATCGCAGCACGCCATGTCGCGGCACTGGATCGCTGGCCCGCGGTGGAGCGCGAGCTGAGCGACTGGGATCCGTGGATCGCGTGGCGCAGCAAGCCACAGGGGCTCGCGGTCCTCGGCTGGCTTGCCTTGAACTTGGAGCAACTCGAGGCGCACGCGTCCTCGCTTTCGTGGGGCGAGGCGGGGCACAACCACGCGCTCGTATCGCTGCGAGAAGCACGGCGCGCGCAAGCGTGGGGCGAGCTCGAGCTGCGCCGGGGCGAGCTCGACGCGGCACTCGCGAGGGAGCGTGCGCTGGCGCCGCTCAAGTTGGTCGATCGCCGCTGGCGCGGCGACCCCGAGTTGCTCTCCTTTCGCGACGAAGTCGCGTTCCTGCACGGACTGCGCTCCGGCGTGAGCGCGCTGTCTCGCGGTGACGCGCGCGCTGCGCTTGCGAGCTTGTTGAGCGCGGCCGAGGCTCGTCCGCTGCGCGCGGATGCACACGCGTACGTGGCGGCGGCTTTGTATCGAGATGGCAATGAGGCGGCAGCCAACGCAGCGGCCCAGCGTGCGCGAGAACTGTGCCCACGCATAGCGAGAACTCCGCAGGGCGAACGGGCGGTCGCGCTCGGACTGCCTTTGGAGCTGCTCGCCAGCCCGTGAGCGCTCAGGCCCAGTCGTCGATCCGCGCGCGGAGCGCGCGCTCGATCTGCGCGGCCGTCTGCTCGTAGGCCGCGCGCGGGCCGCCGATCGGATCGGAGATGTCGCTTCCGTCGGGATCGAGCAAGCTGCAGTGGCGATCCTTGCCCGGCGGCAGGGACTGGCGCAGGGCCTGCAAGTGCGAGCGCGTGAGCGCGTAGACGCGGTCAAGACGCGTCACCAGATCGGGGAGAGCGACCTGGGCCTGGTGCCCATGGAGATCGATCCCACGGGCCGCGAGGGTCGCGACCGCATGGGCGGAGGCCGCGTCTCCGGGGCTCGCGTGGACGCCCATGGACTGCACGGTGAAGCCGAATTCGGCGAGGTTCGTCGGTGCCACGCCGAGGCGCTCGGCGAGCAGCTTGCGCGTCAGCCCCTCGGCCATGGGGCTGCGGCATGTGTTGCCCGTGCACACGAAACCGATGCGCAGTCCGGCCGTGGCGCGCAGCGCATCAAGTTCAAACAACCCGGAGCGCACCAATCGCATGTGACCGTCGCGGAGTTCGAGTTCCGCCGCAGGCTCGCCCAGACGAGCGGGGCCCGCGTCGAGCACGCACCCGAGCTTCCCGCCGCCGCGCTCGAGCAACTGCGCTACGTCGAGGGAGCTCTCGCGGCCGACGAGCGGGAAGGGCGCGCCCTCGACCACGCGGGCCGCCACGGCGTGGGCCGGCGAGCGCCAGCGCTCGTCCTGCAGGGCGAGGATCAGCGGACCGGGCCAGTATCGGGCCGCGAGGCGCCTCGCGAGCGGTGAAGGCTTGGGCAAGGCGGAAACGGACGCCACCAGTCGGGCGGGTGCCTCGCCTCCGAAGTTCCAAAGCAGCGCGCGAGCGGGCTCGCGGTCGGCCCGGGCGACCAGCGTGTAGAGCGTCTCGGTCGGGACCGCTACCAGTTTGCCTTGCTCGAGCGCCGCAAGAGCGCTGGAGAGCGCTTCCGCGGGGGCGTCGGACGCGACAATAAAGCGGGTCGGATCGTGGGGCATGGGCGCCATCGTGCCGTGACACCGCTATTTGTAGCCTATGGCTGACCTTAGATCATGGAGACTCCCGAGAACCGCAGCGGCTCCCACGCCCCGCGCCCGCGCACGTCGCAGGAGCAACTTTCGTTCCTTGTGCGCCTCGCCGGGGGGCTCGCCCACGAGATCAAGAACCCGCTCTCGACGATCGCGATCAACCTCGCCTTGCTCGAGGAGTCGTGGGGCAAGCCCGGCCCGGGGCGCGGCAACGGCACGCCAGAGCTGACCCAGCGCGAGCAGCGCTCGCTGCACCGCATCAAGACGCTGCAGCGCGAGGTCGGGCGCATGGAGGCGATCCTCGAGGACTTCCTGCAGTTCGTCCGTGGCGCGCAGATCAATCGCGCTCCGCGCGACCTGTCGGCGATGCTGCGCGAGCTGCTCGACTTCATCGAGCCCGAGAACCAGCAGGCGAGCATCCGCCAGATCGCAGATCTCGCGGTCGGCATGCCGCTGGTGATGCTCGACGAGACCGCAATCAAGCAGGCGTTGCTCAATCTGCTGAAAAACGCCCGCGAGGCTATGCCCAGCGGGGGTGAGCTGCTCGTGCGCGTGCGGCGTGACGGGAACTGGGCCGAGGTCCTGATCACCGACACCGGCGTCGGCATGAGCCCGGATGCGCTGGAGCACTGCTTCGACGAGTACTGGTCCGACAAAAAGGGCGGCACCGGACTCGGCCTTCCGACCACGCGGCGCATCATCGAGGAGCACGGTGGCACGATCCACGTGGTGAGCCAGCGCGGCCTCGGCACCTCGTTCTCGATCTACCTGCCGCTCGTGGTCGAGATCGCGCGCGGCGCAGCCGGCGAGCGGGCGGTGGACGTGTCTGCCGAAGTGGAGTCGCGGCCCGCACGCGACGGGGAGATGAGCTGATGGCGCAGGAACCCGCCAAGGTCTTGATCGTCGACGACGACGAGGGACATGCGGAGGCGCTCGCGGAGTGGCTCGGGATCGATGGCTACGCCTGCACGCTCGCGCACTCCGGCGAAGCCGGCATCGCGAAGCTCGGCGAGGAGACCTTCGACGCGGTGCTCACCGACCTCAAGATGCGCGACAAGAGCGGTCTCGAGGTGCTGCGCGAGTCGAAGAGCCTCCAGCCCGACGCTGCCGTGCTGCTCATCACCGGCCACGGCTCGGTGGAGACCGCCGTGGCCGCGATGCGCAGCGGGGCTGCCGACTACCTGCAAAAGCCCGTCAACGGCGCGGAGCTCCGCACGCGTCTCGCGCGCGCGATCGAGGCGCGCAATCTGCGCCGGGACAACCTTGAGCTGCGCAAGCAGCTTGACGAGCGCTTCGGCCTCACGGGCCTCATTGGGCACTCGCCCCAGATGCAGCGCGTGTTCTCCATCGTGCGCCAGGTCGCGGGTACGACGGCGACGGTGCTCGTGCTGGGCGAGAGCGGCACGGGCAAGGAGCTCGTGGCGCGCGCGGTGCACGGCAACTCACCGCGCCGCGAGCGCAATTTCGTGGCCGTGAACTGCGCGGCCTTGAGCGAAGGCCTGATCGAGTCGGAGCTCTTCGGGCACGTGAAGGGAGCCTTCACGGGCGCCGTCTCCGCCAAGGAAGGACGCATCGTTCACGCTGACGGAGGCACGCTGTTCCTCGACGAGGTGGGGGACATGCCGCTGCTCACGCAGGCGAAGCTCCTGCGCGTGCTCGAGACGCGCGAGGTGCTGCCCGTCGGAGGCAACACGCCGCGCAAGGTGGACGTGCGGCTCGTCGCCGCCACCAACCGCGACCTGCGCGCGATGGTCAAGGAAGGCACCTTCCG
>SXKQ01000062.1 GCA_005778045.1 Planctomycetia bacterium
GACTCGCGCAGGCGTGCCTCGAGGAAGCGCTCGCCTACGCCAAGGTGCGCGTGCAGTTCGGCACGCCGCTCGGGCACTTCCCGGCCATCCCGCACACGCTCGCCGACATGCAGGTGCGCATCGACGCGGCCCGCATGCTCGTGCAGAAGGCGGCCTGGATGCGCGATCGTGGCGAGCAGTGCGGCCGGCAGGCGGCGGAAGCCAAGCTGTTCGCCTCGCAGGCGGCCAACTTCTGCGCCGACGAGTGCCTGCAGATTCATGGTGGCGCCGGCTACACGGACCACTTCATCGCCGAGCGGCTGTTCCGCGACGCGCGCATCACCGAGATCTACGAAGGCGCGACCGACATCCAGCGCCTCGTGATCGCCCGCGCGGTGATGGCTTAGGGAGATGCAGATGGCGGCGAGCGAGACCTTGGCTGCACGCATCGAGCGCGGTGACCGCACCGCTCTCGCGCGCATGATCAGCTGGGCCGAGAATGGCGATCCGCGTTTTGCTGCGGAGCTCGCTGCGCTCTGGCCGCGGGTCGGTCGCGCGTGGCGCGTCGGCATCACGGGCCCGCCGGGCGCAGGCAAGAGCACGCTCGTCAACGAGCTCGCACGCGTCGAGCGCTCGCGCGAGCGTACGGTCGGCGTCTGTGCCGTCGATCCCTCGAGCCCGTTCACCGGCGGTGCGCTGCTCGGCGATCGCATCCGCATGGACGACCGCACGCTCGACCCGGGCGTGTACATCCGCTCGATGGCAACGCGCGGCAGCCACGGCGGTCTCGCGCGCGCGGCGGCGAGCGCCTGCGACGTGCTCGACGCGTTCGGCTTCGCGACGATCCTGCTCGAGACGGTCGGCGTCGGCCAGGCCGAGTACGACGTGCTCGACGCGGCCGACACGGTCGTGGTCGTGCTGTGCCCCGGCGCCGGCGATGGCGTCCAGGCCATGAAGGCCGGTCTGCTCGAGGTCGCCGACGTGCTCGTGGTGAACAAGAGCGACATGCCCGGCTCGGAGCGTCTGCAGAACGACCTCATCGACGCCGTGCACGTGCGCTTCACCAAGCGCGCGTGGCAGGTCCCGGTCGTTGCGGCGAGCGCGGGCACGTCGAAGGGCATCGAGGACGTGCTCGAGGTGGTGGCGCAGCATCGCGCGCACGTCGAGGCAAGTGGGCTCGAGGCCGCGCGCCGTCGCAAGCGCGTCGAGCAGGTGCGCCACTCGGTGTCGGAGCAGCTCGCGGAGCGACTGTGGGGGCCCAAGGGCCTGCGTGGCCGCGTCGAAGCGGAGCTCGAGCGCGGCTCGTCGCCGCACGCGGTCGCGGCGGCGCTGCTCGAAGAGATCACGCAGGGCCTCAACCGGCCCACGGAGGCACGACGATGACGATCGACGGTTCCCGCAGCGAGGTTCGCGCGGTCGACGCGCGCGCCCTGTGGCAAGAGGAGTTCGACAAGGCAAAGAAGCGCGGCGTCGAGTTCACGAGCCTCTCCGGCGCGCCGCTCGCCCCGCTCTACGGGCCCGAAGAGGCACGCACGGACTTCGAGCAAGACCTCGGCCATCCGGGTTCGTTCCCGTACACGCGCGGCGTGCACCCGACGATGTACCGCAGTCGTCTTTGGACCATGCGGCAGTTCGCGGGCTTTGGCAGCGCACGCCAGACCAACGAGCGCTTCAAGTTCCTGCTCGCGCACGGGCAGACTGGCCTCTCGACGGCCTTCGACTTCCCGACGCTGATGGGCTACGACTCCGACCACGCGCACTCGCTCGGCGAGGTGGGGCAGGTCGGCGTCGCGATCAGCTCGCTCGCGGACATGGAAGTGCTGATGGACGGCATCCCGATGGCCGAGGTCTCGACCTCGATGACCATCAACGGGCCCGCGCCGATCCTGCTCGCGTTCTACATCGCCTGCGGCGAGCGGCAGGGCGTCGACCCGAAGCTGCTGCGCGGCACGGTGCAGAACGACATCCTGAAGGAGTACCAGGCCCAGCACGCGTGGCTCGTGCCCGCAGAGCCGGCGCTGCGGATGATCACGGACGTGATGGGCTACTGCGCCAAGCGCGTGCCGCAGTGGAACACGATCTCGATCTCGGGCTACCACATCCGCGAGGCTGGCTCGACGGCTGCGCAGGAGCTCGCGTTCACGCTGGCGAATGGCATGGAATACGTGCGGCGCGGCAAGGCCGCGGGTCTCGACGTCGATGAGTTCGCGCCGCGGCTCTCGTTCTTCTTCGACAGCCACCTCGACTTCTTCGAGGAGATCGCCAAGTTCCGCGCCGCGCGCCGCATCTGGGCGCGCAAGATGCGCGATACCTTCGGCGCGAAGGACCCGCGCTCGTGGATGGTGCGCTTCCACACGCAGACGGCTGGCGTTGCGCTCACCGCGCAGCAGCCCGAGAACACCATCGTACGCACAGCCTTCGAGGCGCTCGCGGCGGTGCTCGGCGGTACGCAGTCGCTGCACACCAACTCGATGGACGAGACGCTCTCCTTGCCGACCGAGAAGGCGGTCAAGATCGCGCTGCGAACGCAGCAGATCATCGCCGAGGAGATCGAGGTCGCGCACGTGATCGACCCGCTCGGTGGCTCCTACTACGTCGAGGCGCTCACCAACCGGCTCGAGGCCGAGGCCGAGCGCTACTTCGCCGAGATCGAGCGGCGCGGCGGAGTCGTGGCGGCGACCGAGCAGGGCTACATCCAGAAGGAGATCCACCGCTCGGCCGTCGCGTATACGGCCGCGGTGGAGCGCGCCTCGAAGAAGGTCGTCGGCGTCAACTGCTACGTCGAGGACGAGAAGGGCCCGACGATCGAGCTGCACAAGATCGATCCCGCGGTCGAGCGCGAGCAGCACGAGCGGCTCGCGGCGCTGCGCAAGAAGCGTGACGGGGCCAAGATGAAGCGCGCGCTCGGGGACATCCGCGACGCCTGCAAGTCGAGCGACAACCTGCTCGAGCGCTTCGTCGCCGCGGCGCATGCGGACTGCACGCTGGGCGAGATCGCCGACGTACTGCGCGCCGAGTTCGGCCACTACAAGGAACCCAAGATCCTCTAGAGGACGTCATGGCGAAGTCCTCCAATCCCCTGATGCAGGTCATCACGCTGCTGCTCATCATCCCGGCGATGGTGACGGTCGTGGTCGGCATCGACTTCCTGCTCGACGGCTTCGGCATCGATCTCATCGAGATCAACCTGCCGCGGCGCGGCCTGTGGGGACTGTTCATCGGCGCGTGCTGCCTCGGCACGGGCTGGATCGCGAAGCAGGGCCTCGCGGCCCTCTGGAAGAAGCTCTAGCGAGATGCAAATGACCCTACGCAAGATCCGAGTTCTCGTCGGCAAGCCCGGCCTCGACGGCCACGACCGCGGCGCGAAGACAGTCGCGAGTGCGCTGCGCGACTACGGCATGGAGGTGATCTACACCGGTCTGCACCAGACGCCCGAGGCGATCGCCGAGATCGCCGCGCAGGAAGACGTCGACGTGGTGGGGCTGTCGATCCTCTCCGGCGCGCACATGGCGCTCTTCCCGCGCGTACGCGCGGAGCTCGTGAAGCGCGGCATGGGGCACGTGTTGCTCACCGGCGGCGGAATCATCCCGATGGATGACATCACAACGCTCGAGTCGGCGGGCTATGCCAAGCTGTTCGGGCCGGGTACGCCGACCGAGGCGATTGCGAAGTGGATCCAGGGCGAGATGGAGAAGCGCTGGCAAGCGGAAGGAGCGCAGTGAACATGACCGATGGCAACATCCAGCGGGATATCCTGACGATCGAGGAAGCGGCGGAGCTGCTCGGCGTCAGCGTCAAGACGTTCAACAAGGTCCTGCACACGCAGAACATCCCGGCACGTAAGATCGGGCGCGAGTGGAAGTTCTCGCGTGAGGCACTGATCGAGTGGGTCGGTTCGGGACGCAGCAAGGACTTCTACCAGAGCCAGGGCGAGGACGACGACGAGACGCCGACGCCGTCGGGCGAGAAGGCGCGGCGCACGGCGGGCTGGAAGCTCGAGTACTAGGAACCGAGGACAATCACCATGGCTAGCATTACGCTCCCTTCGATCCAGCACGGGCTCGACCTGTCAGAGCAGCAGCTCATGATCCGCGACATGGTGCGCGAGTTCGCGCGCACCGAGGTTGCGCCACTCGCGGCCGAGATCGACGCTTCGCACCGCTTCCCCGTCGAGACGTGGAAGAAGATGGTCGACCTCGGGCTTCCGGGCATCCCCTTCAGCGAGGATGTCGGCGGCTCGGGCGGCGACACGCTGTCCTACTGCCTCGCGGTCGAGGAACTCGCCAAGGTGTGCGGCTCCACGGGTCTCACGCTCGCGGCGCACGTCTCGCTCGGCACCTGGCCGATCTACGCCTTCGGCCTGCACCTGCGCGAGCAGTACGTGCCCGGCCTGATCCGCGGCGACCACATGGGCGCCTACGGTCTCACGGAGCCCAACGCGGGTTCCGACTCGGGCGGCACGCAGACCACGGCGGTCGACGAAGGCTCGCACTGGCGCCTCAACGGCCGCAAGTGCTTCTGCACCAACTCCAACTACGCTGGTACGTTCATCGTGACCGCGGTGACGACGCCGGGCATCGGCGCCAAGGGCATCAGCGCCTTCGTCGTGCCGAAGGGCATCGACGGCTTCCATCTCGAGCCCGGCGAGCACAAGCTCGGCATGCGCGGCTCGGACTGGGGAAGCCTGGTGTTCCAGGACGTGCGCATCCCCAAGGATCACCTGCTCGGGCCGACGGGCGAGGGCTTCAAGACCTTCATGAAGACGCTCGACGGCGGCCGCATCTCGATCGGTGCGCTGTCGCTCGGCATCGCCGAGGGCGCCTACGAGTGCGCGCTCGAGTATGCCAAGCAGCGCGAGGCCTTTGGCGGCACGCTCTCCGACCTGCAGGCCGTGCAGTTCAAGCTCGCCAACATGGCGCTCGACATCGAGGCCTCGCGCCACCTCATCTACCATGCCGCGCGCCTCAAGGACGCCGGCCTCCCGTACTCCAAGGAGGCCGCGATGGGCAAGCTGCTCGCGAGCGAGTGCGCGATGCGCGTCACCTACGACGCGATCCAGATCTACGGCGGCATGGGCTACAGCCGCGAGTACCCCGTCGAGCGCATGTGGCGCGATGCCAAGCTGTGCGTGATTGGCGAGGGCACGAGCGAGATCCAGCGCGTGATCATCGCGCGCAACATCCTGCGCTAGGCTCCGCGTGAGCCTCGCTCCCGCCTCGATCGTCCCGCCGCCCTACCGCGCGCGCACGCTGCGCGCGGGCGGCTGGGACGTGACCGAGCTCTCAGACGGCTTCCTGCGTCTCGACGGCGGCGCGATGTGGGGTGTCGTGCCGGCCACGATGTGGCGCGCCATGACGCCGCCCGACGCGGAGAATCGCATTCTGATGGCGCTGCGACCGTTCCTCGCGCGCAAGGGCGACGTGGTCGCGCTGATCGAGGGCGGTATCGGCACGCGCTGGGATGCGAAGAAGCGTCTGATCTACGGGATCGAGGCCACGACCGGGCTCGCGGAGTCGCTCGCGCACTGCGGGGTGCGGCCCGATGAGGTCACGCACGTTGTTGCCTCGCACGCGCACTGGGACCACTTCGGCGCCGCGGTGGTCGAGCGCGGCGGGGCGCTCGCGCCGCTCTTTCCGAACGCGAAGCACTTCCTGCCGCGCGTCGAGATCTCCAATGCGCTCAACCCGGATCACGTGCGCCGTGCCTCGTATCGCCCGGAGGATGTGGAGCCGCTCGCGCGCGAGGGACTGCTCGTCGCCTACGAGGGCAGCGCGGAGATCGCTCAGGGCCTGCGGGTTCACGTGCTCGGCGGCCACTCGGACGGCGTTGCGGTGATCACGCTCGATGAGGAGCGCGACGACGGCGCGATCTTCTGGTCGGACGTGGTGCCGACGGCCCATCACGTGCAGCCGCCCTACATCATGGCCTACGACATCGACGTCGCGCGGAGCTTCGAGGTGCGCTCGTGCTGGATCGCTCGCGCGGCCGAGCGCGGCTGGACAGGGCTCTTCTATCACGACGTCGATACGGCCTTCGGGCGCATCGAGAAGGACGGCAAGCGCTACCGCCTCGTCGCACTGGCGGGGAGCGCGTCGTGAGCGACCTGGTCGCGCGCGTCCGGGCCGCCTACGCGAGCTGTCGCGGCTATCGCGATATGGGCGAAGCCTCGGTCACGATCGCGCGCGGTACGAAGCCGTGGCAACGCACGACGCAGCGCTTCCCGTTCCAGTCGGCCTTCGTGCGCCCCGCTCGCTTCCTGTTCGAATGGAAGGTGATGGGTGTGGGCCCGCACGAGGAATGGCCGCATGCCGCCGCATGGCGCAACGCGCGCGGGCTCTTCGCCTGGGAGACGAGCGACGAGCAGGCCGAGCAGACGCTCGCGTCGCCCGGGTCGCTCGCTGAAGTGCTCGAGCGCTGGAGCCCGGCCTGCGGCGGCTCCGCGACGCTGGTTCCGCGACTGCTCGGCGTGATCGACGGCGGCGACCCGCTCGAAGGTCTGCAGGTCGCGGGCGAGGACGAGATCGACGGCCAGCGTGCCCAGCGGCTGGAAAGGGGGCTCGTCGGCGGCGTGTTCGTCGCCTGGATCGCGCTCGAACGCCCGTTGCTGCTGCGGACATTCTCGCGCCTACGTCACTCGCCGGAGCGCGACGCGGCCCTGCGCGCCCTCGCCGCGCGCGTGGATCTGCCCGAGGAACTGCGCAAGCTCGTCTCCGAGGCGCCTTTCGACTCCGGCGAGCGCATCGTCGAGACCACGCTCTTCTTGCGCCCCGAGCTCGATCCCGCGCTCGACGACACGTCCTTCGACCTCGCGCCGCCGCGCTGATTGCGCCTCACGGGGAGGGCTGCGGCTCTCTTGCCAGCCGTCTGGTTGGTTGCAGAAAGCCGCGCGCGAAGGCGTGCCGGCAGGCGTGCCTCGGGGAGTCACGCCGGCGATGGCAGAAGCGCGTTCGCTCAGCGCGAGGTAACGCCGGCGGTGGTGGACACGAGGGCGTCGACGAAGGCGGCGGGGTCGAAGGGCTCGAGCAGGTCGAGCTGCTCGCCGGTGCCGATGTAGCGCACCGGGAGGCGCAGCTCGCGCACGATCTGACACACGGCGCCGCCGCGGGCCGTGCCGTCCAGCTTGGTGATCACGAGGCCGGACACCGGCACGTGCACGGTGAATTCCTTGGCTTGGCGGATCGCGTTCTGGCCGTTGGTGCCGTCGAGTACGAGCCAGACCTCGTGGGGCGCACCGGGCAGGCGCTTCTCGATCACGCGCCGCACCTTGGCGAGCTCCTGCATCAGGTTGGTCTGCGTGTGCAGACGACCTGCGGTGTCGACGAACACGACGTCGATCCCGAGCACGCAGGCGCTCTCGACCGCGTCGAACGCCACCGAGGCGGGATCGGCGCCTTCCTTGCCGCGCACGATCGGCGCGTTGTTGCGCTTGGCCCAGATCTCGAGCTGCTCCGCAGCCGCGGCGCGGAACGTGTCACAGGCGGCGAGCAGCACGCTTTTGCCCTGCGATTGGAAACGGTGCGCGAGCTTGGCGATCGAAGTTGTCTTACCGGAACCGTTGACGCCGACGACGAGCACGACCGTCGGGTGATGGGGGAGGCTCGCTTCGCCCGGTACCACGCCCGCGGGCGCCACGAAGCCGAGCAGTACCTCGCGCAACACCGCACGCACCTCGTCCTCGCCCTTGATCTCGCCGCGTTCGTGCAGGCGGTTGATCTCGGCCATCACCTCGCCCGCGATCGGACCGAGGTCGCCCTGATAGAGCAGCGCCTCGAGCTCGTCGAGCAGCGCGCGATCGATCGCGCGTCCGCCCTTAAAGAGCTTGGCGATATTGTCGCTGAGCGCCTCGCGCGTGCGCGTCAGCCGGTCCTTCAGGCGATCGAAGAGGCCCACGGGCTCACTCCTGCGGGGCGCTCTTGGCGTCGACGTGGCGCGACTTGATCTTGTCGAGGATGCCGTTGATGAAGGCGCCCGAGTTCTGCGTCGAGAAGCGCTTGCCGAGCTCGATCGCCTCGTTGATGGCGACCTTGGGCGGCACGTCCTTGCTGTGCAGCATCTCCCACGTGGCGAGGCGCAGCACGTTGCGGTCGATCACCGCCATGCGCGAGATATCCCAATTTTGCGCGACCGAGCGGATGATGCCGTCGAGGTTGTCGCGTTCCTCGTGCACGCCGCGCACGATGTGCAGCGCGAAGGCGCGCGCGTCGCGGTCGCCCTCCTCCTCGAGCAGCAGGTCCTCGGCCATGGCGAGCACGTCCTCGCCGCGCAGGTCGAGCTGATAGAGCAGTTGGAGCGCAAGCTCGCGTCCGCGAGTGCGCTTCTTCACTGCACACCCCCGAGACGGATGCCGAACCCGGCCTTGCGCGTATCGCCGCCGACCTCGCGCGTGCGTTCGAGGGCCGCGAGGACCGCCACCGCGGCCTGCGCCACCTCGCGCCCCTTGTCATGCTTCGAGCCCGGGAGCGCGCGCTCGCGCGCCTGCTCGAGCGTGTTGCAGGTCAGGATGCCCATCAGCATCGGCTTGTCCGTGTCGAGCGACACGCGCTGCAGGGCGTGGCTCGCGGCCGAGGCGATGTGGAAGTCGTGCGTGGTCTCGCCCTTGATCACGATGCCGAAGCACAGGACCGCCGCGAGGTCGCCACGCATCGCAAGCGAGCGCGCCACGATCGGGATCTCGAAGGCCCCGGGCACCTCGATGACGTGCAGGGCGCCGTCTGCGAGCCCGGCGGACGCGAGCGCCTCGCGCGCCGAGGCCAGCATGGCCCCCGTGAGATCGTGGTGGAAGGTCGAGACCACGGCGCCGAGCCGCGCGTTGGGCGGCAGGCGGAGGGAGGACGCGGGGGGCGGTGCGTTGCGGGCCATCGGTGCAGAAAGAGCGGGGGAGGCCGGCTCGGGGGCGAACGCGGCGCCAAGAGTCTAGCCCCGGGGCTATGCCGGGCAAGCCTCGGACGGCAAGCTAGCCGCCCCCCCCGCGAAGGAGCCCCCGCAGATGCCGCTGACCTCGGAGCTGAAGGAAACCCTGACCCTGATCCTCGCCGGAGGACAGGGCGAGCGCCTGCGTCCCCTGACGGACAAGCGCGCCAAGCCCGCGGTGCCCTTCGGCGGCTCCTATCGCATCATCGACTTCACGCTCTCGAACTGCATTCACTCGGGTCTGCGGCGCATTTTCCTGCTGACGCAGTACAAGGCGCGCTCGCTCGAGGAGCACATCCGCTTCGGCTGGAACTTCCTCCCGCGCCGTCTCGAGCAGTTCATCTCGACGCGCCCGCCGCACCACCAGGGCAAGGGGCTGTGGTACCAAGGCACCGCCGACGCGATCTACCAGAACCTCGACACAATCGAGGAAGAGCGGCCGCGGCACGTGCTGATCCTCGCAGGCGATCACATTTACAAGATGGATTACAGCCGCATGATCCGCGAGCACCTGATCCACCGCGCGGCGCTGACGATCGGCGCGGTGAAGATCCCGGTCAGCGAGGCGCGCCAGTTCGGCATCCTGCAGGTCGACGCGCGCGGCCGCGTGACGAGCTTCGTCGAGAAGCCCAAGACCAACGCGCCGGAGATCCCGGGCCAGCCGGGTTTCTGCCTCGCCTCGATGGGCATCTACGTCTACGAGACCGACGAGCTCTTGCGGCGCCTGCGCACAGACGGGGCCGATCCCAAGTCGAGCCACGACTTCGGCAAGGACATCATCCCGCGCATGATCGAGGAGGTGCCGGTCTACGCGCACAACTTCATCGACCGCGACGGCAGCGAGCAGCCCTACTGGCGCGACGTCGGCACGCTCGACGCGCTCTACGAGGCCAACATGGACCTGCTCTCGGTGAACCCGAAGCTGAACCTGTACGATCTCGACTGGCCGATCTACTCGCTGTGGCACGCGGACCCGCCGGCGAAGACCGTGCTCGACGAGGAGTCGGGGCGGCGCGCGGAAGTGACCGAGTCGCTGCTCTGCCCGGGCGTGATCGTCTCTGGCGGCAAGGTGCGCCGCTCGATCCTCGGCAATCGCGTGTTCGTCGACGAGCACGCGCTGGTCGAGGACTCGATCCTGTTCGGCGGCGTCGTGATCGGCAAGGGCGCCAAGGTGCGCCGCGCGATCCTCGACAAGTGGGTCAAGGTCCCCGATGGCCACGAGATCGGCTACGACCGCGAGCAGGACGCGAAGCTCTTCACGGTCACCGAGTCCGGCATCACCGTCGTCCCCGCCGGCTACGACTTCGGCGTGGCTCCGAGCGCCTCGAGCCACACGCCCGAGCCCTACAGCTCCTGGAACTGACGCGCAGCGCGCGCGTTCGAGGGGCACGCAGGACCTTCGCCGGACGCAACGAGTGCGTGGCGCTCCTTGGCGTGGAATCTGCAGGATCTTTATGGGGCGCGGGCCTGCGCTCGGCGCGCGGATCTGTAGCGTGCCCGGGATGGAACTGAAGGTAATTCAAGTGGACGAGGCCCTGACGCACATCGCCCTGTGCGGGCGGCTCGACATCCGGGGCGTCTCCGAGATCGAGAACCGCTTCCTGTTCACGACGACGTCGCGCCGCGTGCCCGCCGTGATCGATCTCTCCGAGGTCGAGTTCATCGCCTCGCTCGGCATCGGGATGCTCGTGGGCGCCGCCAAGGCGCTCACCCGACAGGGGCTCGGGCTCGTGCTGCTGGTGCCGCCTGGCCTCGTCCGCGAGACGCTCGAGCTCTCGGGCTTGACTCGCGTCGTGCCCACCGCGACGGACATGGAATCGGCGCGCGCGCTCCTCGCGCGCAGCTAGAGTCTCTCCGAACCGGGGGACCATGGACGCCGCGCTCGATCTCACGATCCAGAACGACTTGCAGCAGGTGAGCTACGTCGCCGAGCGGCTGGCGCCGTTGCTGGAATCCTGGAAGGTCGCGCCCCGCACCGCGTACCGCACGCAGCTCGTGATCGAGGAGGTGCTCTCCAACGTGGTGCGCCACGGCTTCCCGGATGGCGGGCAGCATGAGATCTCGGTCCGCGTGGCGCACGACGGCGAGCACATCGCCATCTGCGTGCAGGACGACGGTGTCGCCTTCGACCCGAGCGGGGCGTCGACGGTCGACGTGGACCAGCCGCTCGAACAGCGGCGCGTCGGCGGGCTCGGCATTCACCTCGTGCGCCAGTTCGTCGAGCATCTCGAGTACCAGCGTCTCGCGGGTCGCAACGACCTCAAGCTGCGCCTGTAGGTCGCGCGGTGCTGCGCCGCGGGCGCGAGCCCAGCGGGCTCGTTCCCTGCAGGTGGCTACCAAGCCGCGGCCGATTTGGGTGACTCGCGGACCGGTCATTGTCTGGCCGAGAGAGGCTCGCGTGCCGAGGAGGTTTGCGGGTGCCAGTGTGCCACCATGGTGAACACGCGGGCGAGCGCAGCAGCCCCGTGGGACACGGCGAACTTGGGTCCGAGTCGACCCGAGCGGCATCGAATCCGGTCGCTGGCCGGCAGCGTAAGCGAAGCCATGAAGGTCAACCGCTCCAGCGCTTTCGTCTTGCCGTTCGTTCTCATCGCTGCGGCCTGCATGTCGCGCACGGTCGCCCCCGCGTCTCCGACCGCTGTGGAAACGAAGCCTGTCGAGCCCGAGCCGACTCGCGCGGCGCGAGCTCCGGCGGCAACTCCGGCGCAAGCTCCCACCATCGAGGTGGTGCAGCCGAGTCCTGCCAGCGCGGATGTGGCTGCGGACACGAGCGCCAGCGCTGCCTCCGTCGGCATGGGCGCGGTCCGCACGCCCGAGCTGCTGCAGCGCGTCGGTGGCGACCGCGAGATCGCGATCGCGGTGGTCGAGGGCGTCTACCGCTGCGACCGCGCACGGATCGAGGCGCCGCTGCCCGTCGGCTACCCCGAGCCTACGCCTCCGGGTGCGATCGACATCAAGGAGTACCCCTCCGTGCGCCGCGCCGAGTGGATCGAGAGCGACGCCGCGGGCGGCGTGATGGGCGGCGGCTTCTTCCCGCTCTTCAATCACATCAAGAAGCGCGAGATCGCCATGACCTCGCCGGTCGAGATGGACTACGCCGGGCTGTACAGCGACTTCTTGAACGACGAGCCGGCAGAAGAGCGCGAGACGAAGATGAGCTTTCTCTACCGCACGCAGGCTCTCGGCCCGGTTGGCGAGGACGGGAAGATCGTGGTGCGCGACACGGCGCCGGTCACAGTGCTCAGCATCGGCGTGAAGGGCGGGCTGGATGTCGCTCTCGAACTCGACAGGCTGCGCACGTGGCTGAAGGCGCAGGATGGTTGGCAGGTGGCCGGAGATCCGCGCATGTTCGTCTACAACGGGCCGTTCACCGATCCGAGCTGGCGGTGGTCGGAAGTGCAGCTCCCGATTCGCAAGCGTGGCGAGACGAACGACGGCGCTGCCTCGTCGGTGCGCTAGTTCCCCGGACCGCAGTCAGTGCGGCGCTCGGGCTCGGCCGGACTCCCGGCGTCGATTCGGCGTGGAAAGGGCGTCGATTCCCCTGTCGCTGGCCATCGTGGAGCCTGCCGCCGGCCTTGCGCTGCGGTAGCCTCCCGACGTGCGAATCCTCCTGATCGAAGATAGCGCGGCGCTGCGGGCGAACCTGACCGAGCAACTCGAGCACGCGGGGCACGAGGTCGACGTGGCGCTCGATGGCCGCAGCGGACTGCTGCTCGCGCTGGCGGGCGACTACGACGTGCTCGTGCTCGACATCGGGCTCCCAAGGCTCGACGGCCTCGAGCTGTGCCGCCA
>SXKQ01000063.1 GCA_005778045.1 Planctomycetia bacterium
AAGATCGACCACAGATCGCCGAGATGGTTTTCGATCGGCGTGCCGCTGAGCGCGATGCGGTGGTCGGCGACGAGCAGGCGTACGGCGCGCGCGATGCGGCTCGCGTCGTTCTTCACGGCCTGCGCCTCGTCGATCACGATGACTCCGAACTTGAGCTTCGACATCCAGTCGATGTCGCTGCGCACGGTGCCATAGGTCGTGACGATGACGTCGACCTGTTCGAACTTCGTGCGCCGTCCGATGCGATCCGTTCCGGCGTACTCGAGCGTCTTGAGATCCGGGGCGAAGCGGCCTGCCTCCTCGATCCAGTTGTGCGTGAGCGACTTCGGAGCGACGACCAGCGTCGGACTGGCCTGCGGCTCGCGCCGCTTGCGCGCGACGAGCCAGGCGAGCACCTGCACCGTCTTGCCGAGACCCATGTCGTCCGCGAGACAGCCGCCGAAGCGATGCCGTTCGAGAAATTCGAGCCAGCCGAGACCATCGCGCTGGTACGGACGCAGCTCACCGCGGAAGTCCTCCGGCTCATGGGCCGGTTGGATGGTCTTGAACTCGTCGAGTCGCGCGCGCTGCTCTTCCCACTGCCGGCGCGACTCCACTTCGACGTGCTCGTCGAGCAGGAGGTCGACGAACCACGCCTGATTGCGGCCGAAGCGCAGCTTGCCGCCCTTCGTGTCGGCGAGCAGCAGCGCCCGCTTCCAGCGTTTCACCCACGACTCGGGCAGCACGCCGGTCGAGCCGTCCTCGAGCGCCACCGTGCTCTCGCCGCGCCGCAGCGCCGCGAGCAACTTGGGGAACGTCGACGGAGACATGCCTTCGACGCGTCCGTCGAGTTCGAGCCACTCCGCGCCGCTCGAGATACGCATCGACGGTGCCGCGAGCTTGCGCCACCGCGCACCTTCGCCCTGCACCTTCCAACCCTCGCGCTCGAGCTGCGCCACGAGCTCAGGAACCTTGGGCAACGGCACGCGCACCTGACCGTGCTTGTCGCCGAAAAGCTCGGCGCCGAGCTCGAGCACGCGCGCCACGAAGGCGTCCTCGACGGCGCGGTAGCGTCGCAGGACCCCGCGACCCGCGATCAGGAGCGGCCGCGGGTCGCTGGCCGCGACGCGCTCGCTCTTGTAGTCGAACTCGATCTCGCCGGCCGATGGACCCCAGCCGCTGCCTTCGTCGCGCGGCGGCGGGGTGAGTGTCAGCAACGGCACCGGCGGGCGCGCGACGACGAGCTCTTCCATGCCCGCACCCGGCTCGACGTCGAGGTCGCGGCGCGCGAGCTCGCGCAGGAGCTCGGTCGACTCCTGCTTGGCGATCGGCGGCAAGGGCGTGCTGAGCAAGTTGGCGAGCCAAGCACGGCCGCGGCCGAGCCGCGTACGCACGATGCGCGTATCGAGCACGATGCAGTCGCCAGGCAGGACGCCGCGCAGGTCGGCGAACTCGATCCGCTCGCCGCCACGCACGAGGTGCGCACCGAGCTTCACGTCCGAGCCTTCGGTGGCGACATCCATGCACAGGTCCCAAGGACCGTGCGTATCGACAGCCATGGCCTCCTCGCTCGTCACGCTGCGACGCTGCCAGAACAGGCGGCCCGTCGCGGCGAGCTCAGGGAGCAGCGCGTCCACCTGCGCGGAGTCGAGCAAGTAGCGAGCGTCATGGCTCGGCCGGTACATACCCGCGGCGAGCGCCGTGCCCGCTCCGCGCAGCATCGCGGCGATGCGGCGATCCGCGGGGCCGAGCACCACGTCGCTGCTGCCGAGCGCGAGCGGGAACGGCACCGACTTGCCATAGCCGCCGCGCAGCAGACGCTTCGCTCGGCGCGTCTCGAGCACGGCCGACACGGCAGCGGCCTCGTCGTCGAGGATGAGCACGTAGTCCACGCGGCAGTCGCGGCTGTCGCCTTCGGGCCCGCGCTCGGCCTCGCGCGCATCGCGCTCGAGCTTGTCGAGCCCCTCGAGCCACGTACGCAGCGCCGAACGCGGCCCCGCAGGTGCCGCATCCTTGCCGGTCGTGACGGCAGCGCCCGAGAGCGCGCACAGGAGCGCCCACAAGTGCTTGCAGGCCTCCATCTGGCGAAACATCGCGCAGGTGCACGAGGCCGTGTGGATGTTGCGCGAGGCGACGTCGACGCTCGCCTGGAACGTCTGCGTCTCGTCGCGCACAGAGGCGATGACGCGCTTCTCCTCACGCTCGATCGAGAGCACGCGCCCCGCGAGAGCGAGCTCATCGCCACGCCGCTGCATCTCGACCGAGAAGTGCGGTCGCCACGAGGCCAGACGGTCTTCTTCCTGCTTGCCGCGCGCCATGCTCACACAGCTCCGATCCGTGTCAACGCTGCGGAGAGCGCGGCTTCCCGCGCAACGCGGTGGAAGACATGCCCATCGCGCTTGGTGAATAGCGCCCACTCAAGTCCGCTGCGCGCGCGCGCGGCGCGGAGCCGCTCGTCGGCGAGCTCGCGGGCCTCGCGGGTCGCGAAGTCGAGCACGCCGGGCAGGAGCTGCACCTCGTCATCGAGCGCGATCAGGCGCGCGGCAGCCCACAACCCACGCGGCAGCGCATCACTGCCGAGTTGGACCTGCTGCGCGCGACGATGCGGCTCGAGCGGCCAGCGCACGGATCCCACGCCATCACGGCCGCACTCGACGATCTCGATGAGCTCCAGCCGCGAATCGACGAGTCGGTCGAGGACCGCTCGCTCGAGCGCGTCGCCCTTGGAGCGCCAGCGCTTGGAGTAGCGCATCGCCACGCTTTCCTCGCCGGGCCGCGCGAAGTCGAGCATGGCCCACAAGAGGAAGTGCATCTCACTGTCGTCCCCGGTGAACAGCGGCAGCGCCTCGGGCACGGAGAGCGCGCGGAACTCGTCGCCGCCGAAGGTGGCGAGGACCATGGCGGGCGTCTGCAATTCCGGTTCGTTCTCCGCGAAACGCACCATGTGCGCGAGCCACTGCCCGAGCGCCTGCTCTTCCTCGCCCGGCTCGTGTTCGTCGTCCTCGTCGCCGAGGTCAGTGTCGTCGACCGACGGCGCAGGCTGGGGCTCCGGGCTCGACCCACGCCCGAGCACGCTGAGCTCGCCGGGCTCGATTTCGCGCGCGACCACGAGTCGCACCGGCGCCGGGTCGTCCGCATGCCGCAGGGCGAGCGACTGGCTGCCCGGGCGCCAAGCCAGCTTCGCGACGAGCGTGCGCTCGGCGGCATTCTGCGCATCGACGCCGCGCGCACCGAACTCGCAGCGCTCGTCCCAAGGAAGGCCCGAAACGAAGCATGACCACGGCCCTTTGGGAACCTGCAGCTCGCGCGCCGCGAGTTCGTGAACGCTCGCCAGCGTCGCGGTCTCGGGCACGGCGAGGCGCACGCACTCCGTGCCGCCTTCCTCGCGCCATGCCACGACTTCAAAGCCTCGCTCGACCATCCTGTCAGGATAGCGAATCAGGGTCGCTCGCGCGTGCTACAACTGCGCGTGTGAACCGGTTCGAGCTTGTGGCGATGAGTGGACCACGCATCGCGAGGCACGCGTGAAGGCGGAACGCAAGACGCTCGACCGCGCGCTGTCCCGCGCCGGCGTGATGAGCCGCAAGCAGGCCGAACAGGCCATTCGCGACGGCCGCGTGCGTGTCAACGGGCTGCGCGAGCGCGATCCGGCCTTCTGGGTCGACTTGTCGCGCGACGATGTGCGCGTCGATGAGCAGCCGCTCGCGCGCTGGCAGCCGCTGTACCTCGCCCTGCACAAGCCCGCGGGCCTCGTGACGACGCGTGACGACGAGCATGGCCGCGGCACGGTGTACGAGCTCCTCAAGCAGGTTCCGGCGTGGATCGCGCCGGTCGGCCGGCTGGACAAGGAGACGAGCGGGTTGCTCCTGTTCACCAATGACACGGACCTCGCGGAGCACGTCATGAATCCGGCTTCCTCGCTCTGGAAGACGTATGAGGTCCTCGCGCGCGGCGAGCTCGACGACGCGACGCTCGCGCGACTCGCGAGCGGAGTGACCCTCGACGACGGTCTGACCCGCGAGGCGCGCGTACGGCTACTCGCGCGCGAGGCAGCTACGACGCGACTCGCGCTCTCGATCCACGAAGGCCGCAACCGGCAAGTGCGGCGGATGCTCGAGGCCGTCGGGAGCCACGTGCTTGCCCTGCACCGCACCGCGATCGGTCCGGTCTCGATCGGCGACCTTGCACCGGGCGCCCATCGCAAGCTGCGCCCCCACGAGGTCCGCGCCCTGCGCGGCGAGTAGCCGCGGCCATGCGGCCGCTGCCAGGATTCCGGCGCGTCGTGGAAGCTCTCTGGTGTGCGTATGCGGCGCGCGCGCAGAGCGCGCTTGCGGAGCGGCCGTCCCCAAGTCGCCTCCGCAACTGCCAGCATTGAGCCTTCCCCGGAGCCGCTCGCCCTCGCTTCGCCTCCTCGCCGTGGCTGCCTTCGGAGGAGCGGCGGCGGAGCCCACCCCGACGCAGGGCGGCCCCAGCGGCGCTCCGATGAGCCCCGCGCGCACGTTCAGCGTGCGGCACGGCGCCGTCGTGACCCAGCTCGCCACCGCCAACCTCGACCCACCGAACCTCGGAGACGAAGCGCGCATGAGTGACCTTCACTTCGTCTTCAGCGCGGGCACGGGGCATCTGTCCGGCTCGGCGAACCAGCTGATCGTCAGCGACAGCGGCTACTACCCCGGCAACCTGAGCACCGTCCGCATGGGCAACGCGCTCATCCGTCCGATCGCGGGCAGCTTGGGTGTATACGCCGGCGCCACGGGCTCGGCCACGACCGAGCACCTGCTCGACAGCACCTAGCTGTACAGGTTCACACGTGCTGTCCACCCTGCAGCGCTGAGCCACGGGCCCGCGGCGACCGGCGTGCACGAAACGGCGAGGATTTCCTGCTCGCGGCGCGCCGAGCGCGCGCGGGCGGGCGGGGTGCGGCTACCATGACCGCCCCATGTCCGTCCGGATCCTCTCCGACTTTGATGGCGTCTGGACCGATCAAGCGTTCGAGGCGCGCAACGTAAAGTTGTTCCTCGTGGCCGAGGCTGCGCGGCTCGCGAGCGTGGCCGACGACGAGGCGGCCGCGCACTTCGCGGCCTTCGAGGCCGAAGTGATGGCCGAGCCGCACCTGCACGGCTGGGCCCCCGACGGCCGCATCACGGCCTACATCGACGAGGATCCGTTCTGCGAGGCCAACGCGCTCGCTCGCCACCTCGAGACCTCGCGCTCCCCCATCGCGCGCCGCTACGTCGACGCGATCCGCGCGAGCTTCCCGAGCATCTCGGCCTTCGGCGACCATTGCTTCCTGACCTCGACCGCGCAGTTTCGCGCCCAGCACCCGCCGGCGCTCGTGCCGCGCGCCGCGGAGATGTTCGCGGCGCTGGTCGCGGCGGGTGCGGAGGTCGTCGTGGTGTCCAACAGCTCGAGCGAGAAGATCGAGGGCTGGTTCCGCCAGACGGGCGTCGGCAACGGCCTCTCCCACGCGCTGCGTGTGCGCGGTTCGGCGGGCAAGTTCATCCTCGGAGCCACGGACGAGCACCTTGTGCTCTCGGGCCGACGCGTGATTGTCGACCGTCCGAAGTACCGCGCGATCCTCGCCGAGGAGCGGCCCGACTTCGTGATCGGCGACGTATTCTCGCTCGATCTCGCGCTGCCGCACGTCATGCGCCGCGCGGGCGAGATCGCGCCGCGGCTCGCGCTGCGCCGCCACCCGCACACCCCGCGCTGGGTGCTCGACTCGCGCGCGGACGGAGCGATCGACCTCGTGGTCGACCAGCTCGATGGACTCGTCGAACCCGTGCGCGCGCTCGCCCGCTCGCGCCGCTAGCCAAGAGCCGCCCCCCATGCTCGACGCGCTCCCCCCCTGGCTGCAGAAGTTCCTGCCGATTCTGTTCCTGCTCGTCGCGATCGGCGTCGTCGTAAGCCGGCTCCCGAAGGTCGACCTCGGGCACTCCGAGGGCTTCCGCAAGCGCCGTACGCTGAACTGGATCCCGCTCGGCCTCGCCTACGCGTTCCTGTACTTCGGCCGCTACAACCTGTCCGCGATCGCGAGCGAGCTCGACAAGGCCGGGATCCTCGCGAAGGACCTGTTCAACGAGATCGACGGCACCGGTCAGTGGGTCTACGGCATCGCGTTCCTGGTCAACGGCCCGCTGGCAGACCGCTTCGGCGGACGTGCGACGATGCTCGCAGCGACTGCGGGCTCGGCCGTGATCAACCTCACCATGGCGCTCGCGTTCTCGGAGGCGACCGCGGGTGAGCTCGATGGCGCGGGGTTGCAGCAACGCCTGATGGTGCTGAACGGCATCAACATGTACTTCCAGAGCTTCGGCGCGGTCTCGATCGTCAAGGTCAACGCGGCGTGGTTCCACGTGCGCGAGCGCGGCGTGCTGGGCGGCCTGTTCGGCGTCCTGATCTCGCTCGGGCTGTACTTCTCCTACGACTGGAGCCTCGCGATCGCGAAGTCCTTCGACTACGCGATGGCCTTCTGGGTGCCCGCCGGCGTGCTCTTCGCCTGCGTTGTCGCGACCTTCGCGTTCGTGCGCGACACGCCGGGCAACGCTGGCTTCGCGGACTTCAACACCGGCGACGCCACCAGCGGCGACTCGCAGGTGCGCCTCAGCCCGATGCAGGTCGTGGCGCGCATGTTCTCGCAGCGCGTGATCTGGGTCATCGTCGGCATCGAGTTGTGCTCTGGCTTCCTCCGACAGGCCGTGATGAAGCAAGGTCGCCTGTACCTGATCGCGATCGAGGGCCGCGAGTCGTTCTTCTACAAGAACTGGGGCATGCTGATGTGCGTCGCCGGCATCCTCGGCGGCGTGTTCGCGGGGTTCATATCCGACCACGTGTTCCACAGCCGCCGCGGGCCCGTCTCGAGCGTGCTGTATGCGGGCATGCTGCTCGGCGCCGTCGCCGCCTTCGCCTTCCTCGGCGACCCGCTGCTCGGCTGGTCCGTCGTGTTCATGTCCCTGTGCGTGATCGGCGTGCACGGCATGCTGAGCGGCACCGCGTCGGCGGACTTCGGCGGCTCGAAGTACGCGGGCCTCGTCACGGGCGTGATCGACGGCTTCGTGTACCTAGGCGGCGGAGCGCAGGCCTTCTACTACGCCATGTCGCTGCCCAAGGGCGAGGCCGCGAAGGATCCGGCGAACTGGAGTTCGTGGCCCGGCGCGATGTTGCCGGTCGTCGCCATCGGCCTCGTCCTGTGCGCGACGATCTGGAACGCGCGCCCGAAGTCGGGCGGCGGCCACTGATCACTCGAGCGAGCGCAGCGCGGCGCGCAGCGTCTCCGCGTGCGCGTCGAGCGTCTCCGCGGGCAGTCCCTGCTGCTGGCGCTTGAAGTCCATGTCGTCGGGGTGATCGAGCGGCAGGAGGTGCAGGTGGCTGTGCGGCACCTCGAGTCCGATGATCGACAGGCCGACCTTGCGGCAGCCGAAGCCCTTCTGGATGCCGCGCGAGATGCGCTGCGCGACCGTGAAAAGGTGCGCAGTGAGCTCAGGATCCAGATCGATCCAGTGGTCCACCTCGCGGATCGGCACGACGAGCGTGTGGCCCGGCCGAATCGGTGCGATGGTCATGAACGCGACGCAGTGCGCGTCGCGATGCACGAAACGACCGGGGATTTCGCCACGAATGATCTTGGTGAACAGCGTCGCCATGGATTCCTCGGGACGCATCCTAGCGGCCACGCGCAGCCGGTGCGAAGCGCGCTGGTAGATTGGTCGCACCTTGCTCGCCGCCCTCGCAGCGCTTGCCGTGCTCCTCCCGCAGACTCCGACACCGTTGCCGTTCGAGACGGCTGGGAAGGAGTTGCTCGCGGCGGCGGATCGTGCACGCGGCAAGCTGCCCGTGGCGCCGGGAAACGTCGTCGCGCGCCTTGCGCCTCTGCACTGCCGCGTGCGACTCGGAGCCCTTGAGTTGTGGCTCCCGAAGAAGGTCCTCAACGATCGGCTCGCCGCGCGACCCGGCCCCGAGCTGCGGGACTTCACACACCTCGCGACCGACTTCGTCGAGCTGGAGCGAGGCTGGATCGAGCGCTTGCCCGGGTCCGCGGAAGATCGAGCGCGCGCGCACGAGGCCGCTGACACGCTGGCGCTCTGGACCGCGACCCTCGTGGGCTCCGCGCTTCCGGAAATGCCGGAGGACACGAAGACCGCGCGCGTCGCCCTCGAGCGTTTCTTCCATCGGCGCGAGCTCGACGAGCGCGCTCCCGCTCTGGTGCTCATCGTCGCGCCGACGCGTGCGCAACTTCTCGGCCTGCTCGGAGCCGCAGCCACGGTCGAGCCTTCGCTGGCCATTACCCTGTGCAGAGAACGACAGCGCCGCGCCTCAAGCTGCCAAATCAAGCCGGGAGTGATGGTCCTCGCCCAGTCGTCCGTTGGCGACGGCGAGCGCGCCAGCCCAACGAGGAACGTCGCGCTGGATCCCGACGAGCTGCGGCAGGCGAACCTGCATGCGGCATCCCACTTGCTCAGCGCCGTGCTCACCCCGGCGGCACCGGCGTGGTGGAGCGAGGGAATCGCGCTCTGCGACACCATCGAGACCTGCGGCGCCGACGAGACGCTGTGCACGGGAGTCGCCGACGCGAACCCACTCGCCGCGGTCCCGACGAGCGGCTCTCCGCTCGAGATTCTGCTGTGGGTCACGCGCCACAAGAGCCCCTTCCGCGGCGGCGCCTCGCGCGCGCACTTCATCGAGGTCCTCGCCGCGGCGCTGAAACCCGAAGGCCTCTCGGTGCTCGACCTCGACCGCATGGAGCCCGCGGGTCGCATCCCGCCAGCTCTGCTCGGCGAGCGCGCGCCGCTCCCCACGCTGGTCGTTGCGGGCACGCACGGCGTGAAGAAAGGCCATGCCGAGCTTTATCGAGCCTGGAGCGGCGGCTTCATGCACTGGCTCTCGACGCAGCGCAGGAAGGACGACACGCTGCTCGACGCTCTCTGTCGTGAGCTCGCGCGCGTGCCGTGGGAGCCCGAGCGCTCGCGCTCCGCGCTGCACGAGCTCTGCAGGCAGGCCTGCGGCCGCACGCTCGGCGCGAGCGACGATCCGGCGCTCGACCTCGAAGCGGCCTTCGCGGCTTCGCTGCGACGCTGACTTGTGGCGCGGCGCGGGGCGGATACGCTCTTGCGCCTCGTGAGCTTGCTGATCGTCGACGACCTGAGGAAGCACTACGGCGCGCAGGACGTCCTGCGCGGCGTGACCTTCCAGATCGATCCGGGCGAGAAGGTCGGCCTCGTCGGCCGCAACGGTGGCGGCAAGAGCACGCTCCTGCGCATCATCGAGGGCCTTGAGCAGCCCGACGGCGGCTCGGTGACGATCGCCAAGGGCTCGCGGCTGGGCCACGTGCCGCAGATTCCGCGCTTCGCGCCGGGCCAGACCGTGCTCCAGTACGTCGAGAGCGGGCTCATCGAGGCGCGCGCGATCGAGCGCGAGCTCGCGGAAGTCACCGAGCGCATGGGCAGCGTCGAGGGCGTCGAGCTCGACCGGCTCGTGCGCCGCCATGATGATCTCCAGCACCGGCTCGAGCAGATCGGTGGCTGGGACCTCTCGCACGTGATCGGCGCTGTGCTCGGCGGCATCGGCCTGCTGGAGATGTTCTGGGAACGTGAGGCCGCAACCCTCTCGGGCGGCGAGAAGAGCCGCACGGCTCTGGCCCGAGAGCTCGTCGCCGGCCACGACATGCTGCTGCTCGACGAGCCCACC
>SXKQ01000064.1 GCA_005778045.1 Planctomycetia bacterium
ATGCGAAGGTCGAGGGTTCGACTCCCTTAGCCTCCACCACCGCACGACACGGGCTCGGCTTTGGCCGGGCCCGTGGTGTTTCCCGGCCCTACCCCGCGCAGCTGCTGTTGAGTTCCACGCTGGCGACGTCGACCTGACGAGGTCGATCGACGCCGACAGGGCGGCCGAGGGCCTAGGCAGCCCGCGCCGCGCGCCGCACGAGGGTGGCGAGCACCATCGAGGTGAGGATCGCGGCGCAGAACCAGTAGATCCCGCGCTCGGCTGCCACCTGCATCTTGTTGGCGACGATCAGGATCGCCACCGCGAAGACGTCCAGCATGGACCAGCGGCCGACGGCCTCCATGGCCTCGAGCAGGCGCTGCCGCAGGCTCGGACGCGTCGGGAGGAACCACAGCCAGCCGAGCAGGGCGAGCTTGGCGATCGGGGTCACGAAGGAGAACAGGAACACGACCACCGCCAAGGCGCGGTCCTTGTCCTCCCACAGGCCCTTCACGCCGCCCCAGACCGTGTAGGGCATCTTGCCGAAGATCAGGCGATCGACGGTGATCACGGGCTCGGAGAGGCCGAACCACAGCGCCACGGCGCAGACCGCGAGCAGGACCGGGATGTCGAGGCGACGGCGATGCTCGCGCACGAGCGCCTGCGGGGACGAGTTCTCGAAGCTCACCGCCGCCCCCCTCGCGCGCGCCTGCGCGCGCCGTCGGCGAGCTCCGCGGGGATCTCGCGCAGGCCGTGCCTCACGACGTCCAAGAGCTCCGGCCCGAACAGGTTCACCTGCCAGCCGAGCAGGCCTTCCGTGCCGACGAGCGCGGCCTCGTCGACCGGCTTGAGCTGAGCGATCCGCGCGAGTACGTGGCGGTTCAGCACCAGCGCCGAGTCGAGCTGCATCTGCTCCGCCCGGTTGCGGCGCCACAGCTTCAGCCGCTCGTGGAGCTCGAACTCGAGCTCGTCAAACTGGGGCTCGCCGTCCTTGGGGGCAGGCCGCGGCGGCTGCGTGATCGGCCCGAGATCCTCGGCGCGGTCGAGCGCATTCGCGATCGCGTCCCACAGGCGCCGCGCCTGCTTGGGCGAGACGGTGGGCACGCGCGCGAGGTCGTTCTCGGTGCGCGGGTCGACGCGCGCGATCTCGACGAGCTGCTCGTTGCCGAGCACCTTGAAGAGCGGCAGGTCGAGCCCCTGCGCCACGCGCTGGCGCTCGGCGAACAGCTCGCGCAGGCGCCGCTGGCCGTGGGGATCGAGCGTGCGCGCGCCCTTGAGCCTGACGTAGTCGTCCGCGCTGAAGACGTTGGGCGCGGGCATGAGGTGTTCGAGCCGCACGCACTCGCCCTCGAGGATCATCAGCCGCTCGCGCGACGCAAGCTCGGGCCGCTGGGCCTCCATCAACGCCACGAGGAAGCGCGTATCGAGGCGGGCATAGGCCACCTGACGCTCCGAGAGTGGCCGCGCGCTCCAGTCCGAGCGCTGCATGGACTTGTCGAGCTCGATCCCGAAGCGCGCCCGCAGCACCGCCGCGAGCCCCGGCGCCTCGACACCCAGCGCCGCCTCGGCGATGCGCGTGTCGAACAGGTTCCTGAACTCGAAGCCGTACTCGCGCTTGAGGATCAGAATGTCGAACTCGCCGTCGTGGAAGATCTTGGTCTTCGAGGGATCGGCGAGCACGGCCCCGAAGGGCCGCAGGTCGAGCCCGGCGAGCGGGTCGAGCAGGTAGTCGCGCTCGTCCACGGTGACCTGCACGAGGCAGACCTTCTCGCGAAGGCTGAAGAACGAGTCGGCCTCGGTGTCCACCGCGATCTGGGTGGCCCGGGTGCAGTCGTCCAGCACGCGCTCCAGCCCGCGGGCGTCGGTCACAAGGGTCGGGGGCGGGAGGCTGTGCAGGTCCATGGGAAGTCAGTCGAGCGTAGCCAGCCCGCTCGGATGCGGAAAGTCAGCGCTCGGCTACGAGACGCCGAGCCCGAGGCGCCGCCTCGCGCCGCGCACGCGCGAGAAGGGGCCGGGAGGGAACAAGAATCGACCGCAGGGAAAGGAAAGGCGACGAGGCCCGCCGCGTCGATCTCGCGGCAGGCCTCGGCTTGGGGGGAGTGGCGAGGACGACGGGACTCGAACCCGCAACCACCGGCGTGACAGGCCGGTACTCTAACCGATTGAGCTACGTCCCCGCCTTGTAGGGCGAAGAAGATAGCGGCTCTGCGGGGGCCTCGTCCAGCCCCTTTTCGCTCGCGCCCTCAGCCGCCGAGCCGCACCGCCGCGATGGCGTCGTTGCGATTCATGCGCCAGATGGGATAGAGCCCCGACAGCACGCCCACGACGATCGCTCCGCCCCAGCCGAGCGGCAGCCAGATGCCCGGGCCCACGGACGGCAGCGGCAGTCCAGAGATGACGGTCAGGGCCTGCACGATGACAGGGATCACGGCGGCGCCGAGCGCGGCACCGAGGCCGCCCCCGACCACCCCGACCACCAGCGACTCGAGCAGCACGCTGCCAGCCACCTGAGCCCGGCTCATGCCGAGCGCCTTGAGCACCCCGAGTTCCTTGCCGCGCTCGAGGGCCGAGAGCAATTGCCCGTTGAGCACGCCCAGGCCCGCCAGCGCCATGGTCAGGGCGAGAATGATGTCGAACAAAAGGAAGTCGCGCGCGATGTCGGTCGAGTGCCACCAGTAGAGGAACTCGCCGGTCTTCACCGTCACGCCGCGCGCGGGCAGCGCGAGCGTCGAGCGCACGAGCGCCTCGGCCGCGTCAGGGTCGGTGCCGTCGGCGAAGCGCACGGAGAAGCTGCCGACCTGCTCGGTCTCGAGGCAGAACTGCTCCTTCATCCAGCGGTCGCTGACGATCCCGTACAGGCGCTCGTCGGGGTCGGGGAAGTAGCCGTAGGAGTCGCTGATCGCGACCACCGGGAAGCTCTCGACGCTCCCGCCGGGAGCCTCCATGTGGACCATGTCCCCCACCTCGTACTCGCGGTGCTTCGCGAGCCGGCGCGAGAGGATGATGCCGCGCCGCTCGCGCAGGGCCTCGATCAGCGCGGGATCTTCCTTGGCGGGCCCGTAGCCCGCGAGCTCCGACTCGCGCATGCCGACCACTAGGAACGGCTCGTAGCAGCGCGCGACGTTGGGCTCGACGCCGAGCACCTCGGGGTGCGCGTGCAGCGCCGCCGCGAGCTCCTCGAACGGCCGGGGCGGCATGTCGCGCACGTAGACGCGCGAACGGAACGCCTCGACGCTCCACAGGTCGATCTCGGCCTCGAGGCTGCGCGTCATGCCGTGCAGGCCGACGAAGCCGGAGGTGACGAGCGCGAGGCCGGCGACGCCGCCCGCGATGCGCGCGGGGCCCTGCTGCATGGTGCGCGCGGCGAGCTGTCCCGCGAGCGGCCAGCGTGCCTCGAACGGTCGCGCGAGACGCGCGCACACGAAGCTGATCAGCGCCGGCGCAACCAGCGGCACCGCGATGAACAGCGCCAGCACGCCCAGCCCGAGCAGGATCACCTTGACGAGTTCGCCTTCGCCATCGCCGATCACCGGCACGACGAAGAAGTAGATCGCGGGCATCACGAGCGCGAGCAGCGCGGCCGCAAGCCACTGGAAGCCGCGCGCGCCGCGGGCGTGCCGCGCGCGCGAATCCTCGCCGCGCAGCGCCGCGACCGCATCCGTGTCGCGCGCTCGCACGAGCGGATAGATCGAGCCGACGAGCGCGATCGCGACGCCGGCGATCACGAGCGGCCCGACGACCTCCCACGGGATCTCGAACAGCTCGACCATCTTGTGGCGCGGGAGGCCGACGCCGATGCCGACGGTCGTGACCTGCTTGCGCAGCAGGAACCACGCCAGACCGACGCCGCCGACGAGCCCGCAGGCGCCGCCCGCGCCGGAGACGAGCGCGGCCTCAGTGAAGAACACGCGCGCGATCTGCGCGCGCGACGTGCCGAGCGCGTGCAGCACGCCGACCTCCCTCACGCGCTCGACCACGCTCATCGAGAGCGTGTGGAAGATCACATACAGGCCGAGCACGAGCGCCAGCAAGCCCGCGAAGCGCACGCCGTTGCGGAACGCCCGCTCGTCCGCCGCCTGTCCGATGATCACGCTCTTCTTGAGGTCGTAGCTCCACGCTTCCCCGAGGTTCGCCTGCAGCGTCTCGAGGTTGATCTTCGGATCGCGCCGCACCCAGAAGCGCTTCTGCACGCGTCCGTCGGCGAACAAGGGCGCCGCGACGTCGACGTCGGCCACGACCACCTGACCGCTCGCGCGCCGCCCGATGCCATCGCGCGCGAGGATCCCTACAACCTCGAACTCGCGCCGCGGCGGGTCTCTCGACTCGAGCTCCTTCTGGACGAGCTTGCCGCCGACGCAATCCTCAGCTGGCACGACGCGCGGCGCCGAGAGCCCGACGCGCGCGCCGAGTCCCAGCCCGAGCTCGAGCGCAAGGTTCTCGCCGACGAGCAGCTCCGCGCGCCCAGCCTCGAGGTCGCGGCCGTCGAGCAGCGAGTACTTGCCGAGCGCGCGCGCCTGCGCGGGCTCGAGACCGACAAAGTACGTTCCGCGCGGCTCGCCTCCGTCGGGCCACAGCGAGGCCTGCGACTGGAACACCGACGACACGTCGGACACACCGACCACGTGCTGCAGCTCCTCGCGCGGGTTCTTCACGCCCTCGCTCGGGCTGACTTGAATTTCCGCCTGCCAATCCGGGTCGTCGGAATGCGCGCGCAGGATCAGCGTGTTGTGATCGAGCGTGAAGATCCCGACCACGGTGGCGATGCCGACCGCGATGCCGAGGATCGAGAACAGGGTGCGTCCGGGCCTCTGGAGGAGGCTGCGGCGCGTCAGGATGGCGGCGAGTCCCATGGTGCGAGAACAGCGCGTTTCTAGCGGCCGCGCACGGCCGCGAACAGTTCCGCGAAGGTCTCGGGGCCGGCTTCGCCCTCGCAGCGGGCCACCTCTCGGCCGTCCTTGTCGAAGGCCAAGGTCAGCGGAATCGGTCCGGGCAGGTCGAGACGCTCGTTGATGGCCTCGAGCCCCTTCTCGCCGTAGACCGCGACCGGGAAGCCCCAGCCGCGGGCCGCGACGAACTTGCGCACGCGCTCGACCGCGGCCTCGCGATCGGCCTTGGGCACCTGCAGGTCGTAGCTCACGAGGAGCACGTCGACGCCCTTGTTGCGCTCATCACGGGCGACCTGCACGAGGTCGGGCATCTCCTCGATGCACGAGCTTCACCACAGGGCCCAGAAGTTCAGCACGAGCGGCCGGCCCCGGCGCGCGGCGAGCGCGGCCTCGAGGCCAGCCATGTCGACGGTCTCCACCGAGACCGCCGCGGCGCCCGGTGCCCCGCCGCCCGCGGGCTCGCCACAGGCGAGGACCGCGCACAGCGCGAGGACCGGGAGCAGGTTCTTCATGTCGGAATCGTTCAGGAAAGTTCGAGAGCTTCGAGCGCAGGGGATCGAGTGGCTCGCTCCGCACGGGAGCTAGCGCTTCTTCTTGATCCCTCACCCATAGGCGCGCGTCTCGGTGACTTTGACTTCCTTGCCCGCGAGCAGGGCATCGGCGGCGTCGCGCACGTACACGACCGCATTCTCGCCCTTTTCCTCGCTCGGGTCGTCGTCGAGCGCGCCCGTGTAGCGCAGCACGCCCTTGGCGTCGATCACGTAGCAGTGCGGCGTCGAGCGCGCCCGGAACAGATCGCTCACGACGTTGCCGTGGTCGACGTAGATCTTGTGGGTGTAACCGACCTCACCCGCCTTCTTGCGCAGGTTGACGTAGTACTTGGACCAGTCGGTCGCGTCCGCGGGCGGCTGCTCGCCAAGCTCGCCCTGGTTCGAGGCGATGCCGACGATCACGACGTCCTTGCCCTTGTAGTACTCCTCGAGCTTCTTCACGACCGGGTCGGCGTGGCGCTCCGCGGGGCAGCGGTCCGACCAGAAGTGCACGATGACGACCTTGCCGCGCAGCTCCTTGAAGCTGATCGACTTGCCGTCCAAGTCCTTCATGGCGAGCGTCTCCGCGACGGTCGAGCCAAGCTTGAGCACTTCGCTCTTGGGCGCCTCGACCGGCGGCTTCTCGTCCTTCTTCTTGTCCTGCGGTTCCTGCGCGAGAGCGGCCGGGAGCCCGACAAGGGCTCCAGCGGCGAGCCACGCGATCCAAGACTGCTTCATGGGGTCCTCCTTGGTGAGAGTCAGTAAGTCCGGCCCAAGAATAGTCGATGGGCGTCGGCCGAAGTCGCCCCCAACCTCAAATATGGAGCGTGGCGAGCCGCTCGTGCACGGCCTCGACCGTCAGATTCGGCCCCCGCAACCCGTGCTGGACGTCGAGCGAGCCGTCGACCAAGAACAGCACCCGGTCGGCGAAGGTCGCGTCGCGGGGGTTGTGGGTCACGAGCACCACCGTGCGGCGGTCCTCATCGCAGACCTGCCGCAGGATGCGCATGACCTCGAGTCCGGCCTTCTGCGACAGGTTGCCCGTGGGCTCGTCGCACAAGAGCAGCGGCTGGCTGCCCGAGAGCGCGCGCACGATCGAGGTGCGCTGCATCTCGCCGCCCGAAAGCTGGTGCGGAAACTGTCCCTCCTTGCCCGCGAGTCCGAGGCGCGCGAGCAGCGCCCGGAGCTTCGGCTCGTCCGCGGACGGGTGCGTACCTTGGATCGCCAGCGGCAGCCCCACGTTCTCGAGCACGTTCAAGTTCGGCAGAAGGTTGAAGAACTGGAACACGTAGCCGACCTGTTCGCGCCGCAGGAGCGTGCGCTCGGAGTCCGAGAGCTCCTTCAGGTTGCGCCCCGCGAGCTCGACCGCGCCCCCGTCGGCCGCGTCGAGGCCGGAGAGGATGTGCAGCAGGGTCGACTTGCCCGAGCCGCTCGGCCCCATGATGCATACGAACTCGCCGGGCTCGACGTCGAAGCTGATGCCCTTGAGCACCGGCGTCGCGCCCTCGCGCTGGTCGAAGAACTTGTACAGCTCGCGCAGGCGCAGGATCGGGGCCATGGCTCCATGGGACCATCCACGCGGAAGCCGCACAACGCACGCCTCGGCAAAAGGCCCGTCGGCGTGCTCTCCGCCGCGCCCTACGCGCTTGGGCCCATCGAGCGCCCGGCGCGCACGCCCAAAGAACTCCCCATGAAGACCGATCCCAGGGTCCTCCTGCGCGAGTGCGGCGCCTGTCGGACCCTGCTGCTCCCCGTGATCGAGCCGCGCGAGGTCGACGAGGCGAGCTTCCACTCGATCGTGCACTCCACGGCCCTGCCCGTGCTGTTCGAGTTCTTGGCCCCCTGGTGCGGCCCCTGCCGCGCCGCCGCGCCCATCCTGCGCCAGGTCGCGGGCGAACTCGCGGGCCGCGCGCTCGTCCTCAAGGTCAACGTCGACGAGGAACCGGCCCTCGCCGAGCGCTTCGGGGTGCAGGGCATCCCCCACTTTCTCGTGCTCCATCAGGGCCGCTCCATCCGCCGGCACTCCGGCCTCGTCGACGCCCACACCCTCGCCCCTTGGCTCGCCTGACCGCCCTCCCCGCCTCCCACCGGAAGCAAAACGGACACAAGTCCCCTGTCCGTGTGGGGCGGGGAGAGCATTTCGATCTCGCGTGTCCGCCCCGTTCGCGCGCCTCGTTGTCCTTTCGAGGCTTGCGCAGGGGCGCGAGCGCCCAGAGGCCGGAGGGTCCTGCTTGCGCAGTCCCGTCGCCTCGGTGCCACCTCCGCCCCTCGCTGCGTGCTCGCTGGCATGGACTCGGAGACCAACACATCGGATCGATCGCCGTCGAGCGAGCCCAGCGGCCTTCGACATGTCGCTCGTACCGCGGGAATCTCCGCGGCGCTCGCGCTCGGTGTCTGCGCACTCCTCGTGCCGACCCTCGAAGGCATGCGCCACGGGTACGGGACCGACGAGGCCTACTACCTGCGCTACATGGAAGCCGTGCACGAGCACGGGCTCGCCGTGCTGCCCCGCGTCACGGAGGAATGGAACTCCGGAAGCGAGAACTGGATCTACCCGCCTCCGACACGGATCGGACTGAGCGCCGCGACGGGCCTGTGGAGCCTCGTGCGTCCGCCGTCGATGCGTTCGCTTTCCGAGTTCTCGATCGCGTGCACTGCGGCCTTCGTGGTCCTCAGCTACCTGTGCGCGCGGCGCGTGATCGGCGAGTTCAAGGCCTTGCTGCTAGCCGTGCTGCTGATCGGCAACTGCCTCGCGCTGGGCCTCGGACGACGCGCTCTCAGCGATGCTGCGAATGTTCTCTTTCAGGGCGCGTCCATCTGGTCGTTCTACTTCGCGATGCAAGCGCCCGCGAAGTGGGGCCGGCGCATGCTCTTCACAGCCGTCTTCGCCGCGACGATCCTGACCAAGGAGATCGGCGCGCTGCTCTCGCTGGCGTTCCTCGCGTCCGTTCCCGTCTGCTTTCCGAGAGACGAGCTGTGGACGCGCCTGCGGGTTGCCGTTGGCTCCATCGGTGCCGCGGTCTCGCTCTCGATCCTCGGGTGGGTGACCGCCGCTGGAGGGCTGGATCCATGGCTGCTGGCGATCTCGAAGCTCCTCGGATCCCCCGCCACCAACGAGTGGGCGCAGGCCTTCTGCTCAGGACCATGGCAGCGCTACGTCGTGGACCAGTTCCTGCTGTCTCCGTGGACATCGGCCCTCGGACTCTTGGCCTTCGGCGCGACCCTGCGCGGGCGAGCGGAGAAATGCGCGAATACGCCGTTGCTGTACCTGATCGTTCTCTATGTCGTGCAGCTCACCGTGCTCGCACCATTCATGAAGAATGCCCGTTTCGGGGCGATCCTCGAGCTGCCCCTGCGCTTGGGGGCCGTTGTTTTCCTCGTGGAGTTGCTCCTGCGGCCCGACAACCTGCGTCGCCGGATCGCGGTGGCCGCCGTGGTGCTCGCGGTGGCCGCCGCGCAGGTCCGCGACTTCCGTGCGATTTTCGTGGAGGGCCAGCTCTACGATCCGCTGACGGTTCATCTCGTGCGTCATCGCGAGATGTCTCCTCCGCTCAAGTCCCAAGCCGAGTTTGGCACCCTGCCGGAGAGCGGACGCGCCCGCGGGCGACGACGCGCGAGCAACGTCGCGCCGCCCGAGGACGAGTAGGCGCCTGCGCTGCCCCTCCGGCCCTTGCCGATGCACGTTCAGCGGGGTTTCGTCACTCGAAGTCGCCGCGGAGCGGGCCCTTGGCCGAGCGAGTGTTCACTGCTTGGCCGGGGGGGCGGCGGGTTGGGGCGCGGGTTCGGCCGTTTCTTCGCGACGGGCGCATGCCGCGGCGTGGCCGCGTGGCTTCTGGCTCGGGCGGCAGCAGGAAGCTGAGGTCGCGCAGGGCTCCCGAGCGCTCGCGGATCAGGCGGACGTGCTCGATGGGGTACAGCACCCCGAAGGCATCGAGCGCGGTGCGCGGGTAGGCGAGCCACTCCGCGCGGGCTTCGGCCCGCGCAGCGCTGCGCATCACCGCGCAGTTCGTGCTGATACAGCAGGTCGCCGCGTGGGCCGACACGGCGAGCGCCGCGAGCGTCACGGCGAGTCTGCGGCTCCTGCGAGACGCCGTCGCGCGCCCGCGACGGTCCCAAGCGAGCGCGCACGCGACGAGAGTCGCGAGGAGCAGCAAGTTGGCGAGCGTGGCGCAACGCGACGCCACCGTCTGCTGCGCGCCGAAGCCCACTTGGCCGACGCCCGTCGCCGCGGCGCTCAGCAGCGCGAGGAACGCCAGCGTGAGCCACGGCAGGAGCCGCGGGAACTCTCCCCGATCCCGACGCACGATCACCGTGAACGCGAGTGCCAGCACGAGCACGGTCGTCACTCCGGCCACCGGCACGAGCACGGGATCGCAGGCGCCGAGCGGCAGGCCGAGGTACGTCGCGACGTAGCGCAGGAAATCGAGCGTCGTCGCTAGAAATGCGCTGCGCGACGGATGGCTCCGTGGTGTCTCGAACGCCGCGAAGTTGGCGGCGAAGACCGCCAATGCTGCGCCGCAATTTCACAGCAGCCGGCGCGGTCCGTGCGAGCGCGCGAGCGGCGCGAGCGCGGCCACGAGCACCCCGCGCGCCTGTCCCGGCCAGCGCTGCAGCGCCCAGACGGCCAGCACGCTGCCGAAGGCGACCATGAACCGCTACAGCTGCCAGCCCCACAGCCAGTTCTCGTGCTGGGAGAGCGAGAACACGACCAGCGAGAACGCCGCGAGCAACCAGCGCGGGACCTGCCCCTCGAAGGTCGCACGCAGCCGCGACGCCAGCGGCGCCGGGGTCCCGCACGCGAGCAGGAAGCTCGCCGCGAGCTCGAAGTAGATGTTCCAGCCGGAGAGCGCGGCGAGCGCGACCATCAGGGCCAGCGGCGCGACGAGTCGCTGCTCGTCGTGCTGCTTCCACAGGTCGTCGAACGCGAGCTCGCCGCCGCGGCACTTCTCGAGCAACGGCAGCAGCTCCCACTGATCCCACACCGGAAGGGGCACGCCCTGCGCCGCGATCAGGGCGAGCACGGAGAGTAGCGCCGCCACGCCGACGAGCACGAGCGCGAGGCGGCCAAGGTCCGCACTCGCCCGCTCCGATTGCCCCAACGGCCGCGAGTCCGTCCGGGTCCGACCCTACTCCCACCGCGCGCGTCCCGATAGCGCGCGTTCCGGTGCTACTCGGCGGCCTTGGCGCGGCGCCAGGCGGCCATCATCTCGTCGAGGGTGCAGGCTGTGAACGGGCGCGCGAGGTCGCGTTCCATGACGCGGAAGCGCGACTCGAAGCGGCGCAGGGCGGCGCGCGTCGCGCGCTCCGGGTCGAGCCGCAGGTAGTTGCCGAGGAACGCGCCGGCCATCAGCACGTCGCCGAGCTCGGACTCGAGGCGCTCGCGCTGGGCGTCGCTGGGCTTGCCGTCGCGCGCGGCGAGCAGGCCGGCAGCCTCGATCTCGCGCGCGAGCTCGTCGACCTCCTCGCGCAGCTTGGCGAGCGCGCCCTGCACGTCGTCCCAGCGGAAGCCCGCCGAGAGCGCCTTCGAGCCCATGCGCTGGGCGCGCTGCAGCGCCGGCAGCGCGACGGGAATGCCCGCGAGCGCGCTCGTGTCGGCGCCCTTCTGCTCGCGCTCCTTGCGCTTGATGGCGTCCCAGCTGGCGAGCGCCTCGCTGGCGTTCGACGCCACCACGTCACCGAACACGTGCGGGTGCCGGCGCTCGAGCTTCTCGCTCACCGCGAGCGCGACCGTCGCGAGGTCGAAGCGCCCGTCTTGTTCCGCGATGCGCGCGAGCAGCACGAGCCCCATCAGCACGTCGCCAGCCTCCTCGACCGCGTGGTCGAGGTCGCCCTGCTCGACCGCCTCGGCGAGCTCGTGCACCTCCTCGATCAGGTGCGGCACCGTGCTCGCGAGCGTCTGCTCGCGGTCCCACGGGCAGCCGTCCGGCGCGCGCAGGCGGTCGACGATCGCGACGAGCTTGCGCAGCGCATCCGCGCGCGGCTCGCCAATCGGCGCGGGAACCTCGAGGGGACGGGGCGCGGGCTTCGCTTCGCTCATTCGCGCAGCATGACTTGCCACGCGCCCCGTAGGGAAGCGGCGGCACCGCCGTCCCGCAGGGATGCGAGCAGGAGTGCGAGCAGAGTCGCGACCTTGAGCGGATCGAGGCGCGGCAGCTCGCAGGCGCGGCGCAGGGAGCCCAGCCAGAGGCGCAGGCACAGATTGGCGGCTGCCGCCCCGGCCACGAGACTTGCGAAAACGGAGAACGGGCGGTCGAAGAGCGCCCGCGAGCTCGCGGCGAGCACGCACAGGACCGCGAGCGCAGCGAGCACCCCAAGCCGCGGGACGGCGGCGCGGCGCTCGCGTGTGCAGGCAAGCCGCGGGTCGAGGGGCCGGCCAAGGTGCAGCAGTCCGGTGACGAGCAGCCCGAGCAGGGCGTGCTCCGCGACCCAGTCCGCGAATCCAAAACGGGGCTGTGCACCGCTCGCCTCGAGCGCCACCCCCACCCCGGCGGACAACAGCGCCGCCGAGAGTCCGCCCGAGAGCAGCGCCACCGGCCAGACGCTGCCCGGCCCCTCGTTGGGGGTGCTCGAGGCGAGCGGAAGCGGCGCGAGTGCGGCCATCGAGGCGCGGGAACGTAGCGGTGAGCCCACGGTCGACCCAGCGCCTATTTGCAGCTTCCTGGGTCGGGCCCCGACGCGTACCAACACGCCGGGGAGCCGTCCCCCGACGACTCCCCGGCTCGCCGCGGCCTCGCGGCGCGGTGCTCGCGACCGTTGCCGGTGCGCGGCTCCGTCTCAGTCTCAGGAGCGGCTCGCGCCGCCACTTCGGTCGACGCCATGCCCCGAACTTCCTTCCCGGGATTCCGGCTCCCCTATGCCCGGTCCCGGGTCGAGGCGCGCCTCCCTTCGCGGGCCTTTGATTCCAACCCTCCGCCGCCCGATCATGCTGTCACGATGCGCGTGGGACTGATCGGTGCCGGCAAGATCGGCCAGCTGCGTGCCCGCACGCTGCGCGAGCATCCGCGGACCGAGCTCGCCGCGGTTTTCGACCTGAACGCGGAGCTTGCGGCCAAGGCCGCAGCGAAGAGCGGCGCGCGCACCGTGCGTTCGCTCGAGGAGTTCCTCGACGTACCCATGGATGCGGTGGTCATCTCGACGCCCGTGCACGTTCACGAGGCGGCCTGCCTCGCGGCCTTCGCGCGCGGCCTGCACGTGCTGCTCGAGAAGCCCGTCGCCAACACCGCCGCCGGCGCGCGCAAGCTCGTCGACGCCGCACTCGCCGCACACCGCGCCCTCGGCGTCGGCTTCAATCTGCGCTACTACCCGGCCTTCCGCTGCGTGCGCGAGACGATCGCGGAGGGCCGCATCGGCAAGCTCGATCACCTGCGCGTCTATGGCGGCCACGAAGGGCTCCCGAAGTTCGCGCACGAGTGGGAGTACAAGGCCCCCATCTCCGGCGGCGGCGCGCTGTGGGACGTCGGCATCCACATGACCGACCTCGCGCGCCACTTCCTCGGCGAGATCACCGAGGTCTACGGCGTGGCGACGGAGGGCATCTGGAACGTGCCGGGCTCTGAAGACAACGCGCTGGCGCTGCTGCGCTCGCCGGCGGGCGTGGTGGCCTCGTACCAAGCCACGTGGACCGAGTGGAAGGGCTACGGCATCTTCGTCGAGGCCTACGGCGACAGGGGCATGGTGCGCGGGGCCTACGCGCCGATGTCGAACCTCCTCGTGCTGCAGGAGAGCGCCGGGGCACCGCGCACGACGACCAAGCTGCGCTACCCATGGATCCAGCTCCGCGAGAAGCTCTTCTCGTGGCAGTCGACGGCCCGGCAGTCGTTCTGCGAGGAGCTCGACGACTTCCTGCTGCTGTGCGAGGGCCGGCGCGATCTCGTGATCGCCGACGGCTACGCGGGCTTGCGCGCCTGCGAGGTCGCGGAAGCGGTGCGGACCTGCACGCGCACGGGCGAACGCGTCACGCTGCCCACGCTCGGGACGATGCCGGCATGAGCGCGAGTGCGTCGCCTGCCGTGGTGCCGGGGCGCATGAGCCTCGTGATCACGGTCGTCGAGGGCGGCGACACCCTGCGCGGGATCCTCGACGCGCTGCGCTCGCAAGTCGAAGCGCCGGAGCTCGAGATCCTCGCCCCCTACGACGCTTCGCGGCCCGACATCGGCGCGCTCGCCCCGGAGTATCCCGAGGTGCAGTTTTTCTCGATCGGGAGCGTGATTCCGCGCCACCCGATCGCATCTGCCGGAGGTCAGCACGAGCTCTTCGACCGTCGCCGTGCCGCGGGCCTGCAGCGCGCCAGCGGAGAGCTCGTTGGCATCCTCGAGGACCGCGCGCCACCGCGCCGCGACTGGTGCGCGACCATGGCCCGGCTGCACCGCACGACCACGCACGCCGCCATCGGTGGCGCGATCGATGTCGCCGCGACGGACCCGCTCAACTGGGCCTTCCACGCCTGCGACTTCAGCCGCTACGCGCCGCCCTTCGAGGCCGGTATGCGCGAGTGGATCTCCGACGTCAACGTCTGCTACAAGCGCCGCGCCGTCGAGCTCACGCGCGACCTGTGGCACACGCGCTTTCACGAGCCGGAAGTGCACTGGCGGCTCCTGCAGCGCGGCGAGACGCTGCTCCTCACGCCCGAGGCGGTCGTCGACTACCGCACGCGCTACACGAGCCTGATCGGCGTGCTGCCCGAGCGCTTCGGCTGGGCGCGCCTCTTCGGTCACGTGCGAGCCCGCAACGTCTCGACCCTCGCGCGGCTCAAGTTCATCCTCGCGGGACCGCTGATCCCGTTCGTGCTCTTCGCCCGCCACGCGGGCGTGCAGCATCGCCGCGGCTGCGCGGGCAAGTTCTGGCGCTCGGCGCCGTGGATGTTCCCCATGCTGTGCGCCTGGACCGCGGGCGAGGTGTGGGGAGCGATCGGAAGGCGCGGATGAGCACACCCCTCGACTTCGACGCGATCGTCGTCGGCTCGGGCGCCGCCGGTGGCTGGGCCGCGAAGGAGCTCTGCGAACGCGGCCTGCGCACGCTGCTGCTCGAGGCGGGGCGCACGCTCGACCCCGTGCGCGACTTCCCGCCGCCGCCGGAGAAGGACACGTCGAAGCTGCAGGTTTGGACGCGCGGACGTGCCTTTCTCGAAGGGCAGGGCATGCAGGCGCGCTGCATGTCATTCAGCCGCATGACGCGGCATCTGTTCGTCAACGACCGCGAGCATCCCTACACGACCGAGCGCGGTGCGCCCTTCAACTGGTACCGCGGACGGCAGCTCGGTGGTCGCATGCACCTGTGGGGCCGCAACGCGCTGCGCATCGGCGACAGCGAGCTGCATCCGCTGGACGGCGCGAGTGGCGGCTGGCCGATCTCGTATGCGGATCTCGCGCCGTGGTACGAGAAGGTCGAGCGCTTCCTCGGCGTTCACGGCAGCCCTGCGGGCATCCCGAGCATCCCCGACGGCGTGTACGACCAGCCGCTGCCGCTCACGCGCATCGAGCGTGGAATCCTCGATACGCTCGGCGAGCGCTGGCGCGACCGGCCCGCGACGACCTGCCGCATCGTGCGCCACACGACCGATCGCCGCACGCTGCCCATCGCGGCCGCGCTCGCGACCGGCAAGCTCACGCTGCGCAGCCTCGCGGCCGTAGCGCGCGTGCTCGTCGACGCGCCCGGCCGTGCGAGCGGAGTGGAGTTCGTGGACGTGAGCACGCGCGAGCGCCACGAGGCCCGCGCAAACGTCGTCGTCCTCGCCGCCTCGACGATCGAGTCGCTGCGCATCCTGCTGAACTCGCGCTCGAAGGAGCACCCCGCGGGACTCGGCAACTCCAGTGGCCTGCTCGGCCGCGCGCTCACCGACCACGTGATGGTGTTCAACGCCGGCCCTGCGCCCGTCGAGGGCGCCCCGCGCACCGACGCCTACGACTTCGGCTCGCAGTCTGGCCTCTACATCCCGAGCTTCCGCAACGCGCGCGGCGCGAGCGACGTCCCGTTCCGGCGCGGCTACTCGATCCTCGGCTCCGTGGGCCGCATCGAGCCCGGCTGGTTCTTCATGGCCGTCGGCGAGATGCTGCCCGACCTCGAGAACCGCGTCACGCTCGATCCCAAAGTCGTCGACCACCTCGGAATTCCGGTGGCGCGCGTGCGCTGCGTGCACGGCCCGAACGAGTCCGCGATGGTACGCGACATGCACGCGACGCTGCTCGAGCTGGCGAGCACCTGCGGCCTCGAAGTCGATCACCTGCGGCGCGAGAGCCTGCTGGCGAAGCTCGTCCACGGTGCCACGCGGCGCATGGTGTACACGCGGGATGGAGCCCTGCTCCCCGGCTCCGCGATCCACGAGGCCGGTGGTGCCCCGATGGGAACGAGCGCGGGCACGTCGGTCGTCGATGCGCACAACAGGCTCTGGGACGCGCCCAATCTGCTCGTCACCGACTCGGCCTGCTTCCCGACGTCCCCGTTCCAGAACCCCGGCCTGACGATCATGGCGCTCTCGGCCCGGGCCGCGCACCACGCTGCGGACACGCTCGGCGCCTAGGACTTCTTCGGTACCCAGCCCAGCGTGCGCTGCGCGGCGGCGCTCGACCAGACGAGCGGACGACAGCGCGCCGCGAGCCGCGCGGGATGCAGCATGCCGGCGCGCACGCCGACGAAATTCGCGCAGCGAACGAGCAGGCGCAGGACGGCCCACGGCAGCGAGAGCACCCACTTGTGAGGCGTCGAGCGCGCGGACAGGGACCGCAGGTAGTCCGAGCGTGTGGGCGCGCGTTCGTCCACGACGTGCAACGTGAAGCCGCCGCGCTCGACCTCGGCCGCGAGCACGAAGGCTTGCGCGCAGTCATCGACGTGAACGAGCGGCAGCCGCGCCGAGCCTGCGAGCGCGACCCACAGGCGCGAGCCGAGAGCGAGCCCGAGCTGGTAAAACCACTCGCGCTCCGGACCCTGCACGAGCCCCGGTCGCAGGATGCGCAGGTCGAGTCCGCTCGCGCGCGCCATGCGCTCCTGTTCGAGCTTGGCGCCGATGTACGGGCCGCGCACGGCGGGATCGGGCTCGAGAGGCGCGCTCTCGTCGACCCCCTCGCCGCAGCGCAGGTGATCGATCACCGCGATCGAGCTCGCGAGCACGAGACGCGGCACCCGCGCGCTCGTGAGCGCCGTGAGCAGGTTGCGCGTGGCATCGGTCGTGTCGCGCTGCTGCTCCGCGGCGTCCGTTCCAAGCGAGGCCGCGCAGTGCACGACGACGTCTTGACCAGCGACCAGCGCCGCGAGCCCCGCATCCCGCGCGAGGTCCGCGCGCAGGACGCGCACCTCGGCGGGCAAGCCATCGGCCGCCCCGCGCACGAGCGCCGTCACGGCGTGCCCGCGCGCGAGTGCAGCGCGCACGACGGCGCGACCGAGGACTCCGCGGGCGCCGGTGACGAGGATCCGCATAGCCCCCACTACACCGCGCCGGGCTGCGCAACTCCAGCGCCGCGCCCGCCGCTACGCAGCATGAAGTTGATGCAGTATCCGGCCTCGTTCCAGAGTGCGCCCGGCCCCTGGCACTGGTGCCGCGGCGGCCCGAACTCGCTCAACGGCCGCGGCTTGCCCCGCTCGACGAAGTCGCCCCCGTGGCCGCGCTCGCGCAGCCACGCGAACGGGCGCGCCACGCCGCCGGCCCCAAGATGCCGCTCTTCACAATCGAGCGCGAGCAGCAGCCGGTGGTCCGCCAGCGTGTACGGGGAACTCCCCTTGCACGCCCCGGCGTCGATCGCGAGCTCACCCGGCGCGATGCCCCTCGACAGCGCAGCGAGCTCCGCGCGATGGTCACGCCGGCGCACCTTCCATGCGCGGAACAGAAAGCGCGCGAGCATCGCCTCTCAGGCCGCGTACGGAAGCGGGTCGCGCACGCCCGCGCGCGCGAAGCCAGCAAGGCGCAGGTGACAGGCATCGCAGCGTCCGCACGACACCCAGCGCCCGTCGCGCGCATGCGGGTCGTAGCAGGTATGCGTGAGCGAGAAGTCGACGCCGAGCTCGAGACCGCGCGTCACGATCTGCGCCTTGTCGAGCTCGAGCAGGGGTGCATGCACGCGAAAGCGCGCGCCGGCTTCCGCTCCCGCGGCCGTCGCGACGCCGGCGAGCGCCTCGAACGCGCGCAGGAACTCAGGCCGGCAGTCGGGGTAGCCCGAGTAGTCGATGGCATTGACGCCCACGAACAGGTCGCGCGCGCCGCGCGCCTCGGCGAGGCCGAGCGCGATCGAAAGGAACACCGTGTTGCGTGCCGGGACGTACGTGACCGGCACGTCGCGGCCGAGCTGCTCCGCGGCGCGGTCCTTGGGCACCGCGATGTCCGCCGTCAGCGCCGAGCCGCCGATCTGGTCGAGTTGGACCGCGACAACCACGTGCTCGGAGACGCCGAGGGACTGCGCCACACGCTGGGCGGCGTCGAGCTCGCACGCGTGCCGCTGGCCGTAGCGCACCGAGAGAGCCAGCGTCTCGAAGCCGCGGACCCGCGCCTCCGCGAGCACCACGGCCGAGTCCATGCCGCCGGACACGAGGCACACGGCGCGCGGGGGGCGTTGCGGGGACGTCACCGCGATAGGGTAGCAGCCGCGCTCGGGCCTCGAACCGGTGCGCGGCGGTGCTAGGAAGAGGTCTCCCGGTCGCCTGCTAGACTCCTCGCCCACGTTTCCGTCCCTAGCCCCTGTCGCCCCCATGCCCGCCACCACTCCGGCCCAGATCCTCGACGCCCTCCGCAATGTTCAGGACCCCGACCTGCATCAGGACATCGTCAGCCTCGGCTTCGTGAAGAAGGCCGAGATTCAGGACGGCACCGTGTCCGTCACGATCAACCTGACCACCCCGGCCTGCCCGGTGAAGGACCAGATGAAGGCGCAGGCCGAAGGCCTCCTGCGCGCGCTCCCGGGCGTGCGCGAGGTCAAGGTCGAGATGACGGCCGAGGTGCGCGGCCAGCAGGGCGGCGCGCCGCGCGTGCTCGCGCCCGAGGTGCGCCACATCCTTGCGGTCTCCTCCGGCAAGGGCGGCGTCGGCAAGAGCACCGTGGCGGTGAACCTCGCCGTCGCGCTGGCCCAGACCGGCGCCAAGGTCGGCCTGCTCGACTGCGACATCTACGGCCCCGACGTGCCGATGATGATGGGCCTCTCCGGCGCGCCCGATCAGGTCGGTCGCAAGCTGCTCCCCAAGGAGCGCCACGGCATCAAGACCATGTCGATCGGCTACCTGCTCGACGACGAGAAGCCCGCCATCTGGCGTGGACCGATGGTGCACAAGCTGATTGAGCAGTTCCTCGGGGACGTCGAGTGGGGCACCCTCGACTACCTGCTCGTCGACATGCCCCCGGGCACCGGCGACGCGCAGCTCTCGCTGGCCCAGATCGTGCCGCTCTCGGGTGCCGTGATCGTGACGACTCCGCAGGCCATCTCGACCTTCGACGTCGGCAAGGCCATTGCGATGTTCCGGCAGGTCAATGTCGAGATCCTCGGACTCGTCGAGAACATGTCCGGCTTCGTGGTCGAGGGCCGGGTCGATGGAGCCAGCGCGGGCCAGAAGGTCTCCTTCGAGGTGGGTGCGAGCACCCAGACCGTCACTACCAACGAGGACGGCCGCTTCCACGCGGTGTTCAACCTCTTCGGCGCCGGCGGTGGCGACATGCTGTGCAAGAAGCACGGCTTCCCGCTGCTTGGCCGCGTGCCGCTGAACCCGGTCGTGCGCATCGGCGGTGATGCGGGCGATCCGGTCACCATCGTGCACCCGACTTCGCCGGTCGCGGGCGCCTTCCGCGACATCGCTGGTCGCGCGGCCCAGCGCCTCGCGATCAAGTCGATGCAGGCGCTGCCGATCCTGCAGTAACCCGCGCAAGAAACAGCCCGGCCCCGCCGTGAGCGCAAGCTCGCGACGGGGCCGGTGTCTTTCGGCGCCCCTAGGCGCGCGCTGTCAGGGGCAGAACGTGACGCGCAGGGCGTCCGAGGTGTTGCTGAAGCCCGGCGAGGCCGACGAGTCGCGGTACCAGAACTGGAAGCTCCACGCGGAGCCCGCCGTGATCTGGCCCTGGGGCGCGGGCGGGTTCCCGAGGTCGACTGCGAGACTGGCGGCGCCGCTCGCGCTCGTCGAGACCAGCGGCAGGCGCAGGATGCCGCCGCCGATGCACAGGAATCCGTTGCGGAAGGGCTGCGCGGAGCTCGAGTTCGCGGCGTAGAAGAAGATCCCGCTCGTCGAGGGCGTGGCACCGGTGGTCGAGAGCTGCAGCGCATTCGCCGCCACTGAGGTCGAGCCACCCCAGCCGATGCTCGCGCCCGGACCCGTCGAGTTGGGTGCGCCCACGCAGTACACGACCGGCGCGGGGCAGGGCGGATTCCCCAGAGTGCCGTCACCGTTCACGCGCTGCGCGTAGATGTCGCCATTGGGGTCGCTGCGGTTGTCGTCCCACGTGTAGCAGACCGCGCCCGACGGCGTGAGCGCGAGCTCGAGGTCGTCCTTCGCCGCGAGCGTCGGTGCCTGAGCGCTCGCGAGCACGTTGCCGCCCGTCCACTGGCTCACGCCCGCGGAGTTGACTCGCTGCACGACGACGCGCGCGTCGGGAATGTTGCCGCTGGGGTTGTCGAACCACGCGCAGATGGCGTCGTCACCGACCGCCACGATGCGCTGGAACGACTCGTTCTTCGTGTCGAGCGGCTCGAGGATCACGCCGTTGTCCGTCCACAGGCGCACACCGGCCGCGCTGATGCGCTGGGCGCCGACGCCCCAGGCGCTCTGGGTCGTATTGCGCCGGTTGAAGCACACCACGACGTCGCCCGAGGGCTGCACCACGTCGATCGACGGTTCGAGCTTCATCAGGCCCGCCTCGAGCGACACGGGCACACCGTTGTGCGGGAAGACCTCGAGGCCCGCCGAGCTGACCTTCTGCACGAAGCACTGGAAGACGTTGCCCGGCGCGTAGTGCCACGCGACGGCAGCTCCCCCCTGACCGTCGGCGCGCAGCACGGGCCAGTACGCGATCGGCACGGCCGCGGCGTCGAACACGCTCACGGGGGTGCCTGCGTTCCACTGCGCGACGCCAGCCGCGTTGAACTTCTGCAGCTTGATGTGGCGCGGGCTCGAGAAGCTGGCGACGTTGCGCAGGAACGACACGATGTACGCGCCGCCCGGAGCCCCGACGACGTCGGCGAAACCCGGGCGTTCGTTGGTCAGGCCGCTGATCCCGAAGCCATCCATGGGGAAGCGCGGCACGCCGCCGGCGTCGAGCACCTGCACGCGAATCGAGCCCATGCCACTGTTGGGCATGCGCCCCCACACGAAGGCGGTCGAGCCGTCGTCGAGCACCGTGCAGCGCGGCGAGGGCTCGTACTCGCCGTTGGTCGAGAGCGTCACGCCGTTCGCGCCCCAAGCGAAGGTGCCGCTCGGCGTGATGCGGTAGGCGTACACGTCGAGGTCCGTGCCGGCGCGCGAATCGGTGAAGACCAGCACCGCGTCCCCGTTGGCAGCGACGTCGAGATCCCAGTCGACGAGCGAGGTACTCTGGGGCTGGTTCGAGACGAGCAGGCCGTTCGCCGGGAACTGCGGATTGCCCGCGGCATCGAGCAACTGCACGTAGACCGCGTAGCCGGCGCTTCGGCCGTCAAACCAGCCGTGCCAGGTGCGTCCGTCCGCCGTGACGCCGAGCTTGGGCACGGCCTGATCGTTGGCGGCGATCCCAATCGGCGTGTTGAGCGCGGGGTCCGAAGACCACTGCGCCGCGGCCAGCGGCGCGACGATCAAAGCGACGGCAAGCGTGAAGTGGGACTGCACCTCCGGATGCTAAGCCCAAGCTCCGATTTCAGCACCTTTCATGAAAAAAGAAGCCGGGGCCGGCCACCTCACGGTGCCCGGCCCCGGTGTCCGTGCCTTGGAATGACGCTCAGGGGCAGATCGTGAAGCTCACGGCGTTCGTGAGGCCCGTGGTGAACGCGTCGTTCGGGTCGCGGTAGTAGTACTGGGCGCAGATGAACTGGCCGGGCACCAGCAGGGCATCGGAGCCCGAGCGGATGCGCGTGTTCATGTCGAAGGTGAACGTGCCCGAGCACTCGCCCGAGCTGACGCCACCCGATTCCAGCACCGCGGTGCGGCGGAGCGGCGACTCGACACACATCGTGCCGCCTTGGAAAGGCAGGTTCTTGGTGGCGTAGCCGTAGTAAAGGAGTCCCGTCTTGTTGCGCAGGATGTTCGTCGCCGTGATGTCGAAGGCGACGCCCGACGAGACGCTGGGGATCCCGGCGAAGTCGATCGCGGGCAGGCACAGCTCGCTGTTGACCTTGGCCACGCAGTAGGTCTGCACGTTGCCTAGGCAGCCGACGGGGCCGAGCGTGCTGACGCACACGTCATCGATCGCGGCCTCGGTCACCGAGTTGTTGGGGTTGTCCGCGGCGCTGAAGCGAATGCGCGTGGTCGCCGTCAAAACGACCAGCGAGTCGATCTCGACCACGGCCGTGTTCCAGCCGCCCTCCAAGCCCGTGTACGTTCGAGCCAGCACCCAGTTGGTGCCGGCCGCGTTGGTGGCGATCTCCACCTTGAGGAAGTCCGCATCGTTATCGTCGTTGTAGAACCAGTAGGCGAAGCTCAGCCGCGCGTTGCCGATCGACAGGTCGAGGACCGGCGAGGTGAGGACCGTCGGGCCTCCATCGAGGTCGGCCTGGCCGACGTTGTTGCTGCCCGCGGTGCCCTGGCCCGTGAAGAAGCAGTTGACGCCCGAGCCCGCCGGATTGTCGGTCTCAGGCTGGGCCTGCGCGCCGTTCTGCGTCGTTCCGATCGGGTCGCCGCGCTCCCAGGCGCCGGCGGACACCGCCGTGTTCGCCACCGTCCACGCATTCGCGCCGGTGTCGAAGTTGTCGCAGAGCACCGTGTTGAGGGCGCCGACCGAGAAGCTCAGGACCCCCGCCGTCGGGGCGTTCGGGGGGTACGCAAGCGAGTTGCCGCTGCCGTCCGTGCCGCGCACGTAGTACGAGACGACCTTGGGAGCGATCTGGCCGGGAATCGAGGCCGAGAACACGTTGCCGCCCACGGGCGCCATGGTCACAGCGGTGTAATTCGCCGCGGAGCCCGACTTGTAGAAGAGCTGGGCGCTGGAGACGGACAAGCCGAAGTTGGAGACCATCGTCGCGTTGACGACGTAGGGTCCGTACTGGTTGATCGTGTTCGACAGCTGGGTGACGTTCGTGATGGCGATCGAGTTCAGCGTGATGCCGGGGAAGCCCTGCTCACGGAAGCCCGAGTCGATGTCATTGAAGTGCGGCGTGCCGTTCAGGATGTTGCCGTCGTCGTCGTCCAGCGTGAGCCACTGGGTCTCGATCACGCTCTTGATCTGCGTCTGGTTGTAGCTGTTCATGTAGCCGAGGAAGATCGCGTTCGCGATCGCCCCGCCACCGTTGACGCCGTTCGAGGTCTTCAGGTTGCGTCGCACCTTCCACGCCGCCCCCATCAGCGGCTCGCCGTCGGCGTGCACCGCACCGTAGCAGGCACTGCAGCAGTCGCCGCAGAACTGGCGCGTGTTGAGACCCGAGCGCACCGGGTTGCCGTTGATGAAGCCCTGGCCGACGAGCGGCGTGTCCCAGATGTACATGGCCCACACGTCGGCCGTGGCTTCCCCAGTGCCGTCGGAGCCGTTGCCGGTGCCGTAGAGCACGTTGAGCCAGTGGCCATCCTCGTGGGCCACGACCGTCGAGAAGGCCGTGTTCACGCAGCTGCCACCGGCCTGATAGAAGTTGATCGACGAGCCGTTGAAGAACGCGTTGCAGGTCGAGCCGATGTTCGCGTTGGCGGTGTGGACGAAGTCCGCCTTGCCGTCGAGCGGGTTGACCGAGCGGACCCAGTCCCGCTGCACGTTGATCGACTGGAAGATGTTGGCCTGGGCGGTCTCGAGCGCGCCCGAGGCGGGGTTGAGCAGGATGTTGGTGCTCGTGCCGACGGGCACCGAGGTCACGAGCGAGTACGCGGCGCTCGGGACGTTCGCCACGTTGTTGTAGGTGCCGGCGTACGAGAACGTGCAGTTGAGCGGGGCGGTGGCGCCGACGAAATTGAAGTCGCCGTTGGAGTCCGTGAAGACCGTGCCCGCCGAGCTTTGGACGCGGGCGTACTTCAGGGGCTGCTGGGTCTCGGGATTGGACGCGATATCCGGCGCCGAACCCGGCGTCGCCATGGTGAACGCGCGACCGCCGACGTCCAAGTAGTGGATGGCCTCGTCGCGATCGACGGCCTCGCCCGAGCGGGCGTCGAGGAAGTAGACCGTGCCCAGCGGCTCCATGTCCGCCGGCAGGTAGAGCACGCTGACCTTGTACGCGAGCACTCCGCGGCGCTGCTCGCCGTCCTCGACCTGCGCGATCACGAGCTGCGGTTCCTCGGAGACCGAGCCCACCACGCCCTCATCCAGCTGGAACTGCGCCACGCCACGCAGGGCCGCCTCGTCCGTCGTGTAGGCCGGGGTGACGTCGAGGCCGGCGATGCCCGGGAGGGCCCGGGTCTGGATCGAGAGCAGGTCGCCGCGGGCACTGAAGAGCACGTTGACGAAGCCACCGTCGACCGGGACGCCGCCGACCATCTGCTGGAACTTGACGGTCTGTTTGTCGCTGGAGCCGATCATGCCGAGCGGCTCGAACAGCGTGCTGTACTCGACCAGCGTCGCGGGCTCGATCCCGTGCAGGGCTTGGGCCTGCGCGAGCGCCCCTCGGGCAAGGGTGAACCAGTCGGCGTCGCTCACGGGCTCGAAGGTCGCCTGGACCGAGCCGCCATAAAGGAAGTCCGCCTTGCCCGTACCGGTGTCCATGTTGACGGCCCAGTTCGAGCCGTGCTCCTTGCGCCAGTTGGCGAGGGCCGCCGGGATGTTCTGGCTTTGGGCGCGTACGGGCGACAGGGCAGCGCCGAGGGCGGCGAGGAGAACCGAGATTCGGATGTGCATGGAGGGGGATACCTGAAAACGGGACCTAGCCGTCGGCGGACCGCCTGAGCGGAGGAGATCGTCTTAACCTGCGGACAGGGAAAAAGTTGTGCGTAGGACGCGTTTCGGGCTGACTTTGTTTCCCTTAGTGTAAGGGTCCGGAGCAAATCCGGAGGCCCGGCGGGATGAACGAAGGGGCGCCCTGTGCTGGGAACGGAAAGCCGTTCCGTCTCCGGCCCCACCCCGGGATCCTGCGCTGGCCTCCTACCGTCGCCATCCGGAGCCGGAGACGGAAAATCCGACCAAACTAATCCTGCGCGTCCCGCTAGACGCGCCGCACGGCGGCGAGTACCGAGCGCGTCGCGAAGCTCTTGTTGAGCGTGTAAAAATGCAGGCCCGGAGCGCCCCCCTCGAGCAGGGCCCGGCACTGCAGCGCCGCGTGCTCAATCCCGACTGCCATGACCGCAGCCGGGTCGTCCCCGGCCGCGCGCAGGCGCTCCCCGAGCTCGGCCGGGATCTTGGCCCCGCACATGCGCGTGAAGCGCTCGACTTGGGCCACGTTCGTGATCGGCATGATGCCCGGGATGATCGGCACGCGGATGCGGGCGCTGCGCGCGCGCTCGACGAACGCGAAGTAGTCGCGGTTGTCGAAGAACAGCTGCGTGACGAGGAACAGGGCGCCCGCCTCGACCTTGAGCCGCGTGTGCTGCAGGTCGAGCTCCGGGCTCGGGCTCTCCACGTGCCCCTCGGGGTAGCAGGCCGCGCCGATGTCGACCTGATAGTTATCCTCGAGGTAGGTGATCAGGTCGCAGGCGTGGGCGAAGCCGCCCTCGACCTGCTGGAAGCCGCTCGCGCCCTTCGGCGGGTCGCCGCGCAGGGCGAGAATGTTCTCGATGCCCTGCCCCACCAGCGTGCCGAGTTCCTCGCAGATGTCGTCTTGGGTGACGCCCACGCAGGTG
>SXKQ01000004.1 GCA_005778045.1 Planctomycetia bacterium
CATCCTCAACGTGAAGGCCAAGGACCGCGGCACGAACAAGGAGCAGAAGATCCGCATCGAGTCGTCCTCGGGACTCTCCAAGGACGAGGTCGAGCGCATGCGCCGCGATGCCGAGTCCCACGCCGGCGAGGACAAGCGCCGTCGCGAGCTCGTCGACTTGAAAAATCAGGCCGAGGCGCTGGTGCACGACACCGACAAGTCGCTCTCCGAGCACAAGAGCAAGCTGCCCGAGGCCGACATCAAGGCCATCGAGAGCGCCAAGGATGCGCTCAAGGCAGCGGCTCAGGGCGACGACAAGGCGGCGCTCGAGAAGGCCCTCGCGGACTTCCAGCGCGCCGCGCAGAAGCTCGGCGAAATCGTCTACAAGGAGAGCCAGGCGGCCAGCGACGCGGCTGCTGGAGGTCCCACCTCCGGAGGGCCGCAGGCGGGTGGTCCCACGGGCGGCCGCGGCGGTGCGCGCGCGGCGGGCGACGAGCCGGTCGACGCCGACTTCGAGGTCAAGCAGTAGGGGAGCGCTCTCGCGCGAGAGTGGCGATCCCTGAGAACCGAGGCGCCCGCCCCTCCGTTGGAGGCACGGGCGCTGTCCGTAGGCGAGCGAGGCGAGCGAGATACGGGACATCTCGGAGCCGCCCGGCGTGCGGGTAGGGCCCGTGTGCGTTGTCCCGCTGTCCTCGTACCGCTACTGTTCCCGTCCCGTGATCACCGTTCGTGACCTGACGCGCCGTTTCGGGCCCCACACCGCCATCGAGGGCCTCTCCTTCCACCTCGAGCGCGGAGAGGTCGTGGGCTTCCTCGGACCCAATGGCGCGGGCAAGTCCACCACGATGCGCATCCTGTCCGGCTACTTGCCGGCCACGAGCGGCTCCGCGGAGGTGGCCGGCTTCGACGTGCTGCGCAACTCGCTCGAGGTGCGTCGTCGCATCGGCTACCTGCCGGAGTCCGTGCCGCTCTACGCGGAGCACCGCGTCGAGGAGATGCTCGACTTCCAGGGGCGACTGCACGGGCTATCGCGCGAGGAGCGTCGCCAGCGCATCCCGCGCGTGCTCGAGCGCGCCGGCATCGCGGATCGCTCGCGAGCGATCATCGGCGGGCTTTCGCGCGGCCAGCGCCAGCGCGTGGGCATCGCCGTGGCGCTGCTGCCCGACCCGCAGGTGCTGATCCTCGACGAGCCCACCAGCGGCCTCGATCCGATCCAGCGCCTCGAGATGCGCAAGCTGCTCGTCGAACTCGGGCGCGAGCACACGGTGCTGCTCTCAAGTCACATCCTGCCGGAGATCGAGGCCGTCTGCCCGCGCGTCATCATCCTCGCCAAGGGACGCATCGCTGCGGATGGCACGAAGGACGACTTGGTGCGCAGCCTCGGCGGCGGCGCGCGACTGCGCCTCGAGGCGGTGGTGGGGACCGACGTGGCGGCCGCCGTGCGCCTGCTGAAGGCGCTTCCGGGCGTAGGGGACGTGCGCGACCGCGGGCGCCTCGGCATCCACCACGTGTTCGAGATCCCGTGCGCGCAGGACCTGCGCGAGGATGTCGGCGCGCTTGCGAATGCGAAGCGCTGGGCGATCCGCGAGCTCTCGTGGCAGCGCCCGAGCCTCGAACAACTCTTCGCGCGCATCGCACTCGACCTGCCCGGCGAGGCGGAGAGCAGCGACCCGGCGCCGGCTGCCGCGCCTGCGCCTTCGACGGCCGTGCAACTCGAGGTGAGCGCCCAGCTCGCTGCGAAGGCACCCAGCCAAGTTGCGCCGCTCTCGCCCTTCGAGGCCGCTCCCAGCGCGCAGCCCGCGCAGGGCAAGATCGTCTACAACCTCAACCCATTCGACATGGGCGCGTCGCGCGACCTCTCGAAACCCACGCCGATCGACGGGGCGGGCGTCCCGCCGAAGGAGGGGCCGTGAGCGGCGCGTGGACGATCTATCGCCGCGAGCTCGCGGGGCTGTTCTTCTCGCCCTTGGCGTGGGCACTCCTGTGCATCGCGCTGGCGTTCAACGGCTTTTTCTTCGTGCTTTCGGTCAAGGGCTTCGGCGGCGACGTCCTCCAGTCGATGTCGTTCCTGCTCGGCGGGAGCTACACGTTTTGGATGCTCGTCGTGCTGCTCCCGCCGCTGCTCACGATGCGCATGTTGAGTGAAGAGGCGCGCACGGGCGTGCTGGAGTTCCTGCTGACGGCGCCGGTAACGGATTTTGCGGTCGTGCTCGGCAAGCTGCTCGCGGCGACGACGCTGATGGCCGTCCTGTGGTCGAGCTCGTTTGCGTACGGGCTGGCGCTGGCGGCGCTGGGCACGTCGCCGGACTGGGCGCCGCTGGTGTCCGGCGTGTGCGGTGCCACGCTCGTGTCGGCACTGTTCTGCTCCGTCGGGCTCGCCGTGAGTGCTCTCAGCAACACCCCACTGCTCGCGGCGTTCCTCGCCACGATCGCGAACGCGGCGATCCTCTCGCTGCCGTTCCTCGACGCATTGCTCGCGCTGCCTCCGGGTTCGCCGCTGCGCGTCGCGCTGGGCCACGCGAACGTGATCACTCAGTTCCAGGCGAGCTTCGTCGTCGGCGCGCTCGACACAAAGCACGTGCTGTTCTTCGTCGTGTGGACCACGTTCTTCTCGTTCGTCGCCACGCGCGTGCTAGAGGCCCGCCGATGGTGGTGAAACCCGGAGACTCGGTCGGCCGCGGTGGGACGGGCGCTTGGTCGCGCTCGGCGCTCTCGCTGCAGGTGTTCGGTGTCATCGCGCTCGTGCTCCTTGGCGCGGTGCTCATCACGTACCTCGGCACGTTGCCGGGACTGCGCAAGCGCTTCGACCTGACCGCAATGGGCAGCAATACCCTCGACGAGACGCTCGCCGACCTTGTCGAGAAGCTACCGGAGCCCGTGCTCGTCGAAGTGTTCTTCCGGCCCTTCGACTATCCGCTCACGCGCGTCGGGGCGGAGGCGCAGGGACGCATGTCGCAGCTCCTGCACGTGGCTCGCAACCAGTTCCCTGACAAGGTCAAGGTGCGCGAGCACGACCTCTCCGACGTCGCCAAGGTGTCGGTGCGAATGAAGGAACTCGACCTCGAGGAAGACAACGTGGTCGTCGTCACGCGCGGCAAGCAGAAGGTGGTGCTGCGTCTCTTGCGCGACATCGCGCGCGTGGACCCCGGCAACCCGCTGGTGGAGAGCGAGCCCACACTCGAGGCCTTCCGCGGCGAGGAAGCGCTGGGTATCGCGCTCTTGCGCGTTTCGGTCGAGGAAACGCCGCGGATCGTGTTCACCGTCGGACACGGCGAGCGGGATCTCTTCGATCTGGAGAAGCCCGGCTCGCTCGGTCGCCTGCACAGCGCCCTCGTCGCCGATGGCTTGCGTGCGGATCGCTGGGACTCGAGCACGGATCCGCAGGTTCCCGCCGACGCTCGCGTGGTCGCGATCCTCGACCCCCAGCAGCCGTTCACCAGCACGGAACTGGACACGATCGAGCGTTTCGTCGAGCAAGGTGGCCGACTGCTCGTCACCACGACTGGCAACGCGTCCCTGTTCGGCCAGTCCGGCAGCCCGGAGTCCTTGCTCGCACGCCTCGGCATCGGCGCGCGCGCTGGCTACGTGTCCCAGCCCATTCCGGATGGTTTCGGTGGCTGGCGCATGGGGCTCGAGCAGTGTGGCACGATTGTGGTCGCGGGCGCTGGACTCGACCGCCGCCACCCCGTGACCGAGTCGCTGTGGCGTGCGGAAGAGCGCGTCGGCTTGCCCAACGCGCACGCGCTCGTGCCGGAGGGGCAACGGCCCGACAACGCCGTGCTCGTCGACTTGCTGCGCAGTCCGGACATCTCGTGGCGCGATCTGCCGCAGGCCGGCGGCCGCGGTGACTGGCGCTTCGACCAACGCGGCGAGGAGGCGGGACCGTTCGCGCTTGCGATGGCGCTGGCCTTCCCGCCGGCGGACGGGCGCGGCGCGGCCGAGGGAGAGCGGCGTGCGGCTCGCGTGATCGCGCTCGGGGCTCCCGACGTGTTCGGCAACGAGATCCTCGGCCGCAACCGCGACTTCGTGATGAACACCTTCAACTGGCTCGCACAGCGCGATTATCGCCTCGTGATTCGTCCGCGCGAGGTCGAGCGCCGCGTACTCGACCTGACCAACACGAGCGCCCTGACGTTGCTCAACCTGCTGGCCTTCGGTGTCCTTCCGGGCCTGTGCGCAGTGCTCGGTATCGTCGTCGCCGTGGCGCGGAGGCGCTAGGCCATGCACCTGCGCAAGCTCGCGTTTCTGCTCATCGTGGTCGGCGCGCTCGTGGCGCTGGCTCTGTGGCAGCGCGGCGAGCAGGCGGGTCGGCGAGCCCAGTCGGAAGCCGCGCTGCTTCCGGGCTTCGATCGGGCGCGCGTGCGCTCGATTCGCGTCGACAACCTCGAGCGCAGCCTGCAGTTGCGCATCGAGCGCCGTCCGAGCGAGTGGCAGATCGTCGATCCCGTCGACTTTCCGGCGGAGCTAGCCGTCGTCGAGGTGCTGCTCGACTCGCTCTCGACGCAGCACGCCAAGCCCGCGCCCGACGCCGACCCGAAGAAGGTCTCTCTCGACCCGCCGCGCGTGCTGATCGAGGTGGAAGAGGATGTCGGGGGGCGTCTCCTCAGGCGCAAGATCGAGGTGGGCGCGGTCGATCTCGATGACCATTGGGTGTTCGCACGAGTGGAGGGCGAGATCTTCCGTACCGAGCGCGCGCTCGACACGACTCTCGAGCGCGACTTGCCGGACTGGCGCTCGCGCTTCCTCCTGCGCACTTCGGCGCGCCAGGTGGTCGAGGTGCGGCGCAGTGGCTCGATCTTGTTCGATCCGGCCGGGGAAGCCACGGATCTCGGACTCGTTGCGCTGCAGGATGGCGGCTGGCGCGCGGCGGAGCCCTTCGAGGCTGCGCTCGACGGCGAGATCTTCGAGCGGCTCCTGTTGAGCGCCTGCGCCATGCGCGCGTTCTCGTTCATCGATGCTCCCGGTCCGCTGCGTGAGTACGGGCTCGACCCGCCGCGCTTGCGGGTCGAACTGCTGTCCGCGGACGGACGCCGCGAGACGTTGTTGATGGCACCGGAGGGCGGCGGCGAGATGTGGTACGCGGCCAAGGAAGGCGCGCCCTACGTGTTTCGAGTCGGGCCAGACGCGGTGATGAACATCGCTCCGCCTTCGCCGGGGCTCGTCGATCGGGAGTTCGCCCGCTCGGCACGCGACTCCGTCACGAAGCTGGAGCTGAAGCTGGGCGAGCGCGAGACGGTGCTCGAGCGCGTCGAGCGCGGCTGGCGCGTGCGCGCCAGCGAGGCGGGGCGCAGCGTGCTGGCGGACGATGTCGCGGATTCGCAGTTGGTCGGCGACGCGCTCGGCCTGATCGAGCGCGCTCGCATCGACGATCTCCTGTTCGGGCGCCTGCTCGCCCGACAGGATGTGCAAGGCTCGATTCGCGTACACCTGCCCGACGAGGTGCAGGGTGGGGAGTTCGGGAAGGTCGTGCGCCTTGCGGATGGTGTCGAGGCGGTGGAGTTCCGGCGCGACGGGGACACGTTGGTCACGCTGATGTCGAGCGAGCTGCTCGCGCTCGCCGCTCGGCCGGCGGACTCATGGCGCAGTCTCGAGTTGCTGCGGGTCCCCGAGATCGAGGTCGCGCGCATCGAGTTGGCCCGGGGCCCGGCCACCCGCGCCTACGGTCGCGAGGACAAGGGCCGCTGGGTGCGCATGGGGACGACGCTGGAGGCGCGCGAATTCTCAAAGCTCGTGGATCGGCTCCTCAACGTTCGCGCCGAGCGCATCCTGCCGCGGGGCGACGAGTCCCTGGAGGGTGCCGTCACGGTCCGAATCGTGCGCTACAGCGGTTCCGGGGTGGAGTTTTCGCTCGGGGAGCTGAAGGGCGCGGATGGCGCGCCGCAGGCCGTGTACCGAAACGGCGAGCGCCAGGGCGTCGTCGCGGGCGACTTGCTCCCTCTCCTGCGCGGACTGCTGCAGTCGGAGTAGCGGGCTCGGGCGGGCTTGCGAGGCCTGCGGAAGCCTCCTAACATCCGGCCAACGATCGGCCTTCTGAGCCCCGCCCGTGCGGGTTGCCCGGTCGCGGAGCTCCGCACCATGAGTCATTCCCTTTCGCCCGCGTCGCCGACTCCCGAGCAGGGCGGGATTCGTCTGGCCCGCTCGGGTCGCAGCGTTCCCGAGCTCGAGGCGCTGCTGCGCGCGGATCCCACGCTCGCGCCGCGCTTCTCTCACTGGCACCGCGTCCCGGCGCGGGCCGAGCGCAGTCGGGAGCTGCCCGACTCGCTCGACCCGCGTCTGCGGGACGTGCTGCTCGCACGCGGCCAGACACGCCTCTACGAGCATCAGGCGCGCGCGATCGAGCTCGCCCTCGAGGGCCGGGACGTGCTGATTGCGACTCCGACCGCGTCGGGTAAGACGCTGTGCTACGTGGCTCCGCTCGTGCAGCGCTTGCTGGAGTCGAAAGGCGATGCGCGGGCGATCGCGCTGTTCCCCACGAAGGCGCTGAGCCAGGACCAGTCGACTGGACTGAACGCGCTGATCGCGGCGCTCGGACAGGAGTGGCACAGCTTCACCTACGACGGCGACACGCCTCCCAGCGTGCGGCGCACACTGCGGGACGACGGGCACATCGTGCTCACCAATCCGTGGATGCTGCACGCGGGCATCCTGCCCAACCATGCCAAGTGGTCGGAGCTGTTCGCCAACCTGCGCACCATCGTGATCGACGAGGTGCATACGCTCTCGGGCGTGTTCGGTTCGAGCGTGGCGAACGTGCTGCGCCGTCTGCTGCGCATCGCGGAGCACTACGGCAGCCGGCCGCAGTTCATCCTGTGCTCGGCGACGCTGCGCGACGCCGCCGCGCACGCGAAGCGACTTACGGGCCGCGATGTGGCCGTGGTCGACGAGGACGGCTCGCCCTCGGGTGAGCGCATCTTCGGCGTGTACAACCCGCCGTTGCTCGATCCCGTCGCGGGCCTGCGCGCGAACGCGCTCGAGGAAGCGCGGCGGCTGGCAGTGCAACTCTGCGGTCCCTCGCGCCAGGCGATCTTCTTCTGCCAGCAGCGCACGGGCGTCGAGGTGCTGACGCGCTACCTGAAGGAGAGTGCGGCGGAGCTCGGACTGGAGCCGGATGAGATTCGCGGCTATCGCGGCGGCTACTTGCCGCTGCACCGACGCGAGATCGAAGAGGGCTTGCGAAAGGGCACCGTCAAGGTCGTGGTGTCGACGAATGCGCTCGAGCTCGGCATCGACATCGGGCGACTCGATGTGGCGGTGCTCGTCGGCTATCCGGGCTCGCAGGCCTCGTTCTGGCAGCGGGCTGGACGCGTGGGACGGCGAGGCCAGCCGAGTCTCACGGTGCTCATCACGCGCTCGGATCCGCTGGACCAGTACCTGTCGTCCAACCCCGACTACCTGTTCTCGGCACCTCGCGAGCGACTCGGTCTCGACCCCGACAATCTCGTGATCCTCTCGGAGCAGGTGAAGTGCGCGGCCTTCGAGCTGCCCTTCCGCGACGGGGAGCTCGGCACCGGGAGCTTCCGCGGCGCGCCGCACGTACCCGAGATCCTCGACTACCTCGCCGCGGAGTCGAAGCTGCTGCTGCGGCGAGGCGACACGTGGCACTGGATGGCCGATGCCTATCCCGCACAAGACGTGACGCTCGCCGGCGGTGGCCCGGACAACGTCCTGATCCTCGACGTCGAGACGAAGAAGGCCATTGGCGAGATCGACCGCGAAGGCTCGCTCACAACGGTGCACGAGGGTGCGATCTACCAAGTGCAGGGCGAGACTTGGAAGGTCGAGCGCTTCGACTACGAGAACCGCAGGGCCTACGTGCGCTCCGTGGAGAGCGACTACTTCACGGAAGCGGAAATCGACACGACGCTGCGCGTCCTGCGGCTCGAGAAGCATGCGGCGCGCGAACGCGAAGCGGGCGTGGAGGACTTCGCGATCCATACCGGCGAGGTGCACGTCACGACAGTCGCGACGCAGTACAAGAAGATCCGCTTCTACACGCGCGAAAACGTCGGCACAGAGGCGATTCACCTGCCCCCCGAGGAGCTCGACACGCAAGCCTTCGTGCTGACGATCTCCAACGAGACCGCGACGGCGCTCGGCCTCACCGGCTCGGAGCGCGGAGCCGCGTGGCGCGGCGCCGGCGGCCTCCTGCGCAAGGTGGCGCCGCTGTTTTTGCGCTGTCAGCCGCAGGATCTCGGGCTCTCCACGGAAGTTCGCTCCACGCACTTCCTGCGTCCAGCGATCGTGCTCTACGACCGCGTGCAGGGTGGGGTCGGGCTCGCTGAAGTACTGTTTGAGAGCCATCGCGACGTGCTGAACGCCGCGTTGGAGGTCGTGACGCGCTGCGAGTGCCGACACGGTTGTCCAGCCTGCGTGGGTCCGCGCGCCGAGTGCGGAGAGCTGGGCAAGACAGCCACGCGCAAGCTGCTCGAGCACCTCGTGAGTGGCAGCGCTGCGCGACGCGTGGAACCCGAAGGGGTGGCGTGAGCGAGGCCTTTGGCGATCGACTGCGCAGGCTGCGCAAAGACGCGGGTGCGGGCGCCAGTCCGAGGCCGGTGGCAGGGGAAGCGGAGTCAGCAGCGCCCACGCCCTTGCCAAGCTGGTTCCGTGAACGCTTGGGGCGTGTACGCGAGTCGGGCGCGGCTCCAGTGGCCGCTCTCGGCTCCCCGGGAGAGCCTCGCGAGCTGGTCGAGGTTCGCGGCTCCCGCGGCGTGTGCGCGGTCCGGGTGTCGCGCTGGGACCTCGGACATTCGCATGGGGTTGTCCCGCTCGCTTCGGCTTTGCAAGCGCGCGGCTCGGACCTCGCGCTGCTCGGAGTCGACGCGCGGCTCGAAGCGCTCGAGCTCGGCCGGGCGCTGTTTCTCGACATCGAGACCACCGGTCTCGCGGGTGGCGCTGGCACCAAGGCCTTCCTCGTGGGGCTCGGGCGCTTCACGGCGCAAAGCTTCGAGCTTTGGCAGGGCTTCCTGCGTGGACCCGAGGACGAAGCGGCGCTACTCGACGAGTGCGCACGACAAGTGGGCGAGTCGGGTGCGCTCGTCTCGTTCTTCGGCAAGTCCTTCGACCGGCATCGGCTCGAGGACAAGATGCGCGTGCACGGCATCGCGGCGCCTTTCGAGCGCTGCCTGCATTTTGACCTCTACCATCCATGCCGCAGGCTGTTCGGGCCCGGACTTGCCGACGGACGGCTCGCGACCATGGAGCGTGAGATCGCGGGCGTCGAGCGCATGCACGACCTCGCGGGCGCCTTCGCTCCCGCGGCGTGGTACGACTTCCTCGCGGGCAGGCCACACCGGCTGGAGGAGGTCTTCGCTCACAATCGCGACGACATCCTGAGCCTCGTCGCGCTCGCAGCGGAGCTCGCCCGGAGGGTGGGAGAGGCGCACCGTGAAGGTTGGACGCCGGGGCGTGCGCTGGCCCTCGCGCGCTGCGCCGAGCGGCTGCGACGCTGGAGCGACTGTCGCGACTGGGCACGCCGGGCGCGCTCTGCGCAGCCCGCACCGGAGGAGTTCCGCGGGGCACTGGAGCTGGAGGCGCGCGCTGCCGAGATGCTCGCTGACAGCGGCTCGCTCTCGGAACTCGTCGCCATGGCCCGAGCCGCCGAGGAGCTGGAACTCCTTGCGCGGCTCGAGCGCAGGCTGGCGCGCGCCATCAGGCGTTCGCGAGGACGGGCTGAGGGAGGCGGATCGTGAGGATCGGCGTGCGCACGAGGCGTGGCAACTGCCATGTGACGCTGCTGAGCAGGGCTGCGGCCCGCGCACTGCGACCCTGGGTGCCCATCACGATCAGGTCATGGTGCTCCTGCGCCGCGAGGATCGCGCGCGACGTATCGTCCCCAACGAACTCCACCGTGGCATAGACTCCGCGCCGGGCGTACGTGTCGACGAAGCGCTCGAAGGCCTCGCGCTCCACGTTGCGCAGTTTGTCGAGCGTGTCGGGGAGCGGGCCGGGCGGAACGTCGAGCCCCGCTCCGCAGCACGCCCCGGATTCACGAAGTAGTCAAGCGCGTGAACGCGCGCGCCGAAGGCGCGGGCGAGCATGCAGGCTTGATCGAGCAAGAGCGCGCTCGCTTCGGAGAGTTCGATGGGCACGAGGGTGCGGTCGATGGGATGTGGAGGCTCCACCTGCATCCAGATCGGGCAATGGGGCCGCGAAAAGGGCGCTCGCGCGAGCCCGCCTAGGTCGAACTTCTTGCGACGCCCGCTTCCCCGGGCACCACGTGCACGCGCTCGAGCACGTTGCGCGCCGGAGGCCCCACCTCGACATCGAGCAGGTGGGCGAGCGGTTCGCCGCGTCACGTTTCGCCCGCATGACGATGCGCGAGATACGGACGCGACGCCTCGCGCACATCATCCGCACGAAATCGAGAGAGCGCGTCGCTGCCGATTCCTCCCATGCGGACCCTGCGGTGAACACCGCAGGCAAGGCGTGCAGGATGAGCAGGTAGGAATCGAAGCGCTGGGCGATCTTCGTGGCACGCCTCAGCACGTTGTCCGAGGTCGTACCCTCGGCGACACAGGCGAGCACGCGATGGAACACCGGGAACGCGAAGCACTGGTTCCAGGGGCCCTCCGCGCGCAACCGCGGCACGCAACACACTCGTAGGAAGAAACGATCGAGCTCGCCGTGGGCCTTCCGTCGTGGCGCGCGGGCGTCTAGTGGGCAGGGCGGGAGCGGAGGTGGAGCGAGATCGCCTCGGGAAGGGCGAGGCGCTCTTCCTCGAAGACTCGGGCCCCGAGCCTGTGCTCGTCGTCGCCCGGCAGCACCGGGACTCGGCGCTGCACGAGCACGTCCCCTTTGTCGTACTCGTTGGTCACGTAATGCACCGTGCAGCCGCTCTCGCGCTCGCCCGCGGCGAGCACGGCACGGTGCACTCGATCACCGTAAAACCCCTTGCCTCCGTAGCGGGGCAACAGGGACGGGTGAATGTTGATCACGCGTCCACGCCAGGCCTCGGGTACGAGCAAGAGGCGCAGGAACCCCGCCAGAACGACGAGTTCCGCACGCGAGCCCTCGATCGCCCGCCACGCGGCAGCGCTGAACTCGCTCGGTCCGGCGAACTCGCGCGGATCGACGGTGACGGACGGAATGCCGATCCGTTGCGCGCGCTCGAGCGCGAAGGCCGTCGGACTGCTCGAAAGCACGAGGACGAGCTCGACGTCGAGCGCGCCCGCGGCGCTGCGCTCGGCGAGGTTCTCCAGAGAGCGGCCGCCTCCGGAGACCAGCACCGCCATCCGGATGCGACTCACGCCTCGCCACCCTCGAGTCGTTGGCGCGCCTCGCGCTGCACGACGAGCGCGAGCTTCGCCAGCAAGTCATCGAGCGCAGGCGCGATCGCTTCCGCGCGCGCGGCGACTTGCGCAATGTCGATCGGCCCCTCGCCTGCATGAACAATCACCAGCATGCTCAGCCCGCCAAGGCCGGAGTGGGCGGCCGCGAGCAGGGGAGCTGCGAGTTCCTGCGCGGACGCTTCCGCGCCGCAACAGGCCATCCAGCGGCGCTCGGCCGGGGTCTCGAGCGAGGGGCCCACCGCACAGGCCGCGACGATCTCGCGCGATGCCAGCCCAAGCGTGCGTGCGAGCTCGAGAGCCGAGGCGCGCAGTGCCTTGTCGTGAACTCGCGAGACGTCGGGAAACTGCGATCCGAGTCGGCTCGAGCCGAGGCCCACAAGCGGGGTGGTCCCGGAGACATTCACATGGTCGCGCAAGAGGCCGATCGTGCCGGGCTCGAGCTCGGGCACGAGGGAGGTCGCGGCGGAGGTGTGCACGAACGTGGATGCACCCGCGGAGGCCGCAAGCCACAGGGGCCACGCGCGGTGCCACTCGGGCTCATCCGGCTCGCGATCGAGCGGCGAGTTCTCGAGGAGCCAGATCGGAAGCTCCTCGAGCAGCCCCCAGTGCAGCAGCGTGTCGGCCCACGCTCGCGGCGCTCCGTCGAGCTTGCCGAGCGGCAGCCGACCTGCGCGCTGCAGCCGGCCAGACAGGACGCCGACGCCCGTTGAGAGAAGGTACAGGGCCGCGGGGCGCAGGAACGAGCGACGCTCGAGTGCGCCGAGTGCCGAAGCGACAGAGTCATCGAGCGCGGACGTGTGCATGGAGCAGATTCAATCCTGAGGCCGTGCCGCGAGCAACAAGTCGGGCGCTTGGGGCAGAGCGAGGGGCAGGAGCGCCTGCTTGTCGCGTGCGGTGGAGCCGATGTCGATGTCGCTCGGGCGCAGGCCCCATGCGGCGGCGAGAACCCCGAGCAGCTCCTCGTTCGCTCGACCCTCCGGCGCCGATGCGCGCACGGCAAACTGGGGCGCGCCGTTGCAGGGGCCCGCGAGCTCGCTGCGCCTTGCGCTTGGCTGGGCCCGCACCCACAGCCGAGAGGGGCCGTCGCGGTACGGCTCGAGCCGCGGCACTGCGTTCACGGGCGTCCGTCGGAGAGCAGCCGCACCAGCAGCGTGTCGCGGAACTCGCGCATCAGCCGCTCGTGAGCCGCCACGGCGCGCGACCACGCACCGTCCGAACCCGCGCGGAGCGCCTCGATCCAAACGCGCGCGGCCTCCGCCTCGCGCTCGAACGCGGGGAGAGTACCGGCGCTCTGCGCCCAGACGCGTGCGACCTCGTAAGCCTCGTTCACCGCGCGCACCTCGTCCTCGGTGAGGTTCGAGGCGGCATCCGCCTGCAGCATCTCCGCCGTCTCCTCGACGGCCTGAGCCACGGCGCTCATGCGCATCAGGCCGTCGATACCCGCGACTTCCTCGCGCGTGTATTCGCGCGCGAGCCGCTGGTGGAAGATCTGGTGCAAGTCGGCGGGGCGAGACCCAAAGCTCGACCACGGCACGAGCTCCGAGGTGGCCTCGACCTTGACCAGCAGGCCTTCCGCGTTCGCGCCCACGGCGTCGCGGATCGTGCGGGTCCGCGCGCGCGGATCGAAGAACGACTTGCGACGCCAGCCGCCGCGCTCGAACTCGATCGCGAGCGTCGAGAACAGGGGCTTCCCCGCGCGGACCGCCGCGAGCCACTCCCGCGCCCAGGCACGCGCAGGCTCGGTCGCGAGCTCACTCTCCAAGGCCATGAGCTTCTGCTCCATGCCTGCGAGATCCAACGTGCGCAGGGAGGACTCGAAGCCCGGGCCGCGGAGCCCTTGGGCCAGGGCCTTCGCATCGGACGCTTCGCGCCCGCGAGAGTAGCGCTCGCGTGCGGCCACCTGACCGTCGAGCCGCTTCTGGATCGAGGCACGCAGAAGGACGACCTCGCCGAGGTCGGGCAGCGTGTCGGGGCCGAGCTCCGGCGGCATGGCGGGAAGGTCGAGCGCGACGATCCACGCAGCGAGCGTCACCGCGAGATCTTCGAAGCGACCGGTGCGCTCGAGTTCATCGGCGCGCGCGGCATCCGCTCGTGCCTGCGCGAGGGCATCGGCGAGCGTCGTGGCGAAAACTTGTCGGCGACGAGCGAGCACAGTCGGGTCGGCGGCCAGCGCCGCAGGCACCTCCTGCGACAACATCGCTCTCAGGGCCTCGGAGATTGGCTTCGGACCGCTGTCGGTCTTGGCCGCGAGCTGCACGCGCTCCACGAAGTCCCGGATCGACTGCTCGTAGGCACCGACGGTGGCCGCGTCTCGAAGCGCCTTTTCGCGCACCCCCTCGGCCTCCTCGAGCGCGCGCTGCGCGGCCGTGGTGCCGGCGAACTTCTCCGCGACCGTGCGCAGCTCGGCTTGCAGCGCGTCGTCGTCGAGCTCGCGCGAGACACGCAGCAGCGCATTTTCCGCCTCGGTCTCGCGCAGCTTGAGCGCCGTGTCGTCGTCGGCCGGGGCGGTCGTCGCTCGGTCGCCACCGTTGGCGGAAAACTCGTCGTCGACGGGCTCGATGGGGGGCGTGGCGCGATCGGGGGACTGCGCCTGCGATCCGTTCGGGCTGGGTTTCTGCGGCTCACCGTCCTCGCCACCGAGGAACAGCACCGCGGCGGCGCCGAGCGCGAGCACCACGCCCGCGCCGACCACGAGCGGAAGCTTGGATCCCGAGGCCCTGCCCGTGGGCGCGCCCTGCAGCGGAGCCCCGTGCAGCGTCGCGCTGCGCAGGCGCTCGACTTCCTGCAGCAGGACGCCCGCCGAGGCGTAGCGCTCGTCGGGCTTCTTCTTGAGCAGGCGCTGGACCATGGCCGCGAGCACCGGTGGCGTGCCGGGCGCGAGCTCGTGCAACGGCTTGGGTTCCTCGAGGAAGTGACCGCGCAGGATGTCGCGCGTAGTCGCGCCTTCGAACGGAGTGCGGCCCCCGATGAGGCGGTACAGCGTGGCTCCGAGTGAATAGAGGTCCGAGCGAATGTCGACCTTATCGCCGCGCGCCTGCTCGGGCGAGATGAAGTGCGGCGTGCCGAAGATCTTCTTGTTGTCGCTCTCGGTGGCCTCCGCCTCGAGGTGCATCGCGAGGCCGAGGTCAGCGAGCTTGGTGGTACCGACCGAGTTCTGCATCAAGTTGGCCGGCTTGATGTCGCGGTGCACGATGCCGCGTAGCTCCGCGTACACGAGGGCCTTGGCCGCGTCGTTGAGGATCTCGAGCGCTTCCTTGGGCGCGAGCTTGCCGTCGCGCTGCAGGCGCTGCTCTAGGTTGCCCTTGTCCATGAACTCCATGGCGAGGAAGTGGCGTCCGCCTTCCTCCCACACGTCGTGCACGGTGACCACGTTGGGGTGGTTGAGCGCCGCCGCCGCGCGTGCCTCGGACTGGAACTTGCGCACGAACTCCGCATCGGCTGCAAGGCGCGCCGCGAGCACCTTGAGCGCCACGGGGCGGCCGAGGCTCTCCTGCACGGCGAGGTACACCTCGCCCATGCCGCCGCGACCGAGCAGCTTCTCGACGCGATAACCCTTCACCTGCGGCAGTCGCGCATCCACGCGGGTCGCGACCTCGGCCGGCTTGGCTTCCGCGGGCTTGGTGTCCGCCCAAGTGGGCGCGGCGACCGGCGCCGCCGCCGGAGCCTTCGGCGTGGCCGCCGCGCCGGGATCGACGACGCGCAGGCGCCGCGAGCCCAGCACGACGAGGTCACCCGGCTCGAGCTTGCGCTGTGTGACACGCTCGCCATTGATCAGCGTGCCGAAGTCGCTGCCGAGGTCCTTGATCGCCCAACCGCCGCTCTTCGCGCGGCCGATGGCGCAATGCACCTCGGCGACACCCTGTCCATCGACGGCGACGTCCGCACGCGTGCCCGAAGATCCGAGCGTCATCGTGCCTTGGCGCGGGAGCTCGATCGGAGCACGCGAGTCGCCGATCAGCTCGAGCAAGAGCCGCTGCTCACTCACGGTTGATCCCCCGCGGCCCGCAGGCCCTCGAACAGCGCCGTGCCGATGCGCACGCACGTGGAGCCCTCTGCGATCGCAGCTTCGAGGTCGGAGCTCATGCCCGTCGAATACTCGACGCGGCCGCCCACGAACAGCTGTCCGGGCAGCGACTCGCCCAGCCGACGCACCGCGGCAAAGGTGCGCCGCGCTTCGAGCTGCGACGCGAGGTCCAACGGTCGGGCCTGTTCGCTGGGAGCGGCCATGGCCATCAGGCCCCGCAGGCGCAGGTGGGGAAGTCGCGCCGCCAGCTCGGCGGCCGCTGGGATCTCAGCGCTGGAGAAACCGGTGCGCTCGCCCGCGTCGACGGCGCGCACTTCGAGATACAAGTCGAGCTCGCGCCCGAGCTCGCCCGCCTGACGCGAGAGCGTCTCGAGCAAGCGAGTGGTGTCGACGGAGTGGATCACGCTCGCGCCCTCGACCGCGCGGCGCGCCTTGTTGCGCTGCAGGTGACCGATCATGTGCCAGCGCGGGGCAAGACCGAGCTGCCTCAGGGCCTCGACCTTGGGGCCGAGGACCTCGACGCGATTCTCGCCGAGATCCCCCTGCCCGAGCCGCACGAGCGCGGCGATCGTGCTCACGCCGACGGTCTTCGTGACGGCGAGCAGGGAAACCTCGGCCGGGGCACGGCCGACGGCCAAAGCGGCACGGGCGATGCGCTCGCGCACGTGCTCGAGATTGGCTCGCAGGAGGTTCTCCACGGCTCGGGAGGGCTCGCTCTGGACGTCTTGGACCACGGGGTGTAGCAGGGTACCCCTTGGAGCGGGCCGAGTCACGGCGCGCCGGCGCCGAACGGCAGCTCAAACTGCTGCGCGCGGCTCCTGCTCGCGCCGGGCGTGCGCGGACGGGCCTCGATCGCGCGCGACGCGCCACCGTGCAGCTCGAGGCGCAGCCTCCGTGGCGCTCCGCCTCGAACGCGGAACGGGTGTGCGGGGCGCAGGCCTGCCACCCACAGGAGCTCGCTCCCGTGGAGCACGATCGGGACCAGCCCGCGCTCGGAGCGGGGCACGCCGGCATCGGCGAGGAAGCGCCGCAGCGCCCGCGAGCCCGGGGCTCCCAGCGGGTGGAAGCGGTCGCGCGAGCGGGGCCAGCGCACGCACAGGCGCTCCATGGTCCACGGCACTTCAAGCTCGACGGCGCGCGGATCGCGGGGCACTTCGCGCTCCGCGCTGGCGTCGACCCAGCTCGCCACGACGCGGCGGCCATCGGGCAAGGTCACGCTGCCCGGCACGGGCAGGCGGAAGCCTTGCTCAGGAGCGGCGAGGCGTTCGATCCAGGTCGGGGAGCGCCGGGGCGCCGTGGGGTCCGCGGACACTAATTCCACGAACGGGAGCCACGGGGAGCGCACCGGGGCGTGGGCGGGAGGACCGAGGGCCTCGAGCGGCGGATGCAGCTCGAGCGAGCGCGAGCGCAGACACAGCGTCCAGCCGCCGGAGAGCGCGTGCCGCGCGCAACGGCCGAGCCCGAGGTCGTCGATCACCTTGCCGAGCAGGCGTCGACTCGGCGCGCGCGCAGTGCCCTCGACGAGCAGCCGCCAGAGCGCACGGCGCTGGAGGGCCGAGGGCAAGCGAGCGAGCGGGTCGCGACGCAACGTGCCGCCCAGGTTGCTGGCGCTGGAGCGCCGCGTCGACCGCGTCGCAGTCAGCGGCCGCCAGACGAGGGGCGCCGTGCGCGCGGAGAGCTCTTGCTCGAGGTTCTCCACGGCTCCGGCGAACTGCCGCAGGCTCTCGACGGCGTCCGACCCGCCGAACTGCTCCAGCGAGGGCAGGAACTCGGCCCGGATGCGATTGCGCGTGTGCCGCAGGTCACCGTTCGAGCTGTCGTCGCGCCATGCGAGGCCGGCTTCGCGCAGGAGCGTGCGAATCTCGCCGCGCCGCATGCCGAGCAGGGGCCGCACGAGCAGCAATCTGCCTAGCTGGCTGCGCTCGGCCGGGCCGTGGAGGCCCGCGAGGCTCGAGCCCCGGATCCAGCGCAGAAGCAGGGTCTCGAGGCCATCGTCCGCGTGGTGTCCCGTCAGCAGCACGCGCACGCGCGCCTTGGCCGCTTCTTCGGCGAGCACGGCGTAGCGGGCCTCCCGAGCGCGCTCCTCTAGGTTGGAGCCCGGCTCGAGCGCCACCCGGCGGGAACGGAAGCGCGCCCCGATGTCGCGGCACAATCGGGCGCAGAACTCGCGGTCCTCGTCGGACTCGCTGCCGCGCAGGCCGTGGTCCACGTGGATGGCGAGCACCGGCGGGCGCGGCTCGCTGGCGCATAGCCAGTGCAGCAGGAGCACGCTGTCCGCGCCGCCGGAGAGCCCCAGCGCGACCGGCTCGGACGGCTCGAGGCCGACCGCGAGCGCCAGCCTGGGCCAGCGCTCCTTCCAGTCGGCGGGAGTGGTGCGGGGAAGTGCTGCCATGGGCGATCGCGCTGCGTTGATCGAATCGGCGCGGAGGGCTACCCTCCCACCCTGATTTCCACGGATATTCTGCCACCTCTGCGCGAGGTTGCGTCGGAGCCACGACTTACGCCGTGCTACCGCGCCCTCGGGCCGCCCGGCAGGGTCCGCGGGAGCGTCCCTTCTCTCTGGCTTCACCCCCAGTTCCCCGATCCCCTTCTGGATACCGCCCCATGGGCATGCGCATCTCGATCAACGGCTTCGGCCGCATTGGCCGCAACGTCTTCCGCGTCATCACCTCGCATTATCCCGACATCGAGGTCGTGCACATCAATGACCTAGCCGATCCCGCGACGCTGGCGCACCTCCTGAAATACGACTCGGTGCACGGGCCGTTCGCGGGCAAGGTCGAGGCCGGCAAGGACTTCATCAAGGTCAACGGGAAGAAGATCTCGATCACCGCGATCAAGGATCCGGCG
>SXKQ01000065.1 GCA_005778045.1 Planctomycetia bacterium
CTGCAGGGCGCGAGCTGCGGCCGCGTCAGCTACTGCCCGCCGACCGCCAACAGTTTCTCCCCCACCGGCGCCCAGATCTCGATCGCCGGCTCCACCTCGCTCAGCACCGGCGGCCTGATGTCGCTCACCGGCAGCGGCATTCCGCCCAACAAATCGGGCACGCTGGCGTACGGCCAGGTGCAGGCCGCGATCCCGTTCGGCGCCGGCACGCTCTGCGTCCAGCAGCCCAAGCGCCTGCAGGTCGTGAACTCCACGGCGATCGGCTCGATCAACTACACCCTCAGCATCACCAACCCCGCCTACGGCTTCACCCCGGGCTCGACCTGGAACTTCCAGTTCACCTTCCGCGACCCCATCGCCGGCGGCACCTCCCTCAACACCTCCTCCGCCCTCGCCGTCACCTTCTGCCCCTAAGGGCGGGAGTCGACCGCGCCCTCGCGCCCTCGAACTAGCAACGAAGTTCCACGGGCGCAGCTCGCTTCGCGGGGCAATCCGCCGGCCGCGGGCCGTGCTACTCTTTAGCGCGTCGCTGCGCGCGCCCTCACCGCCCCCCCCCGAGCGGCTCGCCGGCCACGCCACTCCCTTGCAGCGCGAGGACCTCGATCTGACCGGAGAGGTCGTGCTGTCCTACGGGATGCAGGCGTTCGTCTGCGTGCTCGTGGCGAGCCTGCTGCTCCTCTACTCGCGCAAGCCCGGCGGTGGGCACCTGCGCTGGTGGAGCCTCTCTTGGGTCGCCTGTGCGGTGTACTTGGGCATGGCGGCGCTCGCGATCAGCAGCGTGTACTTCCTCGGCATGCCGGCCACCGACGTGCGCCGCATCAGCTTGTCCACGGTCGCCGCCGTCGCCGGCCTGCTCCAGCCCTACTTCATGTGGCTCGGCGCAGCGGAGGCGCTGAGCGGTGTGCCGGTCGAAGATCGCCTGCGCCGCAAGAACGCGCTCGTGGTGCTGCTCCTCGCCCTCGCGGTCGGCATCGGCTCGACCTGGCTGCCGGGCACCGGCCGCATCCTCACGCGCCTCTCCGCGAAGCTCCTGTGCACGGGCGTCGTGTTCGTCGGGGTCGCATGGACGCTCTGGAAGCGCCGCGGCGACAGCACGAGGCGCGGCGCCGCCGTGCTCGCGCTGAGCTCCGCGGTCTACGGTCTCGGCCAGATCCACGCGCTCGGCTGGGCCTTCTGGCGCGAAGTGACCGAGGGCCAGAGCGTCCTGCCGTACTACCTCGGCTTCTTCGACGTGATCCTACTCGTGTTCATGGGGCTTGGGATGCTGATGTGGCACCTCGAGGAGGTGCACCGCCGCGCGGAAGAGGCGCTGGTCGAGCTGGCGCAGAGTCAGGAAGGCCTGCGCCAAGCCCAGAAGATGGAGGTCGTCGGGCGACTCGCCGGCGGCGTGGCCCACGACTTCAATAACCTGATGACGGTGATGTACGGGGCGACGGACATGCTCGCTGTCTCGCATCCGCCCGGCACGCCTGAGCACACGTACGTGCGCAGCCTCTCGGACGCGCTCAGCCGCGCGCGCGGGCTCACGACGCAGCTGCTCGCCTTCAGTCGCAAGCAGGTCGCGCGCACGGAGAGCATTGACCTCGTCGGCATGGTGCGCACGAGCGAGAGCATGGTCGCGCGCCTCGTCGGCACCGACGTCGTGCTGCGCACGCAGACGAGCGAAGGCCCACAGGTCGTGCGCGCGGATCCCACTCAGCTCTCGCAGGTACTGATGAACTTCGTGGTCAACGCGCGCGACGCCATGCCGAAGGGCGGCCAGCTCTCCATCGCCGTCAGTCGAGAGCGCATGGAGGACCCGGCCACTCTCGAGCGGCTCGGGCTTGCTCGCGGGATCTACGCCAGCCTCTCCGTCACGGACACGGGCATCGGCATGGACGAGCAAGTCCGAGAACACCTCTTCGAGCCGTTCTTCTCGACCAAGCCCGCCGGCGAAGGCACGGGTCTCGGTCTCTCGACGGCGTACGGGATCGTGCGCGCGGCGGGAGGAGCGATCGAAGTGCGCTCGGCCCCCGGGCGCGGCTCGACCTTCACCGTCTACTGGCCGCTCTCGCAGGACGGTGCGCTCACGCCCTCCGCCATCGCCCGAGAGCAGTCCCGCCGCGCTCCGAGGCGGCACAGCGGTCGCGTGCTCGTCGCCGACGACGAGGACGCGATCCGCGACATGCTCGCGCGCCTGCTCCAGAAACAAGGCCTGATCGTCGAGACGGCCACCGACGGCGCCGACGCCCTGCGCAAGCTCGAGTCGAGCGAGCCCTTCGATCTGCTCGTGACCGACATGATCATGCCCGGCATGGACGGCAGCGAGCTGATCGCCGCCGCCCGCGCGCGCCAGCCAGCTCTCCGCGTCCTCGCCATCTCCGGCTACGCCGGCGACCTCGCGCGACGCAACATCTCCGCCGACGTCCCTTGGCTGCAGAAGCCGTTCTCGGCGCAGGACCTCGCGGCCGCGATCGACCGCGCTCTCGTGCCGAAGCTCAGCTAGTCGCCGAACTCTGCTGTGCGACCGCAGCCTCCGCGGTCAACCTTTCGCGGGACGCTCTCCCGCGTGCCTTCCAAGCATCGGGCCTAGCCGCGAGAGTGCCCGAACCTCACGCTCGCCTCGCCCGTCGCAGCCCGGTGCGCCGCTGGGCGCGGAGCGCCTACTTCCAGAGGATCTGCCTCTGGTTCGCGAGGAGCTTCTTCTAGTTGGCCGCGATGGCCTTCTGGTTCTTCAGGACCGCGCCTTGGTTGCGCAGGGTCGATTGCTGGTTCGAGAGCGTTGCACTCGCCATGCGGCACAGCCTCCTTTGCCGCTTACGCCAGCGCCGCGCCCACTTGCAGCCCCCGAATCCCACATTCCCAAGGATCGCCTCGCCGCACGCTCAGTATCCGCGCTTGAGGACATCGCGGGCGATGACGAGGCGCTGGATCTCGTTGGTACCTTCGTAGATGCGCGTGACGCGCGCGTCGCGGTAGAGCTTCTCGATCACGTACTCGGCGGAGTAGCCCATGCCGCCGTGGATCTGCACAGCGCGATCGACGATGCGGTCGAGCGCCTCGCTCGCGAACAGCTTGGAGATGGCGGACTCGCGGCTGAAGGGCTGCTTGGTGTCGCACAGCCACGCGGTGCGATACGTGAGCGAGTCCATGGCGTAGATGTCCGCCGCGTTGTCGGCCAGCATGAAACCGATGGCTTGGTGCTCGCCGAGCTTCTTGCCGAAGGTCTCACGCTGGTTCGCGTAACTGACGGAGAGCGCGTGCGCTTCCTTCGCGCAGCCGAGGCAGTTCGCCGCAAGCGCGAGGCGGCCGCGATCGAGCGTGCCCATGGCGATCTTGAAGCCCGCTCCGACGTCGCCGAGGCGCTGGTCATCGGAGAGGCGCACGTTGTCGAACGCGAGCGCCACCGTCGACGAGCCGCGCTGGCCCATCTTCTCCTCGCGCTTGCCGACGCTGAAGCCCTTCGAGTCGCGCGGCACCATGAAGGCCGTGATACCTCCGTGCGCACGCTTTTGCGTATCCGTGATCGCGTAGACCGTCACGAGATCCGCGATGTCGCCGCTCGTGATCCAGACCTTCTCGCCGTTCAGCACCCACTCGTTGCCGTCCTTGACGGCCGTGGTCTTCATCGCGCCGGGATCCGAGCCCGCGTCGGCCTCGGAGAGCGCGTAGGCGCCGAGCAGCTTGCCCGCGGCCATGTCGGGCAGCCAGCGCCGCTTCTGCTCCTCGGTGCCGCCGACGATCACGCTCATGGCGCCGATCGACGCGTGCGCGCCGAAGGTCACCGCGACCGAGAAGTCGCCGCGTGTGAGCTCCTCCATCACGACGCACAGGCCGGTCTCGCCGAGCCCGGAGCCGCCGTACTCCTCCGGCACCGCCACGCCCATCAGCCCGCACTCGGCAAGCTTGTCGAGCAGCTCGCGCGGGATCTGGTGCGTGCGCTCGATCTCGGCCGAGCGCGGCCGGATCTCGGAGTCCGTGAAGTCGCGCGCGAGGTCGCGCACCATCGTGAGCTCTTCGGAAAGCTGGAAATCCATACTTGTGCGCTTCGGTCGGGGGACCCCGAGGCCCTTACCTCCCGCGCAGGGCCGCGGAAGGCCGTCCCGGGGCCGGGGCAGGTTCAGGCGGGGCGAATTCGGCCGCGAGCTCGAAACCGCGCGCGGTCGGCAGGGTTCCATCCCCCGCGTGCCCGCATCGTTCGTAGCGCCGTTCGTGCCGCGATACCATCTTCAGCCGGATCCAACGGAAAGCGCCGACCATGAAGTTCATCCACATCGTATTGATTCTCGCAGGAGCCGCCGTAGCCAGCTATGCCGGTGCGATTTTCGGCCTGCAGGCCGTCCCGGTCGCACCGATCTCGAACGGGGCTCCGACAGCCGCAAAGGACGCGGTCTTGACCGCCGCGCCGTCCGCCGAGTCCAAGCCCTTCGCCGCCTCCGAACTCGACGGCCTGCGCGGAGCCGTCGCCGGCCTGCAGCGCGAGGTCGACGACCTGCGCGCCCAGCTCGCGCGCCGCGACGTGGCCGCGAACGAGACGCCGCGCGAGGCCGGCACGGTCGCGACGGTCGGCGCCGTGGCCGATGTGCAGCGCGAAGCGATCGTGCGCGTGATGGAGGAAGAGCGCCAGCGCGAGCAGCAGAAGCGCGACGAGGAGCGCAAGGAGCGCGAGAAGGAAGCGCTCGACCGGTTGGCCGAGCGCGCCAGCAAGGAACTCGGCCTCTCCCCCGCCGACCAGACGCGCTACGGCGACTACCTCGCTGTCGCCTCGGCGAAGCGCGAGGAGATGTTCTCTGGCATGCGCGGCGGCCAAGGCAACGGCACCGACTTCCGCACCGCGTGGGAGGACTACCGCACGTGGAGTGAGAACGAGCTGAAGGGTACGTTCGGCGACAACCTCGGCCAGCAGATCGGTGATTGGCAGCGCGAGCAGATGCGCGGCGGCGGCACGGGCTTCGACTTCAGCGGTCGCGGCGGCCAAACCACCGGCGGCGGCGCTCCGCAGCCGGGTCAGGGCGCGCAGGGCGGCGCCCCCGTTCGGGGACGCGGCCGCTAGTGAGCGCGACGCCGCTGCGGCGCGGGCTGTCCCTGTTCTTGGGCTGGCTCGCTGACCGAGGGATCCCCCGCCCGCTGCGGGCCCCGATCTTCCGCGCCTACGCGCGCGCCTACGACGTGAACCTGAGCGAGGTGCGCCTGCCGCTCGGGGAGCACCCGTCCATGGGTGCATTCTTCGTCCGGCGTCTCGTCGATGGCGCGCGCCCGTTCCCGGCCGACGCGCGCGTGTTCCCCTCGCCCTGCGACGGCACGGTGCAGTCGATCGACTGCATTGAACGCGACACGATCCTGCAGGCCAAGGGCCGCCCCTACTCGGTGCGCGAGCTGCTCGGCCCCGTCGGCTCCGACGTCGCGCTCGACGGCGGCCACGCGTGGACGATCTACCTCTCGCCGCGCGACTACCACCGCGTTCACACGCCGGTCGCAGGCTCGCTCGTCGAGGCCGTCTGGCTGCCGGGCGCGCGCTACTCGGTCGCGCCCAAGGTGCTCGCGGCACGCCCCAAGGTGTTCTCGATCAACGAGCGCTGCGTGATGCGCATCGAGACCGCGCGCGGTCCGCTCTTCTACGTCATGGTCGGCGCCCTCAATGTCGGCCGCATCAAGGTCGTCGGCGTCGAGCAGGCGAGCTCGGGCCGCCTCGCGAGCCCGCGCACACTCGCGCTCGGCGAGGAGCTCGCGCGCTTCGAGATGGGCTCGACGGTGATCCTCGTCGTGCCGCCGGGCGGGCCGGAGCCCGCGGGCAAGCTCCCCCCGGGCAGGTCGCTGCGCATGGGCGAGCCCATCGGCTCTTGGCCGCGATGAGCGCGAGCGCGCAGCCTCTGCGTCTCGCGCAGCTCTTCGCAGCCGCAGTCCTCGGAGACTGGGACACGGTGCGCGCCCTGCGCCGCGCCGCGCCCGCGGGCGAGCCCGACCGCGCGTGGCGTGAGACCGTGCTGCAAGTCCACGTGTTCGCCGGCTTCCCGCGCGGCGTCGAGACCTATGGCGTGCTGGCCGAGGAGGGCGGGCTGGGCGAGCTCGAGCCCGACGAGCGCCTCGCCGAGCCCGAGCACTTCGCGCGCGCCGACGCGCTCTTCGAGCGCATCTACGCTGACCACGCCCCGCGCGTGCGCACCCTGCTCAACGACGCGCACCCCGACTTTGCGCGCTGGATCCTCGGCCACGCCTACGGCCGCGTGCTCACGCGCCCCGGCCTCTCCTCCGCGCAGCGCGAGCTGCTCGCCGTCGTGGCCCTCGCCGCCCTCGGCCAAGAACGCCAGCTCACGAGCCACCTGCGCGGCGCTGTCCGCTGCGGCGCCACCCCCGCCGAGCTCTCCACCACGCTCGAGTCCGTGCGCTCGATCATCGGCCCCACCCGCTGCGACGCCGCCCTCGCCCTCGCCGCCCGCTACGCGACTCCCTGACGTCCGGCCTCTTTCACGGCGCGAGGCTGGGCGCTCGCAACGACGCACAATCCATCGACTCGCTCCCCTGCACTTCGCGCTCTCGCAACTCTTCGCTTGAGAAAGCGAGGACTCGAGTGCGGATCTGCCGCGAACGGCCGCACGTTCAGCGGATGCGGCCGCGGAGCTCGAGGGAGCGCAGGCGGACGGGCTCGAGGGAGCGCAGGACGAGCGCCTTGTCGCCGTAGCTCGAAGGGTCGGGGCGAACGGGCGTGTCGCGGCCTAGGAGGCGCTCGTCGAGGAACACGCTGACGTCGCCGCGGCCCTGCTTGAGCTCGATGCGCAGCGTGTAGCGCTGGCCCTTCTGCAGCGCCTCGAACTCGTTGCCCTTGCCGCGCTCGAGCACGTCGGCGAGCAGCTGCGCGTAGGCATCGGGGTTCCCCGAGCCGATCTTCCAGCGCCCCTTCTGGCCCTGGTTCGCGGCGCCGAGCAGCACCACGTGCACGCCGGCGATGCTGACCGAGAACAGCCGCGGCTGCCCCGACTGCGCGGGCTGCTCGAAGTCGACGCACAGCTCGAGCGCGTCGCCAAGCCGCAGCGGCGGCTGCAGGAACAGGGTCGGCCACGTGCGCTCGTCGGCCACCGCATCGCGCGTCGCGGAACGCGGGGCGATCCAGCCCGCGCCGTCCGGCAGCCACTCGCCGCGCTGGAAAGACCCGGAGTAGCTCGCATCGAGCACCCAGCGCATGCGCACCGCGCCCGTCGGCCCGAGCTCGAGCTCGCTCGGCCCGTACGCGCGCCTCAGGATCGCCTCGTCGTCGAGCTCGGCCTGCGCCCGCAGCTCCGCGCGCCGCGCGCGCAGCCACTCCGCTTCCGCCGCCACGAACTCGAGCTCGAGATGCCGCGTGAGCAGCTCGTCGATCCACTCGACCTGGCTGCGCACATCCACCGCGCCGCCCGCCGCCGCCGTGCGCACCTTGCTCAAGCTGAGCCGCGCCCGCTCCACGCGCGCGCGCGCCTCGCCCTCGCTCTTCGCGCGCTCTCCGTCGAGCCAGCCCGAGAGCTCGGCCGCCAGTGGCCCCCACTCCGGCCTCGTCGGCGGCTCGATCGCGAGCTGGGCCGCCTCGGCGCGCTCGCCCAGATGCCAGCGCAGCAGCGCGCTCTCGAAGCGCGCGTCCGCGCCGAGCTCCTTGCCCGCCAGTCCGGCGAGCGCCTCGAGCGCCGCGCGCGACACGAGCGTGCCCTTGCCGCTGTCGAGCTCCCGCAGCGCGAGCAACCCCGGCGCCACCGACGCCGGTCCATCGACGGGTCGGAAGCGGAAGCCGCGCTCGAGCGCCTGCTGCGCCTCCTCGACACGCCCGCGGAACGTCAGCGTCCCGAACTGCAACTCCACGAGCATCTCCGTGCCCGACGCCGCGCGCAGGGTCGCCGCCGCGCGTTGGAGCACGCCCTCGAGCACTCGCGCCTGCGCCGCGATCGACTCGCAGCGCGCGCGCACGGGCACGAGCGCCGGGCTCTGCGCGAGCGCCTCGAACTGCTGCGCGATCGCGAGGAAGCGCCGCGAGCGCCAGCGCGCGTCGAGCTCCGCGAGATTGTCGGCGAGCAAGCTCTCCGCCACCCGCAGCCGCGTGCGCGCCGCGACCGGCTCGAGCTCCGCGAGCAGCGCATCGCGACTGCGCCGCAGCTCGTCGGACACGTCCGCGAGCAGCTCGTCCGGCTTCACGCGCGCCGCCGCGAGCGCCTGCGCGTACAGCTCCTCGATGCGCGCGCGCACATCGCTCGTGCGCCCGAGCTCGATCTCCTCGAGCAGCGCGTCGTGCCGCCGCTGCAGCTCCGCCGCGCGCCGCCGATCCTCGCTGCGCCAGCGCTCTTCCAGCGTCGCCACCGCCGGCCGCGTCACTTCGCGATCGATCACCTGCAGGATCGCCTCGACGTCGCCCGGCGCGAACCCCGCGACGGACGCCGCCGTCGCTCCGATCAGCTCCTGCGCGCGCACGTCGAGCGCCGCCCGCGCCGCCGCCCAGCGCCCCTCGTCGAGCAACGCCCGCGCGCGCTCGCCCTGCACGACGTCCGGGTAGTGCCGCGCCAGCCGCTGCTGGAGCACGCCGAGCGACACGCGCCGATCCTCATCCACGGCGAGACGACGCTCCGACAACTCGAAACGCTCCGCCGCCGCGCTCCACTGCCGCGCCGAAAGCCCGAGCCGCTCGCGTGTCTCTACCTCGAAGCCGCGCTCGAGCCAGTCGAGCGCCTTCGCGAAGTCGCGCTCGCGATTCCACGCGCGATCGAGCTCGCTCTCGAGCCGCGTCCGCGCCGCCACGAGCTCCGCGTCGAGTCGCCCCGCGAGCGTCGCGCGCAACGCCGCCGCGCGCGCCCCATGCTCCTCCGGGATCGAAGGCGCGAGCTGCTCCAGCCGCTCGAGCAGCGGCGCCACGCGCGCGCCCGCAAGCGCCGCCGTGCGCTCGAGCTCATCGAGCGGCGCGAACGCCACGCTCTCCCCGCGCTCCTGCGGCAGCTCGCGCTCCGCGCGCCAAGGCTGCAGCACCACCAGCGCCGAGTTGCCCGTGTCCATGTTGAAC
>SXKQ01000066.1 GCA_005778045.1 Planctomycetia bacterium
CGCATCACGATCGCGCGCGCGATCCTCAAGAACGCCCCGATTCTCCTGCTCGACGAGGCGACGAGCGCGCTCGACAGCGAGAGCGAGGCGGAGGTGCAGCGCGCGCTCGAGTCCCTGATGAAGGACCGTACCGTGATCGTGATCGCGCATCGCCTCTCGACGATCCGAGATGCCGATCGCATCGCGGTGCTCGAGCAGGGCCAGCTGGTCGAGCTCGGCACGCACGACGAGCTGCTCGGCCGCGGCGGCGCCTATGCGCGCCTGCACGCGATCCAGTTGCGCGAGTAGCAGTCCTGAACCCCCGCGCCCGGGCGAAGCCGAGCCCGCGCGCCTGCGCCCCGAGGGCCTCGCAGGCTCGCACTGTTGCGCAGGGAGCCATGCGGGAGCTTGGGCCTAGCTCAGGAGAGTGCACACGCCGCCGATCTTGCCCGCGGTTCTCACGGGGCTGGCCATAGCGCTTGCGATCGCGCCGGTCGAGCGGATGACGTGGGCGCTCGAGAACGCAGCGTTCCTTGCCACCGTGGCGTTCCTCGTGGCCACGCGCCGTCGCGCACCGCTCACCAACGCTGCCTGTTCGTTCGTGGTCGAATTCCTCGCGCTGCACGAGCTCGGAGCGCACTGCACGCACTCGCTCGTGCCCTGCGGCGAGTGGTGCGCGCGGGCTAGCTCTTCACGAGCAGGCACGCGGCTTGGACTGCGACCCCGGCGCCGTTGGCGAGAGCTCCGAGCCCTTCGAGGGACTTTCCCTTCACGTTGACGACGTCGACTCCGACGCCGAGCAGAGCGGCGATGCGTGCGCGCATGAGGGCGCGGTGCGGCGCGATGCGCGGGCCCTCGGTCGCGACCACGATGTCGGCGTTCTCCACACGCCAGCCCGCGGCATGCACGCGGTTCATGCATTCCCCGAGCAGCGCCGCGCTGTCGGCGCCCTTCCAGCGCGGGTCCTTGTCGGAGAACAGCGTGCCGAGGTCGTCGAGTCCCGCAGCCCCGAGCACCGCATCGGCGAGCGCGTGCAGCACGGCGTCGCCGTCGGAATGCCCGAGCGGTCCGCTCGGGTGGGGGAGCTCGATCCCGCCGAGGACGCAGCGCCGACCCTGCTCGAGCCGGTGGATGTCAAAGCCGATGCCGATGCGATGGGTCATGCGTCTTGCTCGCGCGCGCGCCGCGTCAGGATGGCCTCGGCGATCTCGAGGTCGTCGGGCGTGGTGATCTTGAGGTTGGTGTCGTCGCCGCGCACGAGCGGCACGGGGCCTATGTAGCGCTCGTGCAGCGCGGCGTCGTCGGTCGGGGAGAAGCTCTCGGCCTGCGCGCGCTCGAGCAGCGAAGCGAGCTCGCGTGTGCGGAAGACCTGCGGCGTCTGGGCGGCCCACAGGCTCGAACGATCGACCGTCGCTTGAGCGCAGCGTCCATCGGGCGCGCTCTTGAGCGTGTCGCGGACGGGCACGGCCACGAGCGCGGAACCGAGGCGCGCCGCAGTGTCGAGGGCGGCCTCGATCGTCGCGGGACGCACGAGCGCGCGCGCGGCGTCGTGCACGAGCACGAGTTCGCACTCCGCGGGCACGGCGGCCACTCCGAGGCGCACCGAGTCGCTGCGCTGGGCGCCGCCGGGCACGACTGCGCGCACCTTCGCGAGCGCGGCCGAGCGAGTGCAGAGCTCGCGTACGCGTTCGACGTCGTCCTTGTGCACCACGAGCACCAGCGCGCTCACTCCGGGGCAGGCGTCGAAGGCCGCGCAGGCGTGCTCGAGGATCGAGCGGCCGACGAGGGCACGGAAGGGCTTGCGCTCGCCCGCGCCCATGCGGGTCGAGTTGCCGGCGGCGACGAGCACGGCGGCGCTGTGGGTCTGGGTCACGGGGCTTCCTCGAGGGGGATGCAGAGCGTAGGGTTCGGGTGCGGTCCGATGCATCCTCCTGAAGTCGTACCCCTCTCGGACAAGATCGTGCTCGGCATCGATCCGGGCACCCGCGTGGTCGGATTCGGGGCCATCGCGCTCGCCCCCAAGGGCTTTCTGTTCCTTGGCGCTGGGGTGATCCGGACCTCGGCCAAGGCCGACATCGCGACGCGCCTTGGCGAGGTGCGGGTCGAGATCGACCGCATGCTCGCCGACCTGCGCCCGGGCGTGGTCGCGATCGAGGAGGCCTTCGCCCACCGCAACGTGCAGAGCGCGCTGCGCATCGGCGAAGGGCGCGGTGTGATCATCTCCGCCGCAGCGGCGAGCGGAGCCAAGGTCGTGCAGATCGCGCCTACCGTGGCCAAGAAGGCCCTGGTGGGCTACGGCGCGGCCGACAAGTCTCAGGTGGCGGCCATGGTCGCGCGACTGCTCGCGCTCGAGCGTCCGCCCGAGCCCCTCGACGCCACGGATGCCCTCGCGCTCGCCCTCACCTACGGCATCCGCTGCAGCTCGCCCGGACTCCTGAGCTGAGCGCTACGCCGAGTCATAGACGGTCGCCTCCGGGGCGCAACGATGGACTTGGCTAGGAAATCGCTCCTCATCTGGCGCGATCGGCTCGCGTACCTCAAACTGGCAGTTTCGCGACCACGCAATGGCCTTCGAATCCCCCGAGACCGTGACAGCGACCGTTGGCCGGCTGTTCGCCGCTGGCTACCCGGGGTTCGAGCTAGTCGACCGCGATCTCGTCCTCTCCCGCCACCGGCGTGTGCCCTACCTCGGAGTCGACGACGCGGGGTGCCTCGTGCTGGTGCTGTGTCTTGAGGCCGACGCCGCCGATGCTACGTCGCTCGCTCTCGATGCACTGGCCTTCGCGCGGGCGCGAGACACGGCGCTCCTGCGCCACCTGAACTCGCCCCGGCTGCGGACGCCGCTCAAGGCGGTGGCTTGGCTTGTGGCGCGCGAGTTCAGCACGGACGAGCGCGTCCGGTTGCAGCGGTTGGAGCCCGGCGCCGTGCGCCTGTTCAGTTGCGTATGCATCGAGAGCCAGCGCAACGTCAGTGACTACCTCCTCGAAGTCAGCGTGGCGGCCGACGCCGCGCCGGCTGCCGTGCCGGGCCCCTCCCATGCTCCGGCACCGAGCGGTCCGCTCGCCGCGCTCGCTCCGAACCTCCGCGAGCTGGCGGAGGGCGTGGTTCGTCGCGTCGAGCACCTCGACGACGACCTCGAGGCCACGCGGACCTCTGACAGCATCGTCTGGCGCTTCCAAGATGAGCTCGTGTGCTCGCTCTCGCTCGTCGGCGGCGAGCTCTCGGGTGCAGTGTCGGGCGGTGGATTCGACGGGTCGATCCTTGGGTCCGAGGGCGTCGAGCACTTCCTCGGCGCGGCGGTTCAGCGCTATCTCGCGGTCCTCGGGCACGGCGACCTGATCGCCGTACCGCGACCCGCGGCGACAGCTCCGCTGCTCACTCCAGAAGAGCTGGCCGCCTTCGACCCGACGCGCTAGCGCACCCTGCGGGAGACCGCGCTCTGCTCTGCGCTCGGTCGGCAATAGCGCGCGAGAATCCGAGCGAGGCCGCCACCCGCGCCTTGGCCGAGCGACGGGAGTGCTGTGCAGAAGTCCCTGTCAGGTGGTGCGGTGCTGTTCCTCGTCGGGTGGTTCGTCGTCGTGCTCGCGCAGGCAGCTCGGGACCGAGCCCGGGCGGATGGGGGTCGTCACGCGCCGTCCGGGCAGCCCCTGAGGCTCGAGAGCGCGAGTCCGCGCGAAATGCGGCGTCTGCCGGGCATCGGCGAGTTCAGGGCCTTGGAGATCGCGCGCGAGCGCTGGCTGCGCCGGGGCAGTGGCGAGCCGCTCGACCTCGCCAGCCTGCCGGGCATTGGCGCCACGACGGCAGAACGCGTCGCCGCGGCGCTGGGGGCCACCGCCCCATGAGCGTCTCCGCGTTCCAAGCCGCGCCGTCGATCGGGAGGCCTGCTACACTCCCGGACGGTCCCCCCTGCCCGGCGACACCCGAGCTTGAAGCAATCCAACGCGAGCGCTGCGACCTCCGCCCACGGGCTGCCGGCCCCGCGCAGCGGCCTGCCATCGCCGCTCACCCGCGCGCAAATTGACGCCGTGGTGGTGCCGGCCTTGGACGAGGACCAATTTGGACCTGATCGCACCGGGACGGGCGACATCACTTCGCTGCACGCGGTGCCGGATGCGGCGCGCGCTCGGGCGCGGCTCGTCTGCAAGGCCAAGGGACGGCTCGCCGGGCTCGACGTCTTCGCTCGCGTGGTGGAGCTGTGCGATCCCGCCGCGCGGATCGAGCTTGCGGCGCGCGACGGGGATGCGATCGCGCCCGGGCAGGTGCTCGCGCGCTTCGAGGGTCGCGCCCGGTCGTTGCTGCTCGCGGAGCGAACCGCGCTCAACCTGATCCAGCGCATGTCGGGCACGGCGACGGCCACGGCGGCCTACGTCGAGCGCTGCGCCGGCCACGCGCGCGTGCTCGACACGCGCAAGACGACTCCCAACCTGCGTACGTTTGAGAAGTACGCCGTGCGCTGCGGCGGCGGAGAAAATCATCGCTTCGGCCTGTTCGACGAGGCGATGGTGAAGAACAACCATCTCGATCTCGCGGGACGCGGACTCGAGGCGGTCGTCCGGGATCTGCGCACCGCGCTCGGTCCGGCGGTCCGGATCACGGCCGAGGCGCGCGACGAGGCCGAGGCACTCGCCGGCATCGCGGGCGGTGCCGACGTCGTGCTGCTCGACAACTTCAGCGTCGCGCGGCTGAACGACTGCTGTCCGCGTCTGCGCCACGCCGCCTCGGTCCGTGGGCGCGCGGTCGAGCTCGAGGCCTCGGGCGCCATCACGCTCGAGACCATCGCAAACTTCGCCGCCAGTGGCGTCGACCGCATTTCCGTGGGGGCTCTGACGCACTCTGCGCCGGCCCTCGACCTGTCCCTGTATCTGGAGCCTGCGACGTGACCAGCGCTCCGCGCCACGGCGCCGAGGAACTCGTCCTCGATCTGCCTGCGGTCCACGCCTCGGCGCAGGCCGCGCGCGGTCTGGTGCGGCACTTCGCCGAGCAGCACGGTCTCGACGGCGCGGATCTGGACGCCTTGATCCTGATCGCCGACGAGCTCATGACCAACGCCGTGGACCACGGCGGCGGCGGCGGTGCCCTTGAGGAGTCCGACCTGCCGCAGCCCGTGTCGATGCGCGTGTCCGTTGTCCTCGATGGCGCGAACTGGCAGGTCTCCGTGTCCGATCAGGGTGGCGGCGATCCGGCCGTGGTCGAGGCGCTGCTGCATCCCGAGGGCCTGCCGGACCTCGAGGACGAGCGGGGTCGCGGCCTGTACCTGATGACGCTGGAGTGCGACTCGGTCGATGTGCGGCGCAGCGCGGACCTGCTCGGGCTGTGCCTGGTCGCACGACGCGCGCTCGGGGCGCGCTGAGGGCGTGGCGAAGCTCGCGGGCTGGCTGCTCGCCTTGCCGCGTCCGGCGGCGTGGGGCCTGTGCGCGGCGTGGTTCGGGATCATCACGTGGTCGAGCTCGCGTGCGGCGAGCGTCGAGCCCAGCCTTTGGTGGTGGAGCATCTTCACGAACGGAGCGCATGCACCCCTGTTCGGCCTGCTCGCCTGCTGGATCGCGCTGCTCGTGCCGCGCGAGCGCGGCTGGCCGTTGCTCGGGGCGGCCACGCGCATCGGAGTGTGCGCGGCCATCGCGCTGCTCGGGAGCGCGGACGAGCTGCACCAGTCGACGGTGCCCGGCCGGGACCTCTCGGTGCTCGACGTCCTGACGGATGTCGCCGGCGCCGCCGTGTCGCTCGAGCTCGTGGCCCATCTCGGCACCCCGGGACGGACTGCGGCGAGCCTGCGCGCGCGGCTCGCGCTCGCGGCTGCGACCTCGCTCGCCTGCGGCGCCCTCGCGACATGGGGCCCGGTTTGCTTCCCCCGCGTCGGGTGGTTCTAGTACGCGCGTGAGCGACCAACGCGACAACTACAAGAGCCCGCTTTCGACCCGTTATTCGAGCGCCGCGATGCGCCAGAACTTCTCTGACCAGAAGAAGTTCGGCACCTGGCGCCAGCTGTGGATCGCGCTCGCCCGGGAGGAGCGCGCGCTCGGGCTCGCGATCAGCGCCGAGCAGGTGGCCGAGCTCGAGGCGCATGCCAAGGACATCGACTTCGCTGCGGCCGACGCTTACGAGAAGAAGCTGCGCCATGACGTGATGGCGCACGTCCATGCCTACGGCGACGTCGCGCCCAAGGCGCGCGGCATCATCCACCTCGGCGCCACCAGCTGCTTCGTCACCGACAACAGCGAGCTGATCCAGATGCGCGACGGCCTGCGCATCCTGCGCGCGCAGCTCGTCAGCGTGATCGACCAGCTCACGCGCTTCGCCCGCGAGCACCGCGCCCTGCCGACGCTCGGCTTCACGCACTACCAGCCGGCGCAGGCGACCACCGTCGGCAAGCGCGCGACTCTATGGATCCAAGACCTCGTGCAGACGCTCGAGGAGCTCGACCACGCCGAGGCGACGCTGCGCTTCCGCGGCATCAAGGGTGCCACGGGCACGCAGGCCTCGTTCCTCGAGCTCTTCGACGGCGATCACGCCAAGGTGCGCGAGCTCGACCGCCGCATCACCGCCGCGTTCGGCTTCGAGCGCACGTTCGGCGTCACCGGCCAGACCTACCCGCGCCTCGCCGACTTCCGGGTCGCGCAGGTGCTCTCGCAGGTCGCGCAGGCCGCGCACAAGTTCGCCACCGACGTGCGCCTGCTCTCCAACCGCAAGGAACTCGAGGAGCCCTTCGAGGACAAGCAGATCGGCTCGTCGGCGATGCCGTGGAAGCGCAACCCCATGCGCTCCGAGCGCATGTGCGCGCTCGCTCGTTTCGTGATGAGCCTGCTCGATAACCAGGCGCACACGGCCGCCAACCAGTGGTTCGAGCGCACGCTCGACGACTCCGCGAACCGCCGCCTCGCCGTGAGTGAGATGTTCCTCGCCACCGACGCGATCCTGCAGGTCTATCTCAACGTCTCCGCGGGTCTCGTGGTCTACCCGGGTGTCGTGCGGCGCAACTTGGACGAGGAGCTGCCGTTCCTCGCGAGCGAGCACCTGATGATGGAGGCCGTGAAGGCCGGCGGCGACCGCCAGGAGATTCACGAGGCGATCCGCGTGCACGCGCGCGAGGCGGCGCGCGTCGTGAAGATGGAGGGCGGCAAGAACCCGCTGCGCGACCTGCTGCACGGTGATCCGGCCTTCGCCAAGGTGGCGCACCGCATCGACAGCTTGCTCGATCCCGCGCGCTACGTTGGCCGCGCCCCGCAGCAGGTCGACGAGTTCCTCGCCGAGGACGTCGCGCCGCTGCTGGCGCGCCACGCCGCGCTGCTCGGCGCCGAGGGCAGGGTCGAGGTCTGAGCGCGGCGCTCAGCGCACCAGCGAGGGAAACTCGCGATCGAGTCGCCGGCGCAGCCGCGCGAGAGCATTGGCCGCGTCGTGCGCGAGCGGCGGTGCGGCGAGCAGGTTGCGCTGCTCGAACCAGTCGCTGTCGGAGCCGCGCCGCTCAAGATCGAAGAACTCCTCTTCAATCTTCAGCTCGTCGCGGTCGCGCGTCGTGAAGCGCAGCAGCTTGAAGCGCTCGTCGCACACGGCCTGCGCGTGTCGGCGCACGTTCGCGGGCTGGCCCGGCTCGAAGTTGGGGTGGAAGAGCTCGGTGTAAGCGTGATCTCGCACGGCTTGCACGTCGCCACGCAGGAGCGGCGCGAGCGAGCGCGAGTCGGCGCTCACGGCGGGCGAGGGCGTCCCGCCGGCGAGCTCGACGAAGGTGGCGAACAGGTCGTTCATCTCCACCAGCGCCCCGCACGCACCTCCCCGCAGTCGTCCGGGCACGAGCGGCGAGCGCACGATCACCGGCACTCGGCAGCCCGCTTCGTAGAGCGTGCCCTTGCCTTGCTCGGCGTCGAACGGAGACTGCAGGCCGCGCGACTCGGTGCCGTTGTCGCCGACGAGCACGACGGTGGTGTCACTCGGGTCGAGTCCGGCGAGCAGCCGTCCGATCTGGCGATCGAGGTCGCTGATCATTTCGCGTAGCTTGTCGGAGAACCCGCTGCCGAATGCCGCTTCGGCGATGGGCGGCAGGGCGTGCACGGGCGCGTGCGCGGCGTTGTAGGAGACGTAGAGCAGGAACGGTTCCGGCAACGTGCTCACGAGCGCGAGGGCGTCGTCCGTCGTGTCGGTCGTCGGGTAGTTCTCCGCCGGCGGCACGCGCATCGGCAGCACGAGCGGCGCGACGCCTTCCGCGGGCAGGGCGAAGCCGCGCGCGGGATCGACAGAGAGCGTCTTCTCCCAGTTGTAGTAGCCCGCGCGCCGTCTCGACTCGTCGGGCGCGCTCAGGTTGAACATCGAGCCCGCATACGAGCCGAACCAGGTACCGACGGGCTCTCCGAGCGGATGGTGGGGATGTTGCTCGAGCGTGCGTGCGTCGCCCAGATGCCACTTGCCGACCGCGGCGCTCGCGTAGCGCGCGGGCGAGGTGCGCAGCGCTTGCGGCAGGAGCTCGCAGCCGAGCGACAGGCCCACGTTGACCTCACCGCGACCGTCGTCGTTCTTCTTGATCACCGAGCCCACGCCGTTGTCGCGGCTGCGCAGGCCGGTGAGCAGTCGCGCACGGCTGGGGGTGCATGCGGGCGCGGACCACGCCTGCGTGAAGATCAGGCCCTGCCCCGCGAGCTCGCGGTCGATCACGGGCGTCGCCGCCGGCCTTCCCGCCGGTCGGCCCTGCGCGCGCGCGTGGCGCTCGTAGGCACCGATCAGTTCGCAGCCGACGTCGTCGATCACGATCACGACGACGTTGTGCGCTCGCTCGGTCGCAAGTGGCGTACTCGCGCAGCCGCCGGCGAGCAGTGCGAGAGCGGCGAGAGCGAAGCGCATGACGCGAGTGTGCCTTCTACGAGCGCGGGTTGCACGCGCGTCAGCGCACGCGCAGCTCCAGCAGCCACTTCTTGTCCTGCACCGGAGTGCCCGCGAGTCCGGCGCGCTGCAGAGCCGCGAAGGCGCCCGTGAGACCTTCCATCGTGAGATCGACGTAGACGCGCGCTCCCGAGCGCACGAGAGCGACGATCGCGTCCGCGTTCTCGAGGGCGGTGATGCTGACCGCATCGATGGCGCCGCCCGCGAGCAGGCCGGGGCAGCGCTTGTCGAAGGCGTCGATGGGCGGGGGCACGGGCGCGTCGACACGGCGCGGTGCAGCGACCACGTTCGCGTAGGGCACCCTCCGGCTCGCTGGGATCACGCGGCGTCGCGTTCCGCGCAGCAGGTAGGGCTCGAGGTACACGGGATCGATCGCGGTGATCACGGCCGCATCGTCGGGCAGGAGGCGCGCGAGCGCGTTGGCGGTGCTGCGGCGGCCCGGCAGCGCGTCCTGAGGCGGGGCGGGCCAGAACGCGAGTGCCGCGAGCGGCACGAGCCCGAGCCAGGCGAGACGCTCGACGACGCTCGGCAGCATTCGAGCGAGCGCGACAGGACCGAGGATGCAGCCGGCGGCGAGCAACGGCAGGTGGAAGCGCTCGTCGACGTAGTAGTACGACAGATAGAAGAGCGACGTCGGCAGCGCCGCGAGCGCGAGCGCGAGCGCCCCGACGCGGGTTTCTTTCTCGCGCGCCAGCCAGAGTGCACCGAGCGTCAGGGCGGCGCATGGCAGGGCCATGTGCAGCGGCGCGAGCGCGGCGAGGTTGTGTGGCACGTAGCGAGCCGAGAAGGCGAGCTCCGCGTAGTCGTAGGGGACCGAGTTCCAGTAGTGGTAGCCCGTGCGCCACGGATCGCCGAACGTGTGCTGGTGGAAGGCGAGCGTCGCGAGCAGCACCGCGAGGGACGGCGCGACGAGCAGCGCGAGGTTGCGCAGGCGGTGGGGGCTCCCAAGAACGGCCACGAGCGGCGGCGCCAGCAGTGCGAGTCCCACGAAGCGCAGTGCAAAGCCGAGTCCCACGAGCAGGCCGACGCCGAGCGCGCGGACGGGGCTCCACTCGTGCGGCGCGCGCAGCGTGACGAGCACCGCCCACAGCCCGAGTGCAAGGCTCGGCACGTCGGTCATCACTTCTCGCGACCAGCGTTCGAAGGTGGGGTGCAGCAGCAAGGCCGTGCCGGCCGCGAGCGCCGCCCACGGACCGGCGAGGCGATGGGCGAGCAGGTAGGCTGCGACCAGCGCGAGCAGCGCGAAGGCGAGCTCGAGGTAGATCGCGTTGCCGAGCTCGCTCCCGCACAGCGCGTACAGCGGCGCCAGAAACAGGACCGAGAAGCCCGGCGAGGTGCTGGTCGGGTGCGAGCGCCCTTCGATCTCGATGTCGAGGCGGCCGAGGTTCACCAGTCGCTCGGCCGACAGTGCGTACTCCTCCGCGTCGGGTACCACGGCGAAATTCGAGCCGTGGAAGGCCGGCAGGTGGAGGCGCCAGACGGCGATGGCGAGCAGGCTCGCGAGCAGCAGCCAGCCTACGGGCCCGAGGCGGCGCTCGCCTGCGGGCTCACCCGGCTGAAGCCAGCGGGACAGGGTGTCGAGGGCGCGCATGGGGCCATGCTAGGTCGGAGCGCCGGGTCAGGTCGCCTTGGCTTGTTCGGGTGGTCGGGCCGAAGTTGGGACGGGCTGCGGAGACGTTTTGCCGGAAAAAGATTCCGCTGAGTCTCTTGCGAAGCGTTGTTTGAGGCCGCTTCCTGACCGTTAGGGCCACAGTCCCGGCTCTACAGGATGCTGCACAGGGAGCGCGGACCCTGCCCGGTGCCGAACTCGAACTACCGTTCCACTCGTTACCCGACCGATGAACTTTCGATGGAACGGCCGTTAGTCTCCTCCCAACAGCGTCTTCTACCCACCTTCCTACCGTGACAGCCCCCGGCATTCCCAACGAGTTCGTGCTCTCGACCTCGTGCTTCGGGACGAGACTGAGGAGCATCGAAGATCAGGCGTTCGCTTCCGTCGCGATGGGCTTTCGCAAGATCGAGATGGGGCAGGCAGATACTCCGCCGACCCTCAACGGCTTCGCCGACTCGCACCGCGAGACCGGCATCCGAGTGACCTCGGTGATTTCGGGTTGCCTCAAGCCCTCGAGCGAGCGCCCCGCGTGCCAGCTGCTCTCGTCGTCGAACGCCGAGGAGCGCGAGCAGGCGATCGGCTCGGTCCGCCGCCACATGCAGCTCGCCCAGAAGATGCTCGCGCCGGTGGTGGTGCTGCGCGGCAGCTCGGTCGCCGACGTCAAGCTGCGCGCGGAAGCCGAAGTGCTCAACGTCGAGCTCCACAAGGACGGGCTCACCGAGGAGCTCGCCGAGCAGATCCGCGACTACGTCCAGCGCGTCCAGAAGAAGGGCCAGCGCCAGCTCGAGCACCTCTGCCGCTCGCTGCACCAGCTGCTCTCCGAGATACCCCAGGTCAAGCTCGCGATCGAGCCGGGCCTGCACATCGACGACCTGCTGAGCTTCGAGGCCATGGGCTGGGTGCTCGACGACCTGTCGGGCAAGGGGCTCGCCTACTGGCACGACGTCGGCCGCATCCACATGCGCCAGAAGTCCGGATTGCCGGGCCAAGGCCAGTGGCTGGAGGCCTACTGCGGCCGCATGACCGGCATTCACCTGCAGGACGCCGCCGAGAACGAGTACCAGATGCCCCCGGGCACTGGGGAAGTCGACTTCCGGCTGGTGGGGGAGTACACCCCCAAGACGGCTCTCAAGGTGCTCGAGATCGACCAGAAGCACGGCCGCACCGAGATCCTCGCGGCGGTCCAGTTCCTGAGCGCGAAGGGCTTCTAGGACCCTGCGGACGCGACCGCCGGAGAGGGGCTTGCCAAGCGCCTTCCGGTCGCTATTCTCCTCATCCCTCGCAGCCGCCTGACCGCGACGGCGAGGTCACAACACGCGGGCGTAGCTCAGTGGTAGAGCGCCACCTTGCCAAGGTGGATGTCGAGGGTTCGAATCC
>SXKQ01000067.1 GCA_005778045.1 Planctomycetia bacterium
GCGGCATCGTCGATGGCGCCGCCGCCGTCGTGGTCACCACCGAGGAGCGCGCCAAGGCCGACGGCCTCGACGTTTTCGCCGAGATCGTCGGCTGGGCCACGGTCGGCTGTGACCCGCGCGAGATGGGCATTGGCCCCGTCCCAGCGATCCAGGCCTGCCTAACGCGCACGGGCGTCAAGCTCGCGGAGCTCGACCGCGTCGAGATCAACGAGGCCTTCTCGGCTCAGTACCTCGCCTGCGAGACGGAGCTCGGCCTCGACCGCGAGCGCTGCAACGTCAACGGCGGCGCGGTGAGCCTCGGCCACCCGCTCGGCGCCACGGGCACGCGCCTCGTGCTGACCCTGATGTACGAGCTGCGCCGCGCGAACCTGCGCTACGGCATGGCCTCGGCCTGCATCGGCGGTGGGCAGGGCATCGCGATCCTCGTCCGCAATCCGAGGGCCTAGGGACATGCCGAACCCGGTGATCCACACGCGGGCCGATGGCCGTCGCGTGGTGCGCCTGTCCAAGGGCAAGCGCGTCCTCTACATGTTCAGGGACGTCGAGAAGATCAGTGCCCAGCTGCGCGGCCAGCTCGTCGTGCGCATGGGTGAGGTCAACTCCGCCGAGCTGCTCGACGACATCAACACGGACGCGATGACGCCCGCGTGGGTGTGCTTTCGCCACAAGCCGGAGGACATCGCGCTCGACGCCTACGCCGGACTCATGGACCGCACGAACCAGCGCGTGTTCGGTGCGCGCGCGCTGTTCGACGGCGGCTTCGAGGCCATCGTCAGCGGTCAGCGCAAGGGCACCGGCTCTTCGCGCGAGACCGCGCCGCAGGCCGAGAAGTGGTCGGGCATCGGGCTCGTGATCGCGCACTCGTTCGCGCCGATCCATGCGCGCAACAACATCAATCTCGGCCAGCTGATGGGCGACTACGACCAGCTGCGCCGACTTGAGGCGGGGGACGAGATTCCGCTCGAGGAATTCACCGCCCGCTACGACGCGGTCACATGCTCGATCCTCGAGGCCGGCGGCCTGTTCGAGTTCGGCGCCAAGTACAAGGCCGGCGAGGTCAAGGTCGCGCCGCCGCGTCACGCGCCGCGCGCGATGACGATGGCCGAGAAGATCATCGCCACGCACTTGGTCGGCGGCGACCGCGCGAGCTGCGTGAAGCCCGGCGACGCCTGCCTCGTCAACGTCGACGGCGGCTACAGCCACGAGTTCACCACCGCGCAGGTGCACTACTTCCTCCAGCAGGAGTACGGCACGGACTACAAGGTCACCAACCCCGCGAAGTTCGCGGTGTTCGAGGACCACCTCCTGTACGCCACCGGCGTGCAGCGCATGAAGCCCTTCGAGGCGCAGATCGAGACCCTGCGCCGCCTGCAGCGCGAGTTCCAGAAGCACACCGGCGTGCGCGACTACTCCGCGCGCGATGGTGTGAGCCCGGGCATCTGCCACCAAGTCGCCCGCGAACACTTCGTCGACCCCGGCGACTTCATCCAGGCGACCGACAGTCACACCTGCATGGGCGGCGGCAACAATGCGCTCACGTGGGGCGTCGGCGCGACGGAGTACGCGGCCCTCGCCTACTCGGGCTTCACCTTCGTCAAGGTGCCCGAGTCGATCCGCTTCGAGCTCACGGGCAAGCTCCCTGGCGACTGCACGGCCAAGGACGTGATCCTGCACGTCCTCGCCACCTTCGCGGTGCGCGAGGACACGCTCGATCGCGTGATGGAGTTCGGAGGACCGGGTCTCGCATCGCTCTCGATGGACGAGCGCGCGACCCTGTGCAACATGGCCACCGAGTGCTCCGCTCGCTCCGGCATCTGCGAGGCCGACGCGCACACCCTCGACTGGCTCGCCGCTCGCCGTCCGTCGATGTCGAAGGCCGACATCGAGGCGCGCTTCGTGTCGGCGGACAAGGACGCGCACTACGACGGCGGCGTGCACCCGATCGATCTCTCGAAGCTGCGTCCGATGGTCGCCAAGCCCTCGGACCCGACCTGCGGCGCCAACGTGGCCGAGCTCGGCGACGTGAAGATCGACATCGCCTATGGCGGCTCCTGCACGGCGGGCAAGGAGCATGACATGGACATGTATGCCACCGTCGTGCGCGAGGCGCTCGAGAGCGGCCGGCGCGTCGCCACGGGCGTGAAGATGTACCTGCAGTTCGGCAGCGAGGGCGTGCGCGACTACGCGCGCTCGAAGGGCTACATGGAGCTCTTCGCCTCCGCCGGCGTCGAGGTCATCAACCCCGGCTGCGGGGCGTGTATCGGCTGCGGCCCGGGCGTGTCGAGCGGGGCCGAGCAGGTCACCGTCAGCGCCATCAACCGCAACTTCACCGGCCGCAGCGGTCCGGGGAAGCTCTACCTCGCCTCGCCGCTGACCGTCGCCGCGAGCGCCATCGAGGGCAAGGTCGCCTCGTTCCGCCCCGGCATGTTCCGTACCCCGGCCGCCTCGTCGGCACGCTAGTCCCCTTCAACTCCACCGAATCTCGAGCAGTCATGGCCGAATATCAGATCGCAGTCATCGCCGGCGACGGCATCGGTCCCGAAGTCACCCGCGAGGCCCTGAAGGTCGTCGCCGCCGCCGCCGAGATCTGGGGCTTCCGCGTGCGTCGCACGGAGTATCCCTTCGGTACCGAGCACTACCTCGCCACCAAGGAGATCTTCCCGGACGCCGCCTTCAGCGAGGTGAAGCAGAAGGACGCGATCTACCTCGGCGCGATCGGCGACCCGCGCGTGCCCGTGGGCCTGATCGAGTACGGCATCATCGCCAAGTGCCGCTTCGACCTCGACCTGTACGTCAACCTGCGCCCGATCAAGCTGTACGACGAGGCGCTGTGCCCGCTCAAGGACAAGAAGCCCGAGCACGTCGACATGGTGATCGTGCGCGAGAACACCGAGGACGCCTACTCGGGCTCGCACGGCTTCACCCACAAGGGACACGACACCGAAGTCGCAGTGCAGACCATGGTCTACACGCGCCACGGCGTCGAGCGCGTGATCCGCTACGGCTTCGAGCTCGCGCGCACGCGCCCGCGCAAGCAGCTCACGCTGATCGACAAGGCCAACGCGGTGCGCGCGCAGGACCTGTGGACGCGCACCTTCGACGAGGTCTCGAAGGAGTACCCCGACGTCAAGACCGACCACGCCTACATCGATGCGGCCTGCATGTGGATGGTGAAGAACCCCGAGTGGTTCGACGTCGCGGTGACGACCAACCTGTTCGGCGACATCATCACCGACCTCGGCGCCATGGTGCAGGGCGGCATGGGCATCGCCGCCTCCGGCAACCTGAACCCGGGCAAGGTCTCGCTGTTCGAGCCGATCCACGGCTCGGCCCCGAAGTACGCCGGCAAGAACGTGTCGAGCCCGGTGGCGGCGATCCTCGCGGGCGCGATGATGCTCGACTACCTCGGCGAGAAGCCAGCCTCGGCGGCGATCGAGAGCGTCGTGGCCGACCTGCTGCGCTCGCGGCGCCTCAAGGGCGTGCACACCGGTGCGCACAACACTCAGGAAGTGGGCGACATGGTGGTGGCCGAGCTGCGCCAGCGCGCCGCGGCCAAGGTCTGAGCTCCAACGGCCGCGCGGCCGCTTTCTTCCGCTTCTGGGGGCCTCCGGCGTCCGCTGGGCGCCCCCAGTTCGTTTCGCCCAAGTCGCGCTGGGCGACCGCTCAAGGCGTCGCTTCCGGCTGACGAAGGTGTTGGAAGGACCCTGTCGGGGGCCTATCTCCTTTCCGTCCCAATCTTCGACATGCGGATACCCCTCTGTTCGCGCTCGCTGAGTTCGCTCGGCGCACTGGCCCTTGTGGGGGCCTGCGGAGGGGGAGGTGGTGGTGGCGCAGGCACGCCGCCGCAGTCGCTCACCTATCCGGCGCTCGGGAGCGTTCCGGAGACCTGCCTCGCGCTGACCGAGCTCGTGCCCAGCGTCGCGGGCGGTGCTCCGACACGCTTCCGCGTCACGCCCGCGCTTTCCGCGGGGCTCGTGCTCGACTCGACGACCGGAGTCCTGCGCGGCACGCCGCAGCAGTCCGCGTCCGAGCGCACCTACACGATCAGCGCCTCGAACTCCGCCGGCGAGACGAGCGCGCAGGTCACCTTCGAGGTGCGCGAGGTCGCGCTCGCTGGCCTCGACTACGGCGGCGCGACCCTGCCGCTCGCCATCGGTGTTCACGAGCGACTCGCGCCGCAGTTTGCCAGCGGTCGGGCCGCGCGCTTCGAGATCGTCGCGGGTGCAATGCCCGCCGGAATGTCGCTCGACCCGACCAGCGGTGCGCTCGAAGGCGCGCCGGATTCCAGCGCGCTGGACCAGCCGTACGCGGTGACCCTGCGCGCGCGCGACTGCCGCGATGCGTGGGTCGACGTCGCGCTCTCGTTCGACGTGGGTCTGCCGCAGGCGCGCGCGGCGATCATGCTGAACGATGGGGAGCCGGTGCTCTCGACGTACCTGCCGTCTGAACAGGGCGGTCCGCTCGTAGCGTTCGAGCATGCGCTCGGAGACGACACGGCGGCGAGCGAAGTGGTCGCGAGCCCCGACGGTCGCGTGCTGTTCCTCGCCGAGGGCGATCGCGCCGCGCTGCGCTCGTTCCTGCGCAGCGCCGAAGGCCGTTGGCTCCCGAGCGCGCATGTCGTCGGCACGGGCACTGCGGCCGCCATCGCGCTCGCGGCGGTTGGTACGCGCGTCTACGCGCTCACGGCCGAGCCTCGGCTCCTCGGCTGGAGCGTCGATCCAGCGAGTGGCGCCTTCGAGCTTCTGGGAGAGGAATTGGACCTGCCCGCGGAGCCGACCGCGCTAGCGCTCGATTCACAGGGCCGCTTCGCTTTCGTGTCGGGCGCCTTCGACGCCGAGCTGGCCACGCTCGCGCTGCTCGCCCCCGACGGGGCGCCCAGCGCTTCCACGCGCGTGTCGGGCGTCGGCGCGCTGGCCTCGCTCGCGGTGGCCCGCGGCGGTGACTATCTGATCGGTGCCGACCTCGTCGGGGGGCTGCGCGTGTTCGCGATCCACCCCCAGAGCGGCGCGCTCTCGCCCGTGTCGGGCTCGCCCCTCGCCACCGGCAGCGGCGCGGGCGCTGTCTGGGCCCACCCCTACGCGGACTTCGTCGTCAGCGCACGCTCCTTCGAGGGGCTGCTCGACGTGTTCACGCTCGGTGCGAATGGCAGCCTGCTACCTGTGCCGTCGTCGCCGTTCGTCTGCGGGCGTGCAGCGACGCGGCTCGGCGCGACGCCGGACGGAACCCGAGTGCACGCGCTCGTCGAGCACCACGGCTGGCTCGCCTACGAGCTCGCCGCCGATGGCACGCTCTCGCCATCCGTCGCGCCGCGCTGCGCACCGCGCGGCGGTGCACGCTCCATGGCGTTCGTGCCGGGCTCGCGCCCGGATGTGCGCGTCGCCCGGGAACTGTTCGCGGCCGGTGGCGCGCAGCCGCTCGTCTGCACCATCGAATTCGACGGCACGCTCATTCCGAAGGCGACGCCCGAGACCGCTGCGGAACTCATCACGCGCATCGAGCCTCACCCGTGGATACCCGTCGCGTACATCACGCGCGCGGGGCTTCCGAGCGAGGTCGCCGACATCGCGGTGGACGGCTCGCTCGTGCCGCGCGCAGGGACGGTTGCCGGTACGGGGGCCAGTGGCCTGTACATCGATCCTTCGGGTCGCTTCGCGTACGAGGTGATCGAGGGCCTCGGGGCCCACATCCGGTGCTGGACTGTCCAGCCCGATGGCTCGCTCTCAGCCGGTGGCGAAATGTCGCTCCCCGACGGGCCGCTCGCGCTCGCGTTCCACCCCTCCGGCGAGTTCGTGCACGTCGCCTGCACCGGCGGTGCGTCGCTGGAGACCTACGCGATCGACTGGGCGACAGGCGAGTTGGTGGAGTGGGGAACCACGCTGTTCGGCTCGACGCCGCGTAGGCTTGCCATCGACGCGAGCGGGACCTTGCTCGCCGTCCTCGACGACGCAGGTTCGAGCCTGCACTTGTTCGCGCTCGATGCGCCCTCGGGCATGCCGTACCTGCTGCCTGGCGGCTACCAGCCGGTCGCAAGCGGAGCGACCACGCTGCTCTTCACGCCTGCGGGCGAACGTCTGATCGTGGGAGGCGTGCACGGCACGAGCCTGAGCGCTTTTTCCGTCGATCGGTCCAGCGGAGCCCTCACGGCGGCGGGAACGATCGCTGGCGCTGCGCCCCTCTCGACGGTGCTCGGCTCCGACGGGCGCACGCTCTACGCGGCCCTGCCCGGCGGGCTGGTTGCACGCATCGACTGCGACACGCTCGCCACGCTCGACTCGACGTCGCTCGGCACGGACGTGACGGCGCTGTCGCTGCGGTTCAAGCTGCGCTGACGCGCGGGAGCCAGCGCTCCGCGGCATATGCCAGCGGCGCGACTTGCAGCAGGACGAGCGCGGGCGTTGCGGTGAGGTAGAAGCGCTCCCAGTCGAGCGGCAGCCACGCGATCGTTCCGATGACGAAGATCACGGCGAAGGCCAGAGTGGCCTGTGCGCGGGAGCAGCCCTGAGCGGCACGCCACGCGAGCAGCGTGAGCCCGCAGGTCGCGAGCATCGCCCCGGCGTAGCCCAGCACGAAACCGCCGCCGGCGAAGGTCCGCGCGAACAGCGTCAGGCGCTCCGGAAGCGTGCGCGCCACGGCCACGCCCGTGCGCGGCCCGAGCTCGTCCTGAAAGTATGCGAGCAGCTTGTCCCAGCGCGAGAGCATGTCCTGCACGCCGATGAGCGGCTCGCCCCACAGGCGCGGATTGAGCGCGTAGAAGCACGTGACCGTGAGCAGGGCGGCGAGCCCGAGCGCGAGCGTCGCGCGCTTCCACTGCGACGGGTCGCGCCGCACGGCGAGCGCTGCCCAAGCCGCCGTGGCCGCGCACAGCAGGCCGCCGTTGAACTTGCTCGACGCGGCGAGGCCGCAGGCGAGACCGAGCGCCACTCCCCACGCCAGCGTTGCACGCGGTCGCCGCAGGGCGACCAGCAAGCCCGCGAGGCAGAAGGGCAGCATGAAGTGGTCGGTGCGCAGGTAGTTCGAGGTCGCCTGCACGATCGGCGTCGCGAACCACGCGGCGAGAGCGGCGATCCCGGCGAGCGAGCCGGCGCGTCCCGGGACGAGCTCGCGCGCGCAGAAGAAGAGCAGCACGGCGGAGAGCGCGCTCAGCGCGAGGATCACGCGGCGCGCGAGTGGCTCGGCGGGCAGCAGCGCCGACTGCGCGACTTTCCCGGCCTGAAGGTCGTCGCGGTGGAAGACCTGAAAGGCGCGCGGCGAGGCTTCCGAGTGGCCGGCGACGACGAGCGCTCCGCCCCAGACGAGCTTGGGCAGGCAGGGGTTCATGTAGCCGAAGGTCGTGCGCTGCACGCCCTGCTTCCACAGGTTCTCGGAGCGCTCCGCGGGTGCGTCGAGCTCGGCGCCAGCGGGCGGCGCACCCTGCACTAGCTGCTGCCAGTGCAGGATCGAGATCGCGATCCACTCCGGCTCGTCGCTGCCGAGCCGCCCCTCGTGGCGTCGCTCGCGCGTCGCGAAGGCGAGTCCGCAGGCCAGCGCGAGGAGCGCGAGCGCGAGCAGGATCTCGTTGCGGAGCGGGCGTCGTTCGGCCAAGGCGGTTCGAGAGCCTACGTTCTGGCCGTCCCGAGGGCCACGCGCGAGCCCGTGGCCTATACTCCCTCGCGATGCTCCGACCTCGACTCATCGCCTTGGCTCTGGCGCTCTGCGCGGCGGCCTGCGGCTCGGGGGAACGCCCCAAGAACGTGCTCGTGGTGCTGCTCGACACGACGCGGGCCGATCACCTCTCGTGCTACGGCTACGCGCGCGAGACGACGCCCGTGATCGACCGGCTCGCGGCCGAGGGGGCGCGCTTCGAGGACGTGCGCTCGCAGTCGTCGCTCACGCCGGTGTCGGCGAGCACGCTGCTCACGGGAGCGCTGCCGTACCGCCATGGGGTGCGCAGCCTGTTCGCGGTCGGCGGCGAGACGCTCTCGAAGGATGTCGCCAGCTTGCCGGAGCTGTGGCAGCGCAGCGGCCGCCGCACGGCGGCCTTCGTCAGCGCCAAGCCCATGGGTGCCCAGTACGGGCTCGCGCGCGGCTTCGAGACCTATCACGACGATCTCGCCCCGAGCTTCGAGCGGCACGGCATCGAGCGTGCCACCGACGCTCCGCAGCGTCCGGCGGACGACACGACCGAGCTGGCGCTCGACTGGCTCGAGCAGCATGGCCGCGAGCCATTCGCGCTGCTCGTGCACTACTTCGACGCCCACGACCCGTCGTTCGTGCCGCCGCGCGAGTGGCTCGCGCGCAACGTGTCCTTTCCGCTGCCTGAGAACCTGCGTCGCGCGGGTCCTGAGCAGCGCATCCCGGCGCTCACGGTCCCGCAACATCGCGTCGACCTGTACGACGCCGAGCTGCGCTTCATGGACGAGCAGCTCGGGCGCATCGTCGAGCGGCTGCGCGAGCAGGGCACGCTCGACGAGACGCTGGTCGTCGTGCTCGCGGATCACGGTGAGGCCTTCGGCGAGCATGGCTTCTGGACGCATGGAATCCTCTACGAGGAACAGTTGCACGTGCCGTTCGTGCTGCGCGGGCCGGGCATCGAGCCCGGCACGCGGGTGCGCGAACGAGGCTGCGTCGTCGACGTGCTGCCGACGCTCGCCGAGCTGCTCGATCTCCCTGCGCCGGCTCAGACCCTCGACGGCCGCTCGCTCGTGCCCGCGCTGCAAGGCCGGACGATCGGCGAGCCGCGCGATGTGTACGCGGAGGTGCACCACGCGAGCGAAGATCGGCTCGAGCGCGACCGGGAGATGTACGCGCTGCGCAGCGGCGACTGGAAGTACATCTACCGGCCCTCGACCGGGCGCCACGAGCTCTACGACCTCGCGAGCGACCCCGGCGAGCTCGCGAACCTGTACACGCCGGACCATCCGCGCGCCGTCGGCCTCGCGCTGCGCCTCTCGCGCATGGGCGCGCTGGACGGCTCGGCCGTCTCGCTCGACGGGCTCTCCGAGGCGCAGCTCGAGGAACTGCGCGCGCTCGGCTATCTCTGATCCGCTCCGGCGGCGATATGCTTGAGGCATGCCGCTGAAAGATCTCGACACGAAGTCCACGCTCAAGCTCCTCTCGCGCATCATGGAGTTCGAGCTGGCCGGGGTGGTGCGCTACACGCACTACTCGCTGATGGTGACCGGGCCCAACCGCATTCCGATCGTGGCCTTCATGAAGGCGCAGGCTTCGGAATCGCTGTTGCACGCGCAGCAGGCGGGCGAGCTCCTCACCGGACTCGGCGGGCACCCGACGTTGCAGATCGCGTCGATCGACGAGACCTATCGCCACGCGGTGAAGGACATCCTCGAGGAGAGTGCGGCCCACGAGGCGCGCGCGCTCAAGCTCTACAAGGAGCTGCTCGAGACCGTCGAGCACTCGAGCGTGTACCTCGAGGAGTTCGCGCGCACGCAGATCGCGGCCGAGGAGATGCACTCGCTCGAGCTGCGCAAGATGATGCGCGACATCGGCGTCAGTGCGGTGCACGGCCACGGGCATCACGAGCACGAGGAGTCGGGCAAGAAGCGCAAGGGCTCGAAGAAGCGCAAGCGCTAGGCCTCCGCAACGCGCGCGCTACTGCCCGAGTTTCGGGGTCGGGAGCGGGCGTGGGTCGCTGGAAGCCGGGCTTGAGCCCTCGACGTAGCCGAGCAGGCGCAGCTCGCGTTCCGTATCTGCGTCGAGCTGGTAGCGCTGTGGCGGGCCGGACGCGCGCTCGCGGAAGGCGAGGTCGACGTCGCGCTGGGCCCGCAGGAGCCCGAGCATTCGCTCCGCGATCCGCGGGTTGTCGGCCGAGACGTCCGCGAGCTCCTTCGGGTCACTCTCGAGGTCGAACAGCGTCCCGACCTGTCGCTCCTCGTCCCAGACGAAGCGCCAGCGACCCTCCCGCACGGACCACTGGCGGCCCTCACGGCCCGTGCGCGAGAGCGAGTGGCTGAAGACAGGCGCGATCGCGAGCTTGTCGCCGCGCAGCGCAGGTACGAGCGTGCGCCCCTGCAGCAGCAGGGCGTTGCGCGGGATGGCGGCGAGATCCAGCACGGTCGGCATCACGTCGACCGAGTTGACGACGTCGTTGACGCGCCGCGGGGCGACTCCTGGCGCGCGCATCATGAGCACGACTCGCAGCGCCTCGTCGTGCAGCGCGTTGCCGTGCCCGACGTAGCCATGCTCACCGAAGCCCTCGCCGTGATCCGAGATGATCACCACGACCGTGTTTTCCGCGAGATCGGCGCGTTCTAGGCGTGCAAGCAGGCGCTGCAGCTCGCGATCCGCGTGTCGGATCTCCGCGTCGTAGAGGTCGCGCCAGAACTCCATGATGTCGGCATCCGACGTGCGAATCCCGAACTCGTTGAGCTTGGCGTAGAGCCCTTCCTGCTCGGGACCGTTGCCCGCGTTGCAGTGCTCCTTGTGCTGGAGGATCAGGCGCACGCCGTCGGCGTCGAGCTCGCGCTTCTCCATCCAGCGGTCGATCACGGCCACGAGCCGGTCGTGCTCTTCCTGCTCGCGATACTCGGGCCGGTAGGCCTGCAGGTCCGCCTCGGGCGGCCGGTAGGGGCCGTGCACCTCGTAGGTGTGGAAGAACAGGAAGAAGGGCTCGTCCTTGAACTCCTCGATCCAGCGCAGGGTGCGCTCGAGGTTGGGGACGAGGCGGCTGGGGTGGGCGACGTTGGAGGCGTGCTCGTCGGGCGTGTCGCCCTCGTTGAGCGGGTAGACGTCGAAGCCCTGGCCGAGGCCGAACTGCCTCTTCGCGTAGCCGCCGTCGGTGAAGGCGGCCGTGGCGTAGCCGCGCGACCTCAGCACCTCGGCGAGCGTCGTCACGCGCTCGCTCATCGCACCCGGGTCCGGGAAGGTCGAGACGCCGTGCACACTCGGATAGAGCGACGTCATCACGGAGACGAGCGAGGGTGCGGTCCAGGGCGCCGCGGACTGAGCGTTGTCGAACACCACCGACTGCGTCGCCCAGCGATCGAGGTTCGGGCTCGTACCCCGCGCGTGCCCGTAGCAGCCGAGGTGATCGGGCCGCAGCGTGTCGAGCGCGATCACCACCACGTTGGGCGGTCGCTGCGGCTCTCCGCACTGCGCGAGGGCGAGCGCGAGAGCCGTGAGCAGGGCGTGGCGTGCTGCATGGGCCATGGGCCGGATTCTAGAGGTCGCCGCGCGCGGTTCCGGTGGCCGTTTCGCATCTCTTTCATTCCGCGGCGGGGTTGACCCGGCAGGGGGGCGGAGCTCCGATCGCGGACCATGGAACACCTGCGCCCTTTCCTCAGGCTCTCGCGCGCGCTGGCGGCGACGGCGTGGTGGTACGGGGCGTGGTGGCTCGGTCACCTCGCGTTGCTCGCGGCGCCGCGCACGAGCAAGCGCTGGCGGCGCTGGATCATGCGGCGCTGGTGTCGCGCGCTGTGCGCGGCCTTCGCCGTGCGCGTGGAACTCGTCGGGGCGCCGCCGCCCCCGGCCTCGCTGCTCGTCGCGAACCACCTGAGCTACCTTGACATCCTCGTGCTCGGCGCCCACGTCGACGCCGCGTTCGTGTCCAAGGCCGAGATCGCGCGCTGGCCGCTCATCGGGCGGCTGGCCCGCGACTTCGACACGCTGTTTCTGGCGCGCGAGCGCCGCCGCGACCTACCGGCCATGAACGCGCAGATCGCGCGCGCGCTCGGGCTGGGCATCGGCGTGGTGATCTTCCCCGAGGGCACGAGCCACCGCGGCGACACGGTGCACGAGTTCCGGCCTTCGCTGCTCGCTCCCGCCGCCGAGGACGGGCTCGAGGTCTGGGCCGCCTGCCTTGGCTACCGCACGGCGGAGGGCGATCCTCCGGCCTCGACCCACGTGTGCTGGTGGGGGGACGCGCCGTTTGGGCCCCACGCCCGCGCGCTCGCCCGGCTGCGCCACATCGAGGCGCGCGTCGAGTTCCTGCCGCAGCCGGAGCGGCACTCCGATCGCAAGGAACTGGCCCAGAGGCTGCGCGCGGCCGTGCTGGAGCGATTCGAGCCCGTTCCCTGAGGGACGCGGGAGCGGCGGGCTCGCTATCCTCTCTCCCTCGCCATGAGCACGAACCGCGTCGCCATCGTCGAGAAGGCCCTGGACGACTGGCTCGAATCCGCAGCGCCCGCCGGGGCGCTGCTCGGGCCCGACGAGCCCCTGCGCCCGGGCTCCGGCCTCTCCGCCCGCTCGGCGCTCGAGCTGTTCGAGGACCAGGTGACCTCGCGCGCCCTCGACGTCGCCGCGCGCGAGCTCAAGAAGTCGAGCCGGAGCTTCTACACCATCTCGAGCGCCGGCCACGAGAACAACGCCGTGCTCGGCGCGCTCTTGCGCGCCACGGACCCCTGCTTTCTGCACTACCGCTCCGGTGGCCTGATGCAGGCTCGCTCGCGCAAGCTCGCGGGCGGTACCCCGGTGTTCGACACGCTGCTCTCGCTGGTCGCCTCGGCCGAGGACCCCGCGAGCGGCGGCCGCCACAAGGTCTGGGGCAGTCGGTCGCTGTGGGTGCCGCCGCAGACGAGCACGATCGCCTCGCACCTGCCGAAGGCCGTCGGGCTCGCGATCTCGCTCGCCCGTGCCCGGCGCCTCGGCGTCGAGATCGAGCTCCCCAACGACTCGATCGTCTGCTGCACCTTCGGTGACGCTTCGGCGAACCACTGCACGGCACTCGCGGGCTTCAACTTCGCGCGCTACGCGACGCGGCAGGGCAGCCCGTGCCCGGTGCTGTTCGTGTGCGAGGACAACGGCATCGGCATCTCGGTGCCGACGCCGCGCGACTGGATCCGCGAGAGTTTCGGTGCGGTCGAGCACCTGCGTTACTTCCGCGCGGCGGGCGAGCTCGACGAGGTGCACGACGCGGTGCGCGAGGCGGTCGAGTGGTGTCGTACCTCGCGCCGGCCAGCGTTCCTGCACCTCGAGACGACGCGCCTGTGGGGCCACGCGGGCTCGGACGTCGAGACCACGTACCACAATCTGAAGGAGATCGAGGCGCTCGAGGCGCGCGACCCGCTCCTGCGCAACGCGCGGCGCCTGCTCGCGACCGGGGCGACGACTCCGGCCGCGCTGCGCTCGCTCGTGCGCGACACGCGCGAGCGCGTGAACGCGGCGGGGGAGGAAGCAGCGCGTCGGCCGCGGCTCGTGACGCGCGAATCCGTGGTGGCGTCGCTCGCGCGCTGGGACGAGACCGCTGTGCGCGCGGAGGCGCGCGCGGGCGTGGAACCCGAGCGCCGCAAGGCACACTTCGGCACGCTGCCGGAAGAGCAGGCGAGCGCCACGAAGAAGACGCTCGCGGCGCATGTCAATTCGACCTTGCACGACGAGTTCCTGCGACGGCCAGAGGTGCTGCTCTTCGGCGAGGACTCCGGCAAGAAGGGCGGCGTGTACGGCGTCACGGCGGACCTGCAGAAGCGCTTCGGCGTCGCGCGCGCGTTCGACACGCTGCTCGACGAGACGTCGATCCTCGGGCTCGCGCAGGGCGCCGCGCACATCGGGCTCCTGCCGCTGCCGGAGATCCAGTACCTCGCCTACATCCACAACGCGCTCGACCAGCTGCGCGGCGAGGCCTGCTCGCTGCAGTTCTTTTCCAACGGCCAGTTCGCGAACCCGATGGTGGTGCGCGTGCAAGGGCTCGCCTACCAGAAGGGCTTCGGCGGCCACTTCCACAACGACAACTCGTTCGGAGCGCTGCGCGACATCCCCGGGCTGATGATGGCCGTGCCCTCGCGCGGCGATGATGCCGCGCGCATGCTGCGCGGTGCGGTCGCGACGGCCAAGGCCTGCCAGCGCGTGGTGCTGTTCCTCGAGCCGATCGCGCTCTACCACGAGCGCGACCTGCACGAGGACGGCGACAATCAGTGGCTGTTCCCGTACCCGCCACCGCAGGCGGACGTGCTCCTGCCGGGCGACGTCGGCGTGTACCACGAAGAGGCGCGCGACCTCTTGATCGTGAGCTATGCCAACGGCCTGCGGCTCTCGCTGCGCGCCGCGAAGGTACTCGCGGAGCGCCACGGCATCCGCGCGCGCGTGCTCGACCTGCGCTGGCTCAGCCCGCTGCCCTTCGAGGCCGTGGCGCGCCACGCGGCGGAGTGCAAGGGCGTGCTCGTCGCCGACGAGTGCCGCGCGTCCGGCGGTGGCATCGCCGAGGCCGTGCTCGCGGATCTCGCGGAGCGCGGCGCCGGCGGCAAGCTGCGCTCGGTGCGCGCCGCGGACACGTACGTGCCGCTCGGCTCCGCGACCAGTGTGGTGCTCATGCAGGACAGCGAGATCGTCGAAGCGGCGCGGAGGATGGCATGAAGCGCATCGCGATCCTGTGCCCTGGACGGGGCTCGTACACGGAGAAGACGATGCGCGCGCTGCCCGCGGGCCATCCGTGGGTCGTGCGCGCGGACGAGCTGCGCGCCGAGTACGGCCTGCCGACGCTCTCGGAACTCGATCGGGCGGAGAGGTTCAGCGGAGCGCTCCACCTGCGGCCGGCGAACGTGTCGCTGCTCATCTGGCTCGTCACCATGCTCGATGCTGCATCCGCGATGGAGCAGGACGAGTGCGTGGCGGTGGCCGGCAACTCGATGGGCTGGTACACGGCGCTCGCGGTCGGCGGTGCGCTGTCCTTCGACGATGGCTTCCGGCTCGTGCAGGAGATGGCGCTCTTGCAGGAGCGTCACGCCGGCGGCGGGCAGATCCTGTATCCGTTGATCGACGACGAGTGGCGCCGTGACGCGGCCCGCGAGCGCGCCGTACGCGCCGCGCTGGAGTCCTCCCATGGCCATGCGCTGCCGTCGATCGACCTCGGCGGCTTCGCCGTGCTCGCCGGTACCGAGGATGGTATCCGACACCTGCTCGCGACCCTGCCACAGGTGAAGCTCGGCGCGAATACCTATCCGTTCCGGCTGATGCAGCACGGCGCCTACCACACGCCGTTCGTGCAGCCGGTGAGCGACGCCGCGCTCGAGACGCTCGCGCGCCTGCGCTTCTGCGCGCCTCGCACGACCTTGGTCGATGGCCGCGGCGTGCGCTTCACGCCGTGGAGCACGGACGTGTCCGAGCTCGTGCGCTACACGCTCACCACGCAGGTCACCGATCCCTACGACTTCACGAAGTCGGTGCGCGTCGCGCTGCGCGAGCACGCGCCGGACGAGCTCGTGCTGCCCGGTCCCGGCAACACGCTCGGCGGCATCTGCGGTCAGATCCTGTGCCACGAGGGCTGGCGCGGGATGGCCTGCAAGGCGGACTTCGAGCGCGAGCAGGCTGGCGAGCGCCCGCTCGTACGCTCGATGCGGCGTTGAGGAATCCGGCGCGTGGTCCGTAACCTCGGCGCCCTGCCGCTTCAAACCTTCCGCACCATGAAGCACCTGCTCGCGCTGTCCTTGGCTCTGCTCGCGCCCGCCTGCGTCCTCGGCCCGGCCGATTGCAGCGGCTCCGTGTGGGTGGCCGGCGACGGAGCCGGCCCGCGCTTGGAGGGTTCCGGCGTGGCCGGTTCCCAGGCGAAGGATGTAGCCGAGTTCCGCGCCGTGCGACTCGAGGGCAGCTTCGACGTGCGCGCGACGGTGGGGGAGGCGCGCTCCGTGGTGGTGGAGGGCGACGACAACTTGCTCGAGCATGTCCGTGCGCGCGTCGAGGATGGGGTGTTCGTGCTCGACTTCGCACCGGGTCGTTACCGCACGCACCTTCCCATGAAGGTCGCCATCACCAGCCCGACCCTGACTGCGTTCGAGGTGAAGGGCGCCGGGGACGTGGAGCTGGTCGGCGTGCGCGGGGAGCGCTTCGGCCTCTCGATTCGCGGGGCCGGCGATGTCACCGCCAGCGGAGCCGTGGAGGCGCTCGACGTGGCGATCTCGGGAGCGGGAGACGCGAATCTCCTCGCACTCGATTCGAAGCGCGCCAGCGTCTCGATCTCGGGCGCCGGCGATGTCTCGCTCTCGGTGAGCGAGCGCCTCGATGTCTCGGTCAGCGGCGTCGGCGATGTCAGCTACCGTGGCTCGCCGCAGGTTGCGAAGGGCGTCTCCGGAGCGGGCTCCGTCCGGCGCATCGACTGAGCGGCTGCGGGCGGCGGCTTTCGGATAGGATGCCGCCGGTGGAAAACCACAAGCGCTACAGCGTCGTGCGCGATCCGGTGCATGGCGACGTCTACCTGACGCACGAGGAACTCGGGCTGCTCGACACGCGCGAGATGCAACGCCTGCGCGGCATCAAGCAGCTCGGCTCCGCCGACCTCGTCTACCCCGGCGCGCGCCACAGCCGATTCGAGCACTCGATCGGCACGGTGCACCTGTCGCAGGCGATCATCGATGCCACGAGTCGCGCCGCCGCGGACAACCCGCGTGAGCAGCTCAAGGTCGGTCCCGAGGAGGCGCGCGTGATCCGCATCGCCGCGCTGGTGCACGACATCACGCACATCCCGTACGGCCACCACGTCGAGGACCAGGCCGGGCTGATGCACCGTCACGACTCCCCGTACCGATTCGAGCGCATGCTGGGGACCCAGACGGAGATCGGGCAGAAGCTCTCGGCGCTCGGGCTCGCGCGCGACGTGCTCGCGGTGCTCTCGCCTGCGGGCCAGGGCGGGGAACGCGTGCCGGCCTACTGGCGCCAGATCAACTCCGACACGATCTGCTCCGACATCCTCGACTACCTGCAGCGCGACGCGTACTTCACGGGCCTCAAGATCGGCATCGATCCGCGGCTTGTCTCGCACTTCAAGGTCGACCGCGCGACGGGCAACCTGTTCATCGACCTCGCCAAGCACAGCCTGCTGCGCGAGGACATCCTGAGCGAGATCGTGCGCATGCTCGAGGCGCGCTATTACTTCTCGGAGCGCGTCTATTACCACCATGCGAAGGTGGCCGCGGGTGCGCTGCTCGCGCGCGCGGTCGAGCTGTGCCTGCGCGAGAAGCTGCTCGCGGAGGATGACTTCTACATGACCACGGACGACTCGCTGCTCGACTTGCTCGAGCGGACCGGGGACCGTGCACGCCCCGCGACCGGGCGTCGCATTCGTTCGCTCGTGCAGCGCTACCGCGACCGGCGCCTGCCCAAGCGCGCCTGCGTGTTTCCGCGGCAGCAGAACGAGGGCGCGCAGGCCGAGCTCGTGTCGAAGTACTTCGCGCTCGAGGGGCACGCCGCGCGCACGGCCGTCGAAGAGCGCGTGCAGGATCTCGTGCGCTTCGCCACGGGGCACGATATCGAGATCATGGTCGTGTGCCCCGCGCGCCGCATGCAGCTCAAGGAAGCCGCCACGCACGTGCGCTGGCCGGGCGACGACATGCTGCGCTCGCTGTCGGAGCACTCCGCGAAGGTCCCGCGGCTCGCGGACCTCGAGCGCTCGTACCGCGACCTGTGGAAGTTCTACGTGTTCGCGGCCACGGACGAGCCTGAGCTGCTGGCCAAGGTGGGGGAGATCGCGGCGGGCGAGTTCCCGCAGGCGCGCAACCTCTACACGGCCGGCCGCCGCGGCTGACTTCGGTCTCTCCGAAGAAAATTGCATTTGCTCAAGGACGCTTCGGTGCGACCCCGATGAAACGCTCGGGAGAAGCACATGAAGAAGTCCACCACCGTGCGCGCCGCATTCGGCGTGCTGTCCTTGGCATCGTTGCTCTGCGCCACGAATTCCGAGCCGTTCGCGCAACCTAGCACGATCGCCCGCGAGCCCTACCGGCTCGATGCTGCGCTGTCGCCCGACGGCCGATGGGTCGCTGTGAGCGGCTCGCGCGGCTGGTCCGGTGAGGCGCGCTGCTGGATCGTGCCGGTCGAGAACGGCGTGCCGATTGAGATCGAGGATGCGCAGCCCCACGGCGCGCAGACGCTCACTTGGGACGCGAGCGGCAACGCGCGCGTCGAGGTCGTGAACCGTGAGCTCGGCGTGCCCGAGATGCGCTGGATCAACCCCGCGACCAGCGAGACGGTGCGCTTCACGCGCGATCGCGACGCGATGCGCGAGGAGCTGCGCGCATCGACGACGGAGTGGGGCACCGTGCACGAGCGCCATGTGCCGGACGGTCGCACCCTGCGTATCGTGCGCTGGACGTCGGAAGGCTCGCACGTCGATCTCGAGTCGATCGGTGACTCGCGCATTACGCTCTCGCCGCAGCCGGGCGCCGGCTTCTTCACGTCCACGCGCGGCGGCGCCACGTACCTGACGCGCTTCGACATGACGAACGGCACCCAGCGCGACATCGTGCAGAGCGGCTCGCTCGACCTCGAGTGGCGTGCCTCCTCCGATGGTCGCAAGCTGCTCGTCAGCGAAGGTGGTCTCGAGCACCGCGTGCGCATCCTCGATGCGCAGTCGGGCGCGCTGGTCGACGGCCCGTGGGTCACCACCGAGCCGCGCTGGATCGAGGGTTGCGACAGCCGCTACTTCGCGGGCGTCCGCGGCGGGCAGCGCGTGCTGTTCGACCTGCTGCGCGACCGCGAAGTCTCGATGGGGCGCGATGAGGGGCCCTCGCCCGAGGTCACGGCGACCGAGGATGGGCGCTTCCTCGTCGAGAACGACCGCGAGGTCGCGCTGTACAGCGCCGACTTCCGTCGCGAGCGCTGCGTGTTCTACGCGCCGGGCGAGTCGGCCGTCGCGGGGCGCTGACGACTACGAGCGGTGCGCTGCGGCGCGGGCCGCGGCGTGCCGGGGATGCCGCTCGAGGAAGCGCTTCAGGCGCTCGGCGGCGAGCTGGATGCGATCGAGCGAGAGGGCGTAGGACAGGCGCACGTGCGTGTCGACACCGAAGGCCGTGCCCGGAACGAGCGCGAGGTCGACCTGCTCGAGCAAGTCCTCGCAGAAGCCGCGCGTGCCGCGCTCGTCGAGGTAGGCGCGCACGTCGGGGAAGGCGTAGAACGCTCCGCGCGGCCACGGCACCGAGAGGCTCATGGCGCGCAGCGCTTCGATCAGCCAGCGTCGGCGGCGATCGAACTCACCGCACATGTGCGCGATTTCCGTCGGCTCGGGACCGGAGAGCGCGGCCAGATAGCCTTCCTGGCTGACCGTGTTCGGCGCGCCCGTGAGGTGCGAGTGCAGCCGCTCGATGCCGGAGATCACCTCGCGCGGCCCGGCGGCGAAGCCGATGCGGTAGCCGGTCATGGCGAGCGACTTGGAGGCGCCGTCGAGCACGATCGTGCGCGCGCGCAGGGCGGGGCTCAAGGTCGCCGGGCTCAGGTTCGGCTCGCCCTCGTACACGAGGCGGCGATAGATCTCATCCGAGAGGATCCACAGGCCGCGGCGCTCGCAAAGCTCCGCCAGTCGCCGGACCTCGTCGTGGCTCCAGACGTAGCCGGTCGGATTGCTCGGGCTGTTGAAGAGCACGGCCTTCGTGCGTGGCGTGATCGCGCGCTCGATGGCCTCGAAGTCGGGTCCGCAGTCGGCGCGCGACGGCACGTTGACCGGCACGCCGCCGGCGATGCACACGATTTCGACGTAGCTGACCCATGCGGGCAGGAAGAGCAGCACTTCGTCGCCCGGATCGACGAGCGCGAGCACAGCGCCCGAGAGCGCGTGCTTCGTGCTGTGGCAGACCGTGACTTCCTCGACGGCGTAAGGCGCGATGCCGCGCACCGTGGCTGCGTTCTCGCCGATCGCCTTGCGCAGCGCGCGCGTGCCGGCCGCCGGGGTGTACTTCACGTCGCCCGAAAGCACCTTGCGCGAGGCCGCCTGCTGGACCACCGACGGGGCGGGGAAGTCCGGCTCGCCGACGGACATGTTCACGATGTCGCGGCCCGACTCCGCGAGCGCCTTGGCGCGGGCATCGAGGGCCAGCGTCACGGACAGCGAGATCGACTGAGCGCGGCGGGAAAGGGACATCGGCGTGCGGGGGACGCGGCCGGCGAAGACCGGGGGAAGTAGCGTCGGGCATCGCCCCTCCGAGGTCAAGGCGGGGGGGCTCGTCGCCGTCGGGAAGGCGCGGCCTTCTGGGGCGTCGAACCTCGCGGTCGCCAGCGCGGCGTGTCGAGACAAGTACGTCCACGCAGCCGGACCAAGCTGGACTCCCGCGCGCACTCCCGTCACGCTCTGACTGCACACCCGCCATGACCCGCCGCCTCCTGCGCTACGCCTTCGTCTTCCTGCTCGTACTGCTGTTCGCGGGCTATTTCGCCTTCTCGACCTTTGTGTTCAGCCCGACCGAGTCGGACTACGACGCGGACGTCTCGACCCTCGTGCCGCGCGGGATCGACTTCTTCGCAGCCAAGTCGAATCTCGCCGAGGACTTCGAGCGCGTGCCGCGGCTTGCGGTGCAGGCCGAGCTCGAGCGCACCGCCGGCTGGCGCGCGTGGCTCGAGTCGCCCGAGCGCGCCGAGCTCGAGGCCCGTCACCAGATCGAGGCGCAGCTCGACCGGCTCAAGGCCGAGATCGACGCCCTCGGGGTCGATCCGCTCGACGTGCTCGGCGGAGAGGAACTCGCGATTGCAGGCTACTTCAAGGGCCTGACGCTCGAGCAGGCCGACTGGGCCGTCTACGGCCGCGCCTCGTGGATGGGCAAGCTGGCCGTGGCAGCGCTCGAGCACCCGAGTCTCGTGGGCCTCGACGAGCGTGGGTTGGTGGTGAAACTAGAAGAGGGCTTCTTGACGCTCTCGGGTGTCGGCTTGGCTCGTCCGCTGCACGTGGGGCGCATTCAGGATGTGGTGATCGTCGGTACGTCGCGCGAGCTCGTCGAGAAGGCGAGCGACCTGCGTGCGCGCGGCGGCCAGGAGAGCTTCGGACTGAGCGCCACCTACAACGACGAGATCGCGCAACCCCAGCGCACGAGCGGTGGCCACGACCTCGAGCTGTACATCGACTGGCGCACAGCCATCGAGAAGCTGCAGCTCTCGCTGCGGCGCCCCGACCCCGGCTCGGACCAGCCCTGGGAGGCGCTGCTCGGGCGCATGTTCCAGCTCGCCAGCGTGCGCACGATCGCGGGCACCGTCGGCTTCGATCAGGGCGTGGTCGTCGACCTGCACGGCGAGCTCTCGAGCGAGACCATGACGCCCTTCCAAAAGGCGCTGTATCGCCAGCGCGGGCGCGAGTCGAAGGCCATCGTGGACGGGCTGGCGCGCATCGCCCGTCCCGACACGCAGCTGCTCGCGCACCTCGAGGTCGATTTGGGCGAGTTCTTGACCGAGCTGTACACCTCGCTCGAGCCGGCCCAGCGCCAGCTGATCGACGAGACCCTGCGCAGCACGGGCCAATACAACAGCGCCGCGGCTGCCATCAAGGAGTTCAACACGCTCTTCAAGGGCCGCCTCGGCCTGATCGTGCGGCCGAACGACTTCCCTGTGAATGCCGAGAAGGACCCGCCGCACAACGACGTGCCCGTGCCGGCCTTTGCGCTGGTCCTGTGGACCGAGGGCTCCGAACGTGCGCACAAGCGGCTGCTCGAGTTGCAGAAGCTCATCAACGACAACCAAGGCCGCTTCGGACTGCAGGGTCGCAACGGTGGCCGCGGCGTGTTCATCAACAACCTGTCCGGTGGCTTCGAGGCCTGGGAGTTCTGGTCGCCGTTCATCGATGGCACCGGCCACTTCGCCGTGGCGCGCAACGCCGAGCTGTACTTCATCTCCAACTCGTTTCAGCTCGTCAGCGACCTGCTCAACCGCTCGAACCCGCTGCTCGACGTCGAGCGGCTTTCCGATCGCCCCGAGTTCAACCAGCTGGTCAGCGAGGCCCTGCCGGCCTCCAACCTGTTCGTGTGGCTCAACCCGCGCACGTTGTCCAAGACCCTGCGCGCCTATGCTGAACGCAGCGCCGTCGACGAGGCCAAGGCCCGCATCGACTGGGACCTCGAGCGCGCCCGCGAGGAAGACCGCGTGCTGCGCGAGCAGTTCCCCGGCAAGCGCCGCAACCAGCTCGATTCCGAGACCCAGCGCCAGCTGAACGAGATCGTGGGCCCCTCGCTCGCCCTGCGCGAGCGCGAGCTCTTGCGCGAGCAGATCCCGGCCCTCAAGGCGAGCTTCGACCGCCAGATCACCTACTTCGAGACCTGCTCGGTCGCGCTGCTGACCCTCGCGCTCGACCCCAAGTCCTTCGACCTGACCCTGACCGCCGTCGCGCCCCTCGACCCCGCCTCCGACTGACCCCCGTTCGTCCGCCGGAGATCCGGCCCCGTCCCGCGGAGGTCCACGCGTGGTGGTTCGCGGCAAGTCAGCCAGCGGCGACGCTTCGTAGCCCGTCCCGCGCGCAGGGGAGGTGGTGCCCTCGAGTGGATTCGAACCGGTAAGCCGGGGAGTCGGCGGCGCCAGCTGCCGACCGCGACGACGCCTTGGCGTCGTTGCGCCGGATCCCCGTAGCGGGCCCCGTCCCGCGGAGGTCCACGCGTGGTGGTTCGCGGCAAGTCAGCCAGCGGCGACGCTTCGTAGCCCGTCCCGCGCGCAGGGGAGGTGGTGCCCTCGAGTGGATTCGAACC
>SXKQ01000068.1 GCA_005778045.1 Planctomycetia bacterium
CACCGCGAATCCCTCAACGGGAGCGCGGCGCGGCACGTTCCAGTGGCTCTGCGGGCTACTTGGCGGGCTTCTCGAGCTCCGCGAGCAACTCGTCGATGGCCTTCTCGAGCGCCTTCGGCGGCGGCGCGCCCAGCCACTTCTCGCGGATCCTGCCCGTGCCGTCGATCAGCAGCACGGTGGGATAGCCACCCACCTTGAACTGGCGCGAGATCGCGTTGTTGGTCCCGCCGGTCCACGCGCTGCGCCACGTGACCTTCTGCTCCGCGGCCTTCTTGGCGTACTCATCCTTGCTCGAGTCCGTGTTCACGCCCACGATCGCGAAGGGGCGGTCCTTGTACTTCTCCACGAGCGACCGCTCGTGCGGGATCATCTCCCGGCAGGGCGGTCACCAGAAGCCCCAGAAGTCGAGCATCACCACCTTGCCGCGGTAGTCGGAGAGCTTGAACTTCACGCCGTCGGTGTCCGTGGCCTCGAAGTCATCGGGCAGGCCGCCCTTCTCGTACTTCGCGCCCGCGCCCTTCTCGACCAGCGCCGTGGTGGCCGCGGTGCCCGCGAACTCGGACGCGAGGCGCGCTTCGATCGCCTTCGCGCGCGCAAGCTCCTCGGGCGTCGCGTTCTTGCCCGTCAGGCGTCCGACGAGCGCAGCGAGCGCACTGGCCGAGACTTCCTTCGACTTCGACGCGGTCGCGAGGGCCTCGAGCTGCGCGCGCACCCACTCCTCGTCGAACCAGATGCGCTGCCGCGCGAGCGTGCGCGGCAAGTCCGTGCCGGCCCACGGCTGGCTGGCGTACTTCCCGAGAAGCTCGGCCATGAGGCGCGACTTCGTCGCCACGGTCTCGGACTTCGCACCGGGCAGCTTGTCGCCTTCCTCGAGCATCCACAGCAACGCGCGGCCATCGCTCGCGCCGAGCTCCTCGAAGCGCGGCCAGAACGCGATCACTGGGTGCTGCTTCTCGAGCGCCTCGGCCTTCACCTTGTCGGTCTTCGAGAGCGCGCGCAGCTCGTCGCGCCACGTCTTGACGGCGGCCTCGAACTCCTTGACGAGCCCGGGGTAGGTCGCGGTCGCGTCCTGTCGCGACGTCACCGCGGCGGCGCTCTCGATGCCCGGGTGCGGCGGGACCGTGAGAGAGAGCAGTAAGGCTAGGATCATCGCGGGTTCACCTCGTGCGGCGCAGGGGCGATCGCCCCCCACTGGGTACCCAACAGCATACGCCCGTGACTCAGCGCCCGAGAGTCTGGAATGCGGGCAGGCCGCGCAGCATCTCGAACTCGGAGCTGCGCAGTTCGCTGCGGATGTAGTAGCCGCGCGACTGCGCCAGCGTCAGGTACGCGAGCGCCTCGTCAGGGTTGCCGAGCACGGCGTGCACCTGCGCGCTCATGCACGCGGTAAAGCCGTCCTTGGGAGCGATCTGGTGCGCGGTGTCGAGCTCGGCGAGCGCCTCGGCGCGCAGCCCCATGCGCGCGAGCAGCATGGCGAGATGCAGGCGCGTGTCTTGGTCGTCCTGCACGCGGGCGAGCTGGCGGCGCGCGGCCGCGATGCCGCAGTCGGCCATCTCGATCGCCTCCTCGTAGCGGTCGAGGCGCTGCAGCACGGAGTACAGGTGGTCGTAGGTCGAGATGTAGCCCGGACGGATCGCGATCGTGCGCTTGAGGAGCGGCGAGGAGCCCTTGAAGTTGCCCTCGCGCGAGAGCAGCGCGCCGAGCAGGCGGTGGGCGAGCCACTCGTCGTGGTTGAGCTGGATCGCAAGGCGGTATTCGCGCTGCGCGTCCACGGCGAGGCCGGTCAGGTGATAGCCGAAGCCGAGCGACGTGTGAGCCTCGGCGCAGGCGGGATCGAACGCGAGCGCGCGCCGCGCCTCTTGGCGGCTCTCCGCGAGAAACGACTCGTCGCCGTCCCAGTACAGGTACTTGCGGACCAGCGCCTCGGCGAGCCCCGCGTGCGCCAGCGCGCAACGCGAGTCGTGCTCGAGCGCGCGCCGGAAGAGCGAGATCGACGCGAGCAGGTGCTTGGTCATGCCGCGGTGCAGAATCTCGTGCCCACGCAACGCGCTGGCCCGTGCGGCCTCCGGATCGCGCGCGCGCGCCTCGTCAGAGTTACGCAGCGGGTGTTCGGTGAACTGCCGGCGCAGGTGGCGCACGGCGGCGCGCACGAGTGCGCCCTGCACGGCCCACTCGTCGGGATCGCTGTGCTCGATCGTGTCGCGCCAGACCTCGCGTGTGCGCGTGAGGTCTTGCTGCGGACTCGCCTCGAGCACCACGAGCAGTCTCGCGCGCGGTCCATCGACCGAGAGTTCGCCGCGCAGCGTGAAGTCGACGCCCATGTTCGAGGGCACCCGGTCATCGCCGAGCAGCGTGGTCGAGAGACCCGCACGCGCGAGCTCCGAGGCGATGTCCTTGCGCAGGTCCGCGGCGAGGCCTGAATGCGCGGGATTCGAGCGAATCGGCGCCAGAGCGAGGTGGCCCGAGAGGTGCGCCGCGTGCTCGCGTGCGCCGCGCGGAGCGAGCCCATCGACGATCGTGAGCAGCACGCCGTGTGCCACCTCGGCGCTCGCGTAGCGCCGCGCCGGATCCGCGTCGAGGCAGCGCGCAATGAAGTCCTCGAGCGACTGCGGCACGCCCGGGCGCACCTGCGACAGCGTTCGCGGGCGGGCGTCGAGGATCGCCATGCAGACCTCGGGAAACGAGTTGCCGGGGAACGCGAGCTGGCCCGAGACCGCGTGGTACAGCACCGAGCCGAGCGCGAACACGTCGCTGCGCACGTCGAGTTCCTCGCCGCGCACCTGCTCGGGGCTCATGTACAGCACCGTGCCGACCAGCATGCCCTGCTGCGTGATGGTCGACTCGCCGCGCGCTCGCGCGATGCCGAAGTCGAGCAGCTTCACGGCACCGTCGTGCAGCACCATGATGTTCGCGGGCTTGAGGTCGCGGTGGATCAGCCCGTGGCGATGCACCAGCGCCAGCGCGCTCGTCACCTGCAGCGCGATGCGCAGCGCCTCCTCGAGACCGAGCAGCTGGTCCTTGATGATGCGGTCGAGCGTGCGGCCCTGGAGGTACTCCATGGCGATGTAGCGCTCGCCCTCGAACTCGCCGTACTCGTAGATCGTGGCGATGCTCGGGTGCACGAGGTTCGAGGTGTGGCGCGCCTCACGCTCGAAGCGCTGGTTCGCCTCCGGGTCGATCTCCACGTGCGCGCGCAGGATCTTGAGCGCCACCGTGCGCTCGAGCCGCACGTCGCGGGCGCGGTAGACCGCCGACAGCGGCCCCTCGCCGAGCCGGTCCTCGACCGGGTCGTACTCGAAGTGGGCGAAGCGGCGCTTGTCGCGGGTCTGGGTCATCGGCGTCCGGGGAGCTATCGGCCGCTCCCCCCGTGGGGCCTGATTCTAGGCTCCCGACCCCGTCCCGCGCCCTACACGCGCAGGAAGATGCGTGCGCGCCACAGGACGTAGAGCACCGTCCACTTGAGCGCGAGGCCGCCCCCGGCCACCAGCGCCGGGTGCAGCTTGAGCGCCCCGCGGCCGGCGAGCAGGAGCTTCGCGAGCGCGTCGAAATCGACAAACGACTGCAGCACGTAGATCGTGATGGCGTTCGCCCCGATCACCTCGAGCGCAAAGGCGCCGCGCTCAAATTTCCACACGTCGATCACTAGGTGGAACACGCACAGAAGCAGCAGGCTCCAGCCCGCGCACCACAGCACGAAGGAGCTCGTCCAGAGGTTCTTGTTGAGCGGGAACACGAGGGCCCACAGCGCGCCGAGCGCGAGGCAGCCGAGCGCGCCCGCCGCAAGGCCGCTGACGCGCCGCGCCGGCTCGAGGTCGCGTCGCTGCAGCCACTCTCCCGCGAGCGCGCCGCACAGCGCCGTCGCGACCGCTGGGACCGTCGCGAGCAGGCCCTCGGGGTCGCGTACGTCGCGGTAGAGGCGTCCGGGGAGGAAGCGCTGGTCGAACCAGTCGACGAGGTTCGTGCCCGGCTCGAGGTTCGCGGCGCCGAACCCGGGCACCGGGATGAGCGTCAGCGCGGCCCAGTAGCCCACGAGAATGCCGACGACCCAGCCGACGCGCGCGCGCGTGGTCCTCGTGGCGAGCACGATCCACGCCGCGAGCATCCACGCCAGACCAATGCGCCCGAGCACGCTGGCACAGCGCAGCGTGGCGAAGTCGAACTTGAGCAGCCCGCTGTAGATGAGCCCGAGCAGCACGAGCGTGAGCCCGCGGCGCAGCGAGTGCCGCGCCAGCTCCGCATCGCTCGCGCCCTCCGCGCGACGGCGCGCGAGGCTCAGCGGCAGCGAGACGCCCGCGAGGAACAGGAACAGCGGGAAGATCAGGTCCCAGAACGTGAAGCCGTTCCACTCGACGTGCTCGGTCTGCGCGCGCGCCGCGTCGAGCCACGCCCAGTCGTTCGAGTCGGCCCACGCCTGCAGCATCGCGCCGCCGCCGGCGATCCAGAGCATGTCGAAGCCGCGCAGCGCGTCGAGCGAGCGCAGGCGACCGGTGGTCTGGCTCAAGGCAGGGACTCGTAGTTGGTGCCCGCGCTCTCGCTGTACTCGCGCACCGGCGGCTGCGCCTCGCGCAGGCGCGTGAACAAGGCCTCCGCGCGCAGCGAGGCCTGGGCGCTGCGGTCGCCGAACAGCAGGAACTCCTCGCGATCGCCGCGCCCCATGTAGAGCTGCATCGAGCCCTGCGACTTGTGCGCCGCGATGGCCCAGTTGACGACGATGCCGTAGTCGAGCTTGTCCTGATGGCCGAGCTTCTCGCGTCGGTCGCACAGGAACGGGCCCGCCTTCGCGCCGCTCTCCGGCGCATAGACGAGCGTCAGGGGATCGGAGGCGGAGCGCACGCTCGAGACCAGCATCACGGGGCGCCGCTCCGCGGGGACAGCGAGCACGGCCTCGGCCGCGAGGGCGGTCGCCGCCTTGTGGTGCGCGTGCGACTCCTCGCGGGGCGCGAGCGCGAGCACGTAGTCGTAGGAACCCTTGTCCAGCGCGCTCGCGAGCGCACGCCGCACGCGCGGCAGGTTCCAGGCGGTCGCGTCGGGCCCGAGCACCTCGTCGAGGTCCTGCGTGTAGCGGTGGTCGCGCTCGCCGAGGAACGTGATCGAGGCGACGCCGAGGATGTGCGCCGACTCGCGCAGCTCGCGCTGGCGAATCGCGGGCAAGAGCGCGCGCCCGATCGCCTCGTCGGACAGCGCCGCTCCGTACAGCGGCTCCGCCAGCGTCGCGTACTTGAAGCCGCCTTCGCCGTTGGTGATCACGAGCAGGTCGCACGTCGCGCCGAGCTGGTGCGAGAGCCGGTAGAGCGTGGCGCCGAACGCGAGCTCGTCGTCGGGGTGCGCGATCACGCCGAGCACGCGCGGGCCGGTCCCGGCCGAAGGCCGCTCGACGTCGATGCGCTTGCCGGAGAGGCCTGTGCACGCGGGGGCGAGCAGCGCGACGAGCAGGAGGAGGATGTGTCGCATGGGGTGGAGCGCGGAACTCGGGAAGGGCGTCGATGCGCGGGCGAGCCGCGCGGCCCCATGGTAATGCGCGCAGGCTCGCGACGCCCGGTGTGGCCGCGCCGCGCGACGCGGGTAGAGTGCGCAGAGGTAGCCCCCCATGCGACGAACCCTGTCTCTCGCGCTGCTCGTCCTGCTCGCCGCCTGTCGTTCCGCCGCGCCGTCCGAGCCGGAGGGTCTCGCGCCCCTGCTCGAGCGCGCGCGCACGGAGCTCGACTCCGGCGCCTCCCTCGACGCGCTCGTCACGATCGACGATGCGCTCGTTCTCTCACCCAAGTCGCTCGCGGCGTGGCAGCTGCGCGCCGAGGCTCTGCTCGAGGCTTCCACCGTGCGCGGGGACGCGAACTTCCTCGAGGACTCGCTCGCAGCCTGGCAGCGCGCGCTGGAGCTCGGCGCTGGACCGCAGGCGCTGTTTGGCGCGAGCCGCGCGGCGCGCGGGGTGCTGAAGAGCGATCTCGCGCTCGACTTCGCGCGCCGTGGGCTCGCTGCGCAGATGCAGCCGAGCGCGACGGAGCTGCGCATCGCGAGCGAGGCGTGCTTCGACGCGTACATCGCGCGTCGCCAGGCCAATGAGCAGGCTCCGGAGCTCTTCGCCGAGACCGAGGCGCTGCTCCTGCGCGCGCTCGATGCCGCGCCGCAGGATCCGTGGCCGCCGGTGCAGCTCGCAAACCTCTACCAGTGGGAGGGGCGCAACGATGGTGCGCTCGAGCTGCTCGCGCGCGCGGTCGAGCTCGACCTCGCCAATGAGCCGCTGCACGCGCGCCTCGTCGCGCTGATGCGTTCGCTCGAGGGCCCCGAGAGCGTCGCGTCGTTCTACGCGAGCCTGTGCGCGCGCCAGCCCGACGCCGCGCTGCCGCACTGGTTCGCCGCGCAGGAGCTGTTCGAGCTCGCGGTGCCGGTCGTCGCGACCGATCCAGGCGCCGGAGCGCGCTTCGAGCGCGCGGAGTCGTTCTACCGCCGCTGCCGTGAGCTCGAGGCGAGCTACGCGAGCGCCTGCACGGGCTTCGAGGTCATGTGTCGCGCAGGTGCGGGCTGGACGCGCTTCCACGCCGGCGAGCTCGACGCCGCCGAGCGCATGTTCCGTTCGATGGAGCAGCTCTTCCCCGGCGGACTCGAGTGGCGGCTCGAGGGTCGCGTGCGCTCCGGCGTCGAGGGCCTGCAGTTCGTCGCCGACCGCTGGCTGCGCGGCGCTGCGGATTCCCTCGGCGGATTCGAGGTCGGCGCCGCGTCCAAGGCCGCGCGCATCTACGCCTACCTGCACGCCTACCGCCCGGCCGACGCGGACTTCGCCAACAACGCGGGCTTCTTCCACCGCGAGTGGGGCGTCGGCCTCGTGAGCGTCTCGCGCGAGCACCGCGCGCTCGCCGCAGCCGCGAGCGACTCCGCCGTGCGCGACCTCGAGCTCGCCCTCGCCGGGCGCACCTTCGCCCAGGCCAGCGACGTGCTCGCCGCGAGCCGCGATGCCTACCTCGCCGCCGCCTCGCTCGCGCCGCAGGACGTGCGCGTGGTCAACGACGCCGCGCTGATCCTCGTCTACCACTTCCCCTCGCGCGTCGACGAGGCCGAGCGCCTGCTCCTCTCCGCCGTCGAGGCCGGCGCGCGGCAGAAGGACTCCGGCGAGCTGCCCGCGCAAGCGCTCGACATGCTCATCGAGGCCTGGGGCGACGCGCACCAGAACCTCGGCGTGCTCGAGCTCATCCACCGTCGCAACCCCGTCCGGGCGCGCGCGTGGTTCGACACGACCGTCGCCATCGGCCCGCAGCCGCGCGTCGGCCGCGAGTGGGTCACCCAAGTCGCCCTGCGCGCCTGCGACGCCCTTGCTCAGGGCCAGACCTTCGCCCCCGAGGACCTCGACCCGCGCATCGCGCTGCTCGAGTGACGCGCATTCGAGCGCTGCGCGCGCTCGCGCTAGAGTCTTGCGCCCCATGGCTGCCGCACAGGATCCGGAACCCAAGCCGCTCGCCGAGCTCGCGCCCTTCGAGGAGGGCGACTTCCATGCGCTGACGGAGGCCCTCGGGCGCGATCCGCAGTACAACGACCGGCGGCTCGTAACGCGGCGCAAGCTGACCTCGATCGCGAAGCTCGCCGTCGACGAAATCGCGGCTGAGGTGGCGGGAAAGGGCGGTGCGATCGAGCTGCAGAGCCGCACGAGCCTGCACCAGCCGCACATGTTCAACCACATGCGCGTGCGGCGCATCTGGGCCTACATCACGCGCGGAAAGAAGGAAAAGGCGCGGCTCAAGCAGGTGCTCGGAGCGGAGCTAGCGAAGGACCTCGACTCGTCCTACCGCAACGCGTACCTGTGCGTGGCCGTCGAGGAAGCGGCCATCGAGGTCAGCCTGCGCATCCATCCGGATGCGTGGTTCGACGGGCAGAACCTCGTGCACCGCACGCAGAAGGAGGGCTACGCGCTCCTCCTGCCGTTCCTGAACGAACTCGACGGCTTCCGCCTCAAGCTCGACAACTGGAAGGGCGAGTGGATCTGCGGGAAGCTGACCAGCGACAAGCTGGTCGAGTTCTTCCGCTACTACAAGCCGGGCGAGCATGGACTCGCGGTCGAACAGCGCCTGCCCGCGCCGCCTGGCGGGCGCGGCAACGCGCTCGCAGAGGACGTGCCCGAGATGCTCGTGCTCGAGCTGCGCCGGCTCGCGCCGCTCTATCGCCTCGTCGCGTGGTCGCAGGAGTCCGACCACCTCTTCAAGCCGCGCTAGGGACTCGCAGCCGTCGCGTGCGCGCGCTCGTGCCGGACGAACCGGACGAGCCGAGTGGCGCCCGGTCCTCGCGCGGGCTCGCGGCGCTTTCCATGCGCGAGCCGCCGTGCACGCACTTCGCCTTCGCCCGAGAGGTCCGTGGGGCGGATATGCTGCGCCATCGCATGGGGAGCGCGCGGGCGATCGTAGTCGGAGCCGGGGTCTCGGGACTCTCGAGCGCGATCCGGCTGCTCGAGCGCGGGGTCGCGGTCGAGCTGTGGACGCGCGAGCTCCCCTCGCGCACGACCTCGGCCGTCGCGGGCGCGATCTGGTACCCGTACAAGGTCGCGCCGCGCGAGCGCGTGGCGGGCTGGGCGCGCGCGACGTACGCGGCGCTGGTGCCCCTCGCGAAAGATGCGGCGAGCGGGGTGGCGATGTGCCGCGGCGTCGAGCTCCTGCCGCGCGGGCTTTCTGACGAGGCCGCTGAGTTCCGCTCGGCTGCGGGCGACGTGCGCGCGCTGCACCCCGAGCTCCTGCCCGACGGCTTCGACCGCGGCTTCGAGCTCAGCGTGCCCGTGGTCGAGATGCCGCTGTACCTCGAGGGGCTCATGGCGCGCTTCCGCGCGCTCGGCGGCGAGCTCGTCGTGCGGGCGCTCGACTCGCTCGCGCCCGCCCTCGACGCCGCGCCGCTCGTCGTGCACTGCGCGGGCCTCGGCGCCCGCGAGCTCGTC
>SXKQ01000069.1 GCA_005778045.1 Planctomycetia bacterium
GATGACCGAGGTGCTCGAGCATCTCGATCAGCCCGTGGCGGTGCTCGCGGCGATCCGCGACGCGCTGCGCCCGGGAGGCTCGCTCCTCATGACCATGCCGAGCCGTGACTTTCACCCGGCGGACGCGCTGTGGCGGACGGAGCTGCCGCCCGTGCACCTTGCGTGGTACTCGAAGACCTCGCTGCGGGAGATGGCGCGCCGCGTCGGGATGTCGATCCGCTTCCAGGACTACTCCGAGTTCCACGCGGAGCGTGTGGCCGGCATCCGACCCGAGAAGCGCCGGCCCAGCCCGAGCGCGATCCTCAATGCCGACAGCAGCGTCCGGATGCGCTCGAGTGGCGACGTCACGCGCACGAGCTTCCGCGGCTGGGGTCAGGCGCGCTGGCCCGCGCTCGCGCGACTCGGAAATTCTCGGCGCCGTGCTGACGCGGCCTGCCTAGGACGTCGCACGCTCCTCGCAGGCATCCGTTGCGGGGTGCGTCGGTCCGAGCGGACGGGACGAGTCCTGTGCGGCCCACACACCAGAGGTCCGGCCGGGGCGAGCGAGCAAGGTGCGAAAACGCGATCTGGTCGCTGAGTGACCGCCGGATCTGGACCACAATGAGTCTGTCCAAGTCGAACACCATGCTCTCCTGCCACCAGCTCACCAAGCGGCTCGCCTCCGGCGGTCATGAACTGACCGTGCTCGACCATGTGGACCTCGAGCTCGGCGCGGGGGAATTCGCCGCGATCCTCGGGCCTTCGGGGAGCGGCAAGTCGACGCTGCTCGGGCTGCTGGCGGGCCTCGACCGGCCCAGCTCGGGCGAGGTGCGCCTCGATGGCGAGCGCATCGACGACCTCAGTGAGGATGCGCTGAGCCTGCTGCGCCGACGCAAGGTCGGCTTCGTGTTTCAGTCGTTCCAGCTGCTGCCGAACCTGACGGCGCTCGAGAACGTGCTGCTACCGCTCGAGCTTGCGGGCGTGAGCGCTGCGCGAGAGCGGGCGAGAGAGCTGCTCGAACAGGTCGGTCTGGGCGAGCGCACGCACCACTATCCGGCGCAGCTGTCAGGTGGCGAGCAGCAGCGCGTCGCTCTCGCGCGCGCGTTCGCGCCGCGGCCGAAGGTGCTGTTCGCGGACGAGCCCACGGGCAACCTCGATGCGGCGACAGGAGCGCGCGTGCTCGAGCTGCTCACAGGCCTGCGCGAGCGTGAGGGCACGACGCTCGTGCTCGTCACGCACGATCGCGAAGTCGCGCGCCTCGCGAGCCGCCGCATTCACCTGCGAGCAGGCAGGGTCGACCGGATCGAGGAAGGCGCGCTGGCGTGAATGCGCGGCTGGTCCTCTCGGCGGCGCTGCGCGAGTCACGCGGCGCGCGCGGCCGGCTCGCGTTCTTCGTGCTGTGCCTCGCGCTCGGCGTGGCAGCGGTGACGGGCATCAGCGCGCTCGTTGCGTCGATCGAGTCGGTGCTGCGCTCGCAGTCCCAAGAGCTGCTCGGCGCGGACATCTCGATCGATGCACGAAGGCCGATTCCGAAGTCCTTGGACCCCTATTTCGAGTTCGGGGCGCCCGCGGAGCGCATCGAGGTGCGCGAGCTGGTCACGCTGGCAGCGGCGGGCGGCCGTACCCAGCTCGTCGAGCTGAAGGCGGTCGACGCGACGTTTCCGTTCTTCGGCGAGATCCGGCTCGATCCACCGGCCAGACTCGGCGAGCTGCTCACCGCGCAGCGCTGCGCCGTGGCCGTGGACATGCTGCGCGAGTGCGGTCTCAAGCCCGGCGACACGCTCAAGCTCGGCGGCGAGGAGTTCGAGATCGCGGCGGCGGTGCTCGACGAGCCCGGGCGGCTCGACATGGGCTTCACGCTCGGGGCGCGCGTGTTCGTCAACAACGAAGGGCTCGCGCGCACGAAGCTCGAGGGCTTCGGCAGCCGTACGCGCTACAAGGCGCTGTATCGCCTCGCGAGCGACCCCGGCGAGCGCGAGCTGCGTCGCGTGCGCGAGCGCATCGATGCCGAGCTCGAGGACGCGCCGTACTTCCGCATCGAGTCCCATCGCGATGCCCAGCCCGCGCTGCGACGCTCGCTCGAGCGCTTCGAGAGCTTCCTCGGCCTCGTCGCACTGCTCTCGCTCGTGCTCGGCGGCACCGGGGTCGCGCAGATCGTGCGCGCGTGGATCGCGGCGCGCACCCAAGGCGTCGCCGTGCTGCGCGCGATCGGCTTCCGGCCGCGCGAGGTGCTCGCGATGTATCTCGGCCATGTCGGCCTGCTCGCGCTCGTCGGCAGCGTCGTCGGCGCCACCGCCGGTTCGCTGCTGCCCTTTTTGATCCCGGTCGCAGCGCCCGAGCTCGTGCCGGAAGGGCACGTGATCGCGTGGGAGTTCGCGCCGTTCGCGAAGGGCGTCGGACTTGGTCTCGGCATCGCGCTCGTGTTCAGCGTGCCGCCGTTGCTCGCGATCTGGCGCGTGGCACCGGTACGCGTGCTGCGCAATGACGTCGAGCCGCTCCCCGCTCCGCGCAGCGTCAACGTCGCGGCCTTCGCGCTGCTCGCCGCGGGCGTGTACGGCGCTGCGTTCGCTCAGGGTCGCGACGCGCTGTACGCGCTGGGATTCACGGGTGGACTCGCCGTCCTGGCGCTCTTGCTCGTGCTCGCGGCGCGCGCGCTCACGTGGTGCGCGGCTCGCGTGCCGCGCGAAGGACTCGATCCGTACCTGCGCCATGGCATCGCTGCGCTCGCGCGCCCCGGCATCGGCGTGACAGGCGCGACCGTCGCTCTCGGGCTCGGAGTGCTGGTCGTGACGTCGATGGTGCTCGTCGACACGCGTCTCACCGAACGGCTGCGCACGGCGCTGCCGCTGGATGCGCCCAGCGTGTTCCTGATCGACGTGCAGCCGGACCAGTGGGATGGCGTTGCGGCGCGCTTGCGCGAGCTCGGAGCCCCGGAACCTCGCAGCGTGCCTGTGCTCACCGCCCGCATGAGCGCGATCGACGGCGTCGACGTGAAGGAGCTCTCGAGCCGGCGCCCTGACGACAGCGGCGTGGGCCGTCGGCGTTGGGTGCTCACGCGCGAGCAGCGCATCACGTGGATGAAGGAGCTCACGCCCGACAACAAGCTCGTCGAGGGCGAGCTCTGGAGCGATCCGGAGCGGCTCGAGGTGAGCCTCGAGGAGAAGTTCGCCGAGGACCTCGGCGTGGGGTTGGGCTCGCGCATCGAGTTCGACGTGCAGGGCACGAAGGTCGAGCTGCTCGTCACCTCGATCCGCAAGGTCGAGTGGGAGAGCTTCGGCATCAACTTCTTCCTCGTTGCCGAGCCGGGCGCGCTCGATGCCGCTCCCCACTTCCGCCTCGCCGCTGCGCGCCTCGAGCCCGAGAGCGAGCTGCGGCTGCAGGGCGCGCTCGCCGACGACTTCCCGAACGTCACGCCGATCCGCGTGCGCCCCATCCTCGACAAGGTGCTCAACGTCGTCTCGAAGCTCGCGCTGGGCGTGCGCGTGCTCGGACTCTTCACGATCGTCACGGGCCTCGTGATCCTCGGCGGCGTCGCGACGTCGACGGCCCTGCAGCGCGGGCGCGAGGTGGCGCTGCTCAAGACGCTCGGTCTCACCCGCCTCGGCGTGGTGCGGCTCTTCGCTCTCGAGTACGGTCTCGTCGGCCTCGTCGCGGGCCTGATCGGCGCCAGCGCGGGCTTCGTTCTGTCGGCGGTGTTCCTCGAGCGCGTCGTCGACACGCGCCCGGAGCTTCCTTGGGCTTCGCTTCCGCTCGCCGCACTCGCAGTCGCGCTGCTGAGCGCCGCCTGCGGTCTCGCAGCAAGCTCGCGCGCCCTGCGCTCGCGCCCGATCGAGAGCCTGCGCGGCTGAAGTGGAGCGCGCCGCCTCCCGCCGGAAGCGAGAGACGGCGCGCGTCGATGGCGAGTCGCGGCCTATTGGCAGACCGTGAACTTGACCGCGTTCGAGAGGCCCGTGGTCGACGGGCTCGCCGGGTCACGCATCCACCACTGCGCGTAGAAGGTCTCGCCGGCGTCCATGCCGTAGAGGCTCATCACCGCCGTCGAGAACTGGAAGCTGTACGTGCCCGTGCAGTCGTTGCCGCTCGCACTACCGCCCGAGTTGGTGTTCGTCGTGCGGATCGTCGGCGAGGCGACGCACAGCGTGCCGCCCTGGAACGGCAGGTTCTGCGGCTGGGTGCCGAAGAACAGGAGCCCGGACTTCTGGTTGAGCGCGTTGCTGCACGTCACCGTGAAGCTGCCGGCGCTCTTCGACGGCTGGTTGCCATTGGTTCCGATCGAGGGCACGCAGCCGAGCGAGTTCGTCTTGCCCGTGCAGTACACGAGCACCGAGTTCGCGTTGGCGTAGATCGGGCCGAAGTGAGCGGTCGCGCCCCAGTTGCCGGCCCGGTCCTGCGCTCGCAGGTGGAAGTAGCGACCGATCGTCGACGAGCCGATCGACAGCGAGAAGCTCGTGGCGCTCGCCGCGATGTTGAGCGCGCCCGACGGCACGGTCGCGGGGCTCGAGTCCCACAGGCCCGCGTATCCGCCGATCCCAGAGCCACCGGTGTCGACCGCGGCCGTCCAGCTGACCCCGACGACCGTGGCGCAGTTCTGCACGTTCACCTGATGCGACGCGGAAGCGAGGCCCGTGGCCGCGGCCGGTCCGGTGAGGTCGATGCGGAACGGGCCGACGCTCGCGTAACTCGCGTTCCAGTTGCCGCTGTTGTCGACCGGCCGCAAGTTGAAGTGCCACGAGCCTTGGGCGAGCGTCTCGCTGTAGCTCGCGACTTGCTCGATGTCCTTGAGTGGGCTCGGACTGCCGGCCGCGCCGGACGAGGTGAAAGTCCCGTAGCCATCGACGCCCGACACGTTGTCCACAGCTTGGGACCACGTGTACGTGATGGTCGTGTCGTTGGTCCACACGTCGGGCGTGTGGGTCGAGGACTGCAGTCCCGTTGGCAGCGGCGGCGGCGTGTTGTCGACGAAGATCGTCACGCTGTCCGTGACATCAACGGCGTTGTCCGAGTTCGCGTCGAGACTGAACGTCTTGATGCCTTCGAAAAACCATCTCAGGTCCCAATTGGCCGCGCGCGACGAAGCGTGAGCCACGTTGCCGATGGTGACGTCCGTTCCGGTCCAGTTCGCGGTCGAACCGTCTGCAAGACTGCCATAGAGGGCGGACTGCGATGCCCCCGGCGCGTCGCGGTCGAAGTAGACGGCGGAAGCGACGTAGCTCGGATTGGTGTACGTCGCGGTGACGGTGACCGGCTGGTTGGTGTTGACGTAGATGTCGTCGGCCGTGACGTTGAGGGTCGGCGTCGGCGACGTGTCGCCGTAGGTGACGACCGCGCAGATGCCCACGCGCACGGATTCGAACGGTACGAGCGAGACCGGCGCCACCTTGATGCGCCAACCACCCTCGAGCGGGTTGTTGAGGATGCGAACCTCGGTGTTGTCGACGCTCGACTGCTGTGCCGAGTAGTCCCCGGCGTTGTTACCTGCGCTGTAGGGTTCCGCGTCGAGCCAAGAGTCGAGGTTGTTGCGCAGCGCCTGCGAGGCACCCGAGGAGGCCTCAGGCTCGAGATAGTGCACGACGACGGACAGGCGCGTGGCTCCGGCCGCGACCGGGAGCTCGACATACGTGGAGTTCCCAAAGGGAATGGTGCTGCTCCAGAAGTACAGGGACTGCTGGCCGTTGCTTCCCGTCGCCTTGTAGGCATCCACCCGACCTGTGCCGTAGCTGTTGAAGTGCGTCACTCCCGTCGCGGTGCTGGTGAGGATCTGGTTGTCCTTCGTGATGGCCGTCGCCATGAGCACGGCCGCGAGCGCTTCGGGGTTGTAGCGCAGGAACGAGTAGCGATCGCACAGCTGTGCTGCCACGCCCGTGACGTGCGGCGACGCCATGCTCGTGCCAAACATCGTCGTGTAGCTGCTGGCGGTTTCCGCGAGGATCGAGAAGATCGCGTCGCCCGGCGCGCACACGTTCGGCTTCCAGCGACCATCGCCGGTGGGGCCGCGGCTCGAGAAGCTCGACACCGCACCGGGCTGCGGTCCGAAATCAACGGTGGAGCCCACCGTCAGGGCATTCTTGGCCGACGCCTGCTCGCAGCAGGTCTGCGGTCCGGGTCCATCGTTGCCCGCGGCGAACACGAACATCTGATCGTGGTCCCAGACCTCCGCGTCGATCGTGCGCGCGCGGGCCTCGGTGCCAGTCGCTCCAACTGCCGACGCACCGTAGGAGTTGTTGATGACCATCGGTCGCTGAGTCGTGGCCACGCCGTCAAAGTACGGCGAGTGCATCACTCCCAGCAGGGCTGCGTAGTCCACGCCAAGGGACGAACCGCTGGAGTTGAACATCTTGGCGGCGAAGATGCGGCCGCTGGCTGCCCAGCCGAGGCCGGGGGCGACGCCCTGGTAGCTGTCGTCGACGTCGCCGTTGCCGAGGATCGTGCCACTGACGTGCGAGCCGTGCCCGTTGAGGTCCTGAAACGCGCCCAGGCTCTCCGGCGTGAAGTCCCAGCCCACCGTGAACTGGTCGAGAGCCGTGTGGCCGAGGTCGTGGCCCGAGTCGATGACACCCACGATCGCCGCGGAGTTCGTGCCGCCGCCGTAGGAGGCGCGCACGCGGTCGGCGTTGATCAGCGGCATCGACTCGTCGTGAGCGAGCGTCATCGGCGCTTCGAACTCGACGAACTGCACGAAGTCGAGCGCCACGAGCGCTTCGAGCTGCGCCGCCGTCATGTCTGCGCGGAAGGCCTGGATCGAGTCCGCGTAGGAGCGGATCTCGATCCCGAGCTCCTGCAGGCGCTTCTGCTGCCAGCCGTTGCTCATCCAGCTGCGCGCCTGCGCGCTCTCGGCCTCGTTCGTCGTGTACGTGTCGCCGTCGCCGTGCGCCACGCTGCCGACCGGACGCGACGTCGAGGCCGCGCACAGGTCCGACTCGAACAGGTTGATGAACACGGGCACGCGCTCGCCAGAGGCGCGCTGCGAGAGCTCCTGCACGAGCCGCGGATGCACCTTCTGCCACGGCTGCACCGCGCCCACCCAGCGCACGAAGTCGAGGCCCGCCACGCGGTCGACGAGCTCCGGAGCGAGCGCGACCTTGAGCGTGTAGTACGGGTGGAAGTCGAGCACACGCACGCCGAGCCCGCGCAGGGCCTCGACGCGTTCCGCCGTCATGCGCTTGCCGAACATCACGAACGCGTAGCCTTCCCCATGGCCGCGCCCGTCGAGGCCCGCGATGGCGTCGGAGAAGTCGAGCCGCGGGTCGATGCGCTCGGTGGCCGGCGGGTAGTGCTTGCCGGGAATGAAGCCGAGGAAGAACGGGTCGCCGCTGCGCGGCTCCACGAGCACGTCGCCCTGCTCGCCCTCCTTCCACACGGCCGGATTGGGCAGCGGGACGGAGTCGTCCGCGAACTCGAACGGCATCACCGGCGCCTCGCCGTGCACCGCGTCGCGGGTGTCATCGAGGGGCACAGGCGCCGGAGCGGGCGGCGGAGCTTGGATCAGCAGTGCGAGCGGCAGGAACAACGACATCGAACGACTCCTCACGGGGGAACGGGTACCGATGGCGAGCCTCGCCGCGGCGCTGGGCCGGACTCGGAGGGGCGCCCCAAAGGCAATCCGTGAAGCAGGAACGAAGTTACCCGCCTTCTGGAAAATCGGGGGACGTGAGGGTCCGGGAAGCCGTCCTCCCGCTCAGGAACCGGGGCCGAAGGCGCGGATGGCGAGCAGCTCGAGCTCGAAGGGGCCGGCCTGCTTGTCGCCGATCACGAGGCCGACCTGCGTCGCGCGCTCCGGATCAAAGGAGGGAGCGTCGGGGACGCGGCGGCCGCGCCACATGGGGACGAGCTCGCGGAAGGCGATCCGCACGCGGCTGGGCTCCCCGGCGGGCGGCGTGAAGTTCGTCTGGTAGCTCACGCCGTCGAAGGCTTCGTCGAGCCGGATCGAGAGCTTGTAGCTGTGGCCGTCGCCCACGAGCTCGAGCTCGAGCCCCTCGGTGCCGGCGAGCCCGAGCGGCGCGGGCGTCGAGCGCACGGAGGCGAAGCCGCCATTGTTCTCGAGCGAAACCGTGCCGTGGAAGCGCGCGCCGCGAGGGCTGGGCTCGATCCGGCTCGAGGAGACGCCGCCCATGACGTCGTCGTCGACGTTGCGCCAGTTGCGGAGGCGGGCCGGGTCGGAGAAGTCGAACAGCGTGGCTCGGGACATCGGCGTGGGAGGCGCGTCCTGCGTGGCGCAGGCGGACAGGAGAAGCAGCGGGAGCAGGATGTGTCGCATGGGTGGCGAGAGGCCGTCCGCGCGAGACATCGAGACGGATTCAACTCGCCAGGAACTGCTAACCTCCGTGCCGCTGCCGACACTTGCAAGGCCCATGACGATGCTGCCCGACGCCTACCGCTCGACGACTCGCACCCTGCTCCGCTTCGCGATCGTGATGCTCGCGCTCGGACTGCTCTCCGGCGTGGCGTTCCAGGAGTCGTCCAAGAAGCTCGACTACGCCGAGATCGCGGCCGGGGCGCGACTCGAGGCGGTGCTGTCGCTCGCGCTCGTGCACGGGCACATGCTCGTCACCGGCGTGCTCATGCCGATCGCGCTTGCCGCCGCGCTCGACCTCGCGCACCGCAGCGGCGGCTCCGAGCTCTCGCCGCGCACGCTGCGCTGGCTCACCTGCGGCTACGTGCCCTTCACGGCCGCGACGCTCGCACTGATGCTCTACAAGGGCTACCACACGCTGCTCTCGGTGCGCTTTGGGGCGCGCGACTTCGACGCCATCGACGCGGCCTACTTCGGCGGCCTCGTGCCCCTGCGCCACGCCGTCTACGGCCTCACCCACGTGGGCATGGCCGTCTCGCTCGGCGTGCTCGGCGTGGCGCTGTGGCGCAGCCTCAAGCCCGCCGCGCGCTGATTCTCCGGAATCGCTCGAATGCCCTTGCGCAGGTCTGCGTAGGTGGGTGATATCACTTTGATACTAGAGTCCCCCACCCGGGGACCCAAGGAGCCCGATCCCGATGCAAGCGCGCAACCCCTCGCAAGAAATCGCCTTCAAGCCCTTCTCCGGCTACCTGATGCTCGCGCTCGAGCTCTTGCTCATCGCCGCCACGATCCTGTTCATCATCGCCGGTGTGGCGAACCAAGAGCCCGGCGTGGCGCTGCTCGTCGTGCCGATGGCGCTTGTCGCGTTCCTCGCACTGTGCGGCTTCTTCGTGGTCGAGCCCAACCTCGGCCGCGCGCTCGTGCTCTTCGGTCGCTACCGCGGCACGGTCCGCACCGCAGGCTTCTGGTGGACCAACCCGTTCACGAGCAAGAAGCCTGTCTCGCTGCGCGCCCACAACCTGAACGGCGGGAATCTCAAGGTGAACGACCTGCTCGGCAACCCTATCGAGATCGCGGCCGTGGTCGTGTGGCAGGTGCGCGACACGGCACAGGCGCTCTTCGACGTCGAGCAATTCGAGCACTTCGTCGAGGTGCAGTCGGAGAGCGCGCTGCGCCTCGTCGCGAGCCGACACCCCTACGACGACGGGCAGGTCGGCGATGTCGCGACCACGCTGCGCGGCTCGGCGGACGAGGTGGCGCAAGAGCTGCAGGTCGAGCTCGCCAAGCGCCTTGCCCTCGCGGGCATCGAGGTCCTCGAGGCGCGCCTCTCGCACCTCGCCTACGCACCCGAGATCGCCGCCGCGATGCTGCAGCGCCAGCAGGCGACTGCGATCATCGCCGCGCGCAAGCTGATCGTCGAAGGTGCGGTCAGCATGGTCGAGATGGCGCTCGAGAAGCTCTCCGAGAAGGGGACGGTCAACCTCGACGACGAGCGTCGTGCGACGCTGACGGGCAACCTGCTCGTCGTGCTGTGCGGGCAGGCCAACGCCCAGCCGGTGGTCAACACGGGCTCGCTCTACAACTGAGGGCGCAGCGTGGCGGAGGGCTTCAAGCAACGCGAGCAGCCGCCGCAGGAGCGCAAGCCGTTCCTGCTGCGGCTCTCGCCGGACCTGATGGACGAGCTGCGGCGCTGGGCCAACCAAGACCTGCGCTCGCTGAACGCGCACATCGAGTTCCTCTTGCGCGATGCGGTCACCAAGCGTCGCCGCCCGAAGCCCTGAGCGCTCAGGCTCTGGGCAGCTCGCCCTCGAGCGCGTGACCGGTGGCGACGAGCGCCGCCCTTGCCGCGGCGAACTGCTCCGCACGCACGATCAGCCAGTCCGTGTCGTAGGTCGAGATCACGAACACGCTCACTCCGGCGCGGGCGAGCGCGCCACACAGCGCGGCCAGCACGCCGACGGTCGTCATCTCGACCACGCCGACGATGCCGAGCGCCACCCGGTCGCGCTCGTGACGCACGGCCGCGGGCACGTGCGACTGGGCGCACACGATCGAGACCTCGTCCGGCGTGCGCGCGAGGTGCACGAAGCTGCCCAGTGCCCAGTCGGGGAAGGGCGCGTCCTGCGGGAGGCGCGCGATGGCGAGGCGTTCGGGAAGGACGCGGAAGGTGAAGCTGTGCATCGGGTCGAAGACGACGAGACGGTCGGATCTTCGCGCCGCGGCAGCCCCGCGGGAAGCGTCGAGAGGCCCTGAGACGGCGGGAACGGGACCGCGCGGGAGGCGTATACTCCGGGCCTAACCATGCTCGCCGTACACACCAACCTGATCGAGCGCGCCCGGGCCAACGGCATCGTCGGAGCCGGCGGCGCGGGCTTCCCGTTCTACAAGAAACTCGACGCCGCCGCTGACACGGTGATCCTGAACGCCGCGGAGTGCGAGCCCCTGCTCCACAAGGACAAGGAGATCCTGCGCCACGACCTCGCGGGCGTGCTGCGCGGCATGAAGCTCACGATGACGCAGGTGCGCGCGACCCGCGGCATCGTCGGCATCAAGGAGAAGTACACCGACCTGATCGCCGAGATTCGCGTGGCGGGCGCCCCGCTCGGCATCGAGGTGTTCGAGCTCGGTGACTACTACCCCGCGGGCGACGAGTTCATCACCGTCTACGAGGCCACCGGGCGCGTGATCCCGCCGGGTGGCATCCCGCTCGACGTCGGCTGCCTCGTGTGCAACGTCGAGACCGTGCTCAACCTCGACCGCGACGTGCCCGTCACGCGCAAGTTCTTCACCATCGCGGCCGACGTGCCCAACCCCGTCACCGTGTGCGCGCCGATCGGCGCCAAGTTTGGCGACGTGCTGCGCGCGGTCGGTGCGGACCCGGCGCAGATCGGCCACGTGCTCGTCGGCGGCGTGATGATGGGCCGCAACATGAAGGGCTGGGACGAGCCGGTGACGCGCACCACGGGCGGTCTCCTGTGCTTCCCCAACGAGCACGTCCTGCAGCGCAAGTATGAGACCGAGAGCCGCGCGCGCAGCCTGATCGGCAAGTCGGCCTGCGACCAGTGCAGCTTCTGCACGGAGATGTGCCCGCGCTACCTGATCGGGCACCCCGTCGAGCCGCACATGGCCATGCGCGGGCTGGGGTTCAACATGGTCGGCGAGTCGCTGATGCTCTCCAGCCAGTTCTGCTGCGAGTGCAACCTGTGCTCGCTCTACGCCTGCCCTGAGGACCTGTTCCCCAAGGACGCCTGCGCGGACAACAAGGAGATCCTGCGGCAGAAGGGCCTCAACCACCCCGCCAAGGGCAAGCGCGACGTCAAGGCGCACAGCATGCAGGAATACCGCCACGTGCCAGTGGCGAGTTTGATCAAGAAGCTCGGCCTGTCGGGCTACAAGAACAAGGGGCCGCTGGTGGAGATCGACTGGCACCTCGACGAGGTGTGCATCCCGCTCAAGCAGCACATCGGCTCGCCCGCGACGTGCGCGGTCAAGGTCGGCCAGCGCGTGCGTACAGGCGACGTCATCGGCAGCGCGCCGGATGGCCTCGGCGTACCGGTGCACGCGTCGATCGACGGCATCGTGGCGGCGGCATCGGGCGACGAGATCGTGATCCGGAGAAGCGAATGAACAAGTCTATGGAAGCGCTCGGCATGGTCGAGCTGTCGTCGATCGCGGTCGCCTACCTCGTCGAGGATGCGATGCTCAAGGCGTCCGACGTCGATTTGCTCGTCGCGCGCACGATTTGCTCGGGCAAGTACATCGTGATGGTCGGCGGCTCGGTGGCTTCGGTCGAGGCGAGTCTGCGCGCCGGCCACGAGGTCTCGCGCGAGGCGCTCATCGACGAGCTCTTCATCCCCAACATCGACGCGCGCGTGTTCCCCGCCATCACCGGCAGCGTCGCCCTCAAGGACTCGGACAAGGACGCGCTCGGCATCCTCGAGGCCTTCTCGGTCACCTCGATCATCGAAGGTGCCGACGCTGCCGTGAAGGCCGCCGACGTGACGCTCTTCCGCATCCACGTCGCCATGGCGATCGGCGGCAAGGGCTTCCTCCTGCTCACCGGCGAGGTCTCCGACGTCACCGCCGCCATCGAGGCCGGCGCCAAGCAGATCGGCAAGCGCGGTCTGCTCGTCAGCAAGGTCGTGATCCCGCGCCCCGAAGAGCGCCTCTTCAAGGAAACGCTCTAGCCCGCGCAGTCAACACAACGCCCCGGGCCCGCGCTGCCAAGAGCTGGTGGCGCGGGCCCGGAGTCGTTTGGGGCCTCGCTAGGCGGGGGCTGCTCGGGCGGGGTCAGGGTGTCGAGTTCAGGGGTTGATCAGGAAGCCGACGGCGTTGGAGAGGCCGGTGTTCGGCGTGGCGGCGGGGTCGCGCATCCAGAACTGGGCGGCGCAGCCGGCGCCGACGACGAGCCGCGTGTCGTAGCCCGAGCGGATGTAGGCGTTGAAGTCGAAGCTTTAGCTGCCGAGGCACGACGGAAGACCAGTGCCGCCGCCCGAGTTCTGCACACTCGTGCGCACGATCGGCGGCTGGACGCACAGGAAGCCACCCTGGAAGAGGGCGGCGTTCTGGCCGAAGCCATAGAAGAGCAGCCCCGACCTGTCGTTGAGCACGTCGCTGCAGCTGATCTGGAACGGCTGGTTGAGGGTCATGCTGGCGTAGCCCGTGAACACGATCGCGGGCGTGCAGCCAAAACTAATCACCTTGCCGGTGCAGTAGGCCTGCGGCTGGAACACCGGCAGCTCGATGCGGAAGCCCTCGGACTGGTTGTTGGTGTTCGTGCCCCAGCCAACGACGAAGCGGCCGGCGGCGGAGATGTCGGAGGCGAACTTCAGCACCTGCCACTGCGAGTAGGCCGTGGGCACGCCGTTGTTGAGCAGGTAGTCCTGCAGCTTCTCGACGTTCGTCATGCCCTCGCGCCAGATGAAGGCCTGCGCGTTGAGGAAGTTCGTGCCGCTCCAGCCGACGACGACCTTGCCGTCCGCGGAGACCGCGGTGGCATAGCCCGAGTTGCCGGAGCCCGCGTTGCCGATGGCGCCGAGCGACTGCATGCCGGTCGCTGCGCTCCAGCGGAAGGCGTTGTAGCTGGACGTGCCGACGACCCACGTGCCCTGGGCGAAGATGCCGTAGGCCGTGCTCGAGCCGAACACGGCGTTGCCGGGCTCGAGAGAGCCGAGGTACTGGCCCGTGCCCGCGTTGAGATCCCAGCGGATCGCGCGCTGGGGAGAGGTGATCAGGCCGGCCGCGAAGTTGCCGCCCGCGGAGATCGCGTTGGCGCGGCTCGACCAGCCCGGGCGGGGCAGCCACAGGCCGATGTCGACCGTCCCGCCCGTGGGCGTCCACTTGAACGCGTGCGCTTCGCCGGCCGTCTTCCACGCCAGTCCGACGACCGTGTGGCCGTCGCCGCTGAGGTCGTGCGCGGTGCTCACCGACGAACCGCTCACGCCGCCGAGGCCGGGGAGCGGGGTCCACAGACCGGTCGTGGCTTCCCAGCGCGCGGCCGTCGTACGCTTGACGTTGTTGGGGTCGTAGGTGTCTGCCGACAGGAACGCGGCACCGTTCGAAACCTTCGAATCCGAGCCCCGGCCGTCGCCCGTCGACTGCCTGACCGGGAAGGTCGTCGTCCAGTAATTAGGTCTGGTTGCTGCCGTAACCTGCGATGGCGTTGCCGTCGGGGGAGATGCCGGATGCGCGGGCAAAGCTGGCACCGAGTCCGACGATCGAACCAGACTGGGCAGCGGCAGGAAGCGCGAGGAGCAGCGCCGGGACAGACAGGGTGGCGAAGAAGTTCATGATGCGGTGCGGGGGCCCTCGGGGAGGGACCATGGGAACGAGCGCCGATCCCGGGTGAACGCTCCTGAAAAATACCGCTCGAGGGGAGTTTTGGGCGGCTCAACGGGGCACTTCGCCCGCCATGGGCCGATCCGCGAGCCCGAGGGCGGACTCGATGCGCTGCTCCAGGTAGAGCACCTGCTCTCCTCGAGACCGTTCGAGACCAGCTTCACCGCGCGCGCGTCGCGTAGTGCGAGCCGCAGCTCGTAGCTGACATGCGCACCGTTCTTGCCGCGCCTCTCCTTGCGCTTGCAGAAGAGCTGTTCGATCTGCGAGCGCTCGTACACGGCGTTGCCGCGCCACGGAAGCGGACCGTGACGGACCTCGAGAGCGCGCGGACCGACCGTGATGCGCGTCGTATTGAGCAGGCTCGCGAAGACAAAGTAGGTCAGGCCGATGCCGGCGGCGACATGCGCGATCGGGACGACGATCACGATCCACGGCGCGTTGCCACCCGCAGCCATCGAGTACCAAAACAGCAAGAACGCATCCCACGCGATCGTGAAGGGGATCAGAAAGAACAGCACCGGAGTGAGCCAGCGCCAGCTCAGCTACACGCCGCGCTCGACCTTCGCGATGCGCATGCGCGGCGGGAGCGGGACTTCGGGCCGCGACGCGAAAGAAGGCGTAGCCCGAGCGCCCGTCGCCGCGGCCGGGAGAGCGAGGTTCATCAGCGAGCCGCAGTAGCTGCAGGTGATCAGGCCGCGCGCGGCGTCGATGTCTTGGGCCTTGAGGTTCGAGGCACAGGACGGGCAACGGAGCGGCGTGGGCGTGCTCATGGGCGGGGTCCCCCTCAAAGTAGCGTCCACCAAGGGAGTCAGGCGCGCTCGCTCTCGCTCGCACGCCTCAAGGAACCCACCAGCGGTTCCCTCCCCAGCGGAAGGCTGCTTCGGAAGCTCGCGCTGATCCAGACCCGCGCTGGCCTTCGTCGGCGCGCCGCGCGTGGTGCGAATCGTACGGGCAGCAGGCCAGAGCCAGGCCCGTGGACCGCGATGGCCGCGCTGCAGCTCACCCCCACCGTGCTGTCGGTGCTCGTTTTCTGCGCGCATTGCTTCCGCGGCGAGCTTGTGGTCCTGACCGCGCCGCTCCTGATCAGCCTCGGGCTGCCGGTCTACCGCAGCGGAGCCGTGGCGCGCATCTTCCAGCTGCTGCTGCTCGCGATCTCGGGCGTGTGAGTCTTCTCGACGCTGCGCATCGGAATGCAGCGCATGGAGGCCGGCGAACCGTGGCTGCGCATGGCGCTGATGCTCGGGGGCGTGGCGGTGTTCACGCTCTTCGCGGGCGCGCTCTGGGAATCGGACACGCTCCTGCGTCGCTGTCCGAATACCTTGCTGGGCCCCGGGCCGAGAGAACTCGGCGGCGGAGCGTGAGCACGCTCACTTCGCGGGCTTGCGCTTCGATGGCGCGCGCTTCGCGGCCGTCGTCTTCGTGGCGGCCTTCTTCTTGACCGCCTTCGGCGCGGAGGCCTTCTTCGCAGGACGGGCCGCGCCGAGCGAGCGCTCGTAGAGCGCGACGAACTCGTCGCACGGCATGCGCTGCAGGAGCTGAGCGAGGACCTCGAGCGCGAGATCGTCGAGCTTCTTGAAGCGAAGGCACGCCTTGCCCATGTCGAGCTTCTTGCCCGACTTCTTCCACGCGTCCTCGAACCAGCGGAGCAGCGGACCAGGTTTGCCATCGACCTGATCGCAGTAGAGTCCGAAGAGGTAGAGCGACATGTGACCCTTCTGCGACGCGAGGCCGGCGAAGGGCAGGGGTTGGGCTGGGTTGCAGTGATAGCCGGCCGGAAACACCGTGTGCGGCACGCTCCAGCCGATCATTCCGTAGCTCATGCCTTCCGCGTACGTGCGGTCGAGGTTCGTCTTGAAGAGCTTGCGCACCGCGACGAGCGCTTCGCGACGATCTGCGGGCAGCGATGAGAGGTACTCGTCGACGGTGGCGGCCTTGCTCTGCATGGTGGCCTGATCCTACGTCAGACGATTCCGCCCGGCGCATCCTTGTCGAAGCGACCGCGCGCGTCCACGCCCTGCACCAGCCGGAACACGCCCTCGTGCACGTTGCGGCGCAGCACGAGCTCGACCAGTGTGGTCTCGTTCGGCGCGAGCAGCTGGCGCAGCGTGTCCGGATTCGCGACGAGCTCCGCGGGCAGGTAATGCACGAAGCCGCTCGACGGGCGCGGATCGATGCGCAGGCCGAGCGTGTCGGTTCCGCGCCTTGCGGCACGCACTTGCGCGCCGTCGTGCTCGATCGCCGCACAGCCGCGCATCAGGTCGTAGTTGAAGAAGTGCGCCAGCGCGCCGCCGTCGCGCTGGTTGCGCTGGCGATCGGTGACGAAGCCCTCGGGCAGCGCATCCGGACTCGAGCGCGGACCGGCGGTGAAGAGCAGGTCGAAGTCCGAGATCACGGCACCGCTGTCGTCGCGCAGGCGCCAGAGCACCATGCTGCGGCGATCGTGGATGTGGACGCGTTCGCCGAGCAGGCGTTCCTCCCGCTCGACCTGCTCCGCAGCCTGCGTCGCACTCGTGCGCGCATCGAAGTCATCGCACAGCGACGCGTACTGACGAGTCGTGCGAACACGGAGCGCGGAGAGAATCGCGTCGAGTGTGACTCGATCGCGTTCGGCGCCGCGCGACCGCGGGCTCGGCTTGACGCTGCGCAGAATGCCGACTCCGTCGCCAGAGTGCGCCTTGCCGGCGAGAACGAGGAAGGCCGTGCGCGGTGCGCGACGCGGCGGCTCCGCGAGACGCAGCGCCGGCATCACGCTCGACTTGGCCGTCGGCGCGCCCTGCACGAAGCGCACGAGCGAGGCGTTGAGGTTGGCGGCGGGCACGCGCACAACGCCGTCGCTGCCGAGCTCGCCGGTGTACGAGTTGAGCGCGTCGTAGAGCTGGCGATCGATCGTCTGGCCCGTGAGCACGAACTGGAACACGCCCGCTGGGCCGCTCGGCACGGAGCCGCCGGAGATCCAGCGCGTGTTGAGGTCCCAGCTCTCGCGGCTGCCGAGCTCGAGCCAGTCGAGCACGCCCGCGCCGGGCTCGACGCCCTGGAACCACGTCTTCACGCGGCTCAGGCGGCTCTTGCCGAGCTGCGCGAGCGCGGAGCCGAAGTTCGCCGGGGCGAGCATCACGAGGTGCGACATCGGGCAGTCGCCGGCGCGGTGGAACTGGTCAGCCCATGCGCGCATCACCGGTCCACCGGTCGAGTGCGTGATGGCGGCGAAGCGTCCGTGGCGCGCGACCAGCGGGGCGAGGTCGCGCTCGAAGGCGCGCTCGAAGGCGTAGGCGATGTCGGCGACGCGCACCTCGTCGCGGAAGCTCACGTACTTGCCGAGGAAGACGTCCTTGACCGTGATCTCGAGCCCCGCGGCCGCCGCCTCGGCGACGAGTCGCGCCGGCAGGCCTCCGTAGGTGTCGAGCTCGCGAACGCTCCAGCCGTGAACGAAGACGACGAGTTGCTTGCCCTTGGCCATTGCCGATGCCTCCTCGGTGGGGCGAGCATCGTGAGCGCGAACCTGCGCGACAAGCGATTCGGTGCGAGAAGCGTCGCCGCCCCGTCGCGCGCGCTCTCGAGCGAGAACGGCGTGCGACGGGGCGGCAGTGGTGAGGCGTTCTCAGCGCGCGGCGGGGCTCAGCACTGGCTGAAGCCGCAACCGTGGCACTTCACGCAGCCTTCCATGAAGGCGAGCTCGCCTTCGCAGGCCGGGCACTTGATCTTGTAGTGGCCGACGTTGCGCGGAGCCGTGCCGCTCGGGGCCTTCGGAGCGGGAGCCGCAGTCGGGGCAGCGGGCGCGGAAGCGGACGGGGCCGCCGGGCCGTCGAGCGTGGCGCGACCGAGCAGCAGGGCCTCGAGGCCGTACTGCTTCTTCGCGTCGAGGTAGCGGAGGATCGCCTTCGCGAGGCCGTCGGGCAGCGACATGATGCGACCGTCGCGCGTCGGGACCGAGAGCGACGAGCCGATGCCCTCGAGCTGCTTGAGCGCGAGCTCCATCGAGCCGTTCGAGCGCAGCCACAGGGACAGGATGCGGCAGATCGCTTCGAGGTCAGAGTTGGCGACGTCGCCGCCCTTGCCGAGCTGGGCGAAGACCTCGCGCTCCTTGCCCTGCACGGGATCGACCGAGATCTTCACGTGCATGTTGCCGAAGGGCGTCATCTGGCGGATGCGCAGGCTCGGCATGATCTCCGGCAGGCGCACGGGCTGCGGATCGAGCGTCTGCGGCCTCAGGAAGGCGGTGTCGGAGAGCGACGGCGCCTCGGCCTTGGGCGCGTCATCCTTCTTCTTCGTCGAGCCCTTGAGCGCCATCGGCTGCAGGTCGCGGCAGCCGTCGCGGTAGACGGTCACGCCCTTCACGTCCTCGTCGATCGCGAGCTCGAAGATCGAGCGGATGTCCTCCACGGTGGCATCGTTGGGGAAATTGATCGTCTTCGAGATCGACGAGTCGCAGTGGCGCTGGAAGGCCGACTGCATCTTCATGTGCCAGTAGGGCGTGATGTCGCGCGCGGTGACGAACACGCGGCGCATGTCAGCCGGGACTTCATCGAGGCCGGCGAGCGTGCCCTGCTCCAGCATCTTGTCGAGCAGCGCGTCCGACCACACGCCGCGCTTCTTGGAGATCTCCTCGAAGACGTAGTTCACCTCGCGCATCACGGTTGGCTTGCCGCTCGTGTCCTTCATCACTTGGCGGATGAAGGCGAGGCTGAACATCGGCTCGATGCCGCCCGAGCAGTCCGCGATGATCGAGATCGTGCCCGTGGGCGCGACCGTGGTGGTGTAGCTGTTGCGCAGGCGACGGCCCTGCTTCTGCCAGTCCGAGCCTTCCCAGGCCGGGAACACGCCGCGGTCTTCGGCCAGCGACTCGCTGGCGAGGTGCGACTCCTCGTTCAGCACCTTCATCAATTGCTCGCCAAAGGCGCAGCCTTCCGCGCTGTCGTAGGGCAGGCTGAGCTTGAAGAGCGCATCCGCGAAGCCCATCACGCCGAGGCCGATGCGACGCGTCGTCTTCGACATCCCCTCGATCTGCGGCAACGGGTACTTGTTGGCCTCGATCACGTTGTCGAGGAAGCGCGTCGTCGTGTGGATGACCGCCTTGTACTCCTCCCAGTCGAAGCGCGTCTGCGCGCCCTCGCCGTGCACGAAGAGCCCGAGGTTGATCGAGCCCAAGTTGCACGAGTCGTAGGGGTGCAGCGGCTGCTCGCCGCAGGGGTTGGTGGCCTCGATCAGGCCGACGTTCTTGATCGGGTTCTTGGCGTTGATGCGGTCGATGAACACGACCCCCGGCTCGCCCGTGCGCCACGCGTGCTCGATGAGCAGGTCCCAGACCTCGCCGACCGTCCAGTACTCGCCGCTGCCCTTGCCGTCGGCGCCCTTCTTTTCGAGCTTCTTCCACTCGCGCGTGCGCGGGTTCTGCACCTGGTGCGGAATGCGCGGGTTCGAGCGCAGCTCCTGCACGAACTTGTCACTGACGGTGACCGAGATGTTGTAGTTCTGGAGCTTGCTGAGGTCGTCCTTGAACTGGATGAACATGACCACGTCGGGGTGATCGACGCGCAGGATGCCCATGTTCGCGCCGCGGCGGAACGCGCCCTGCTGGATCGCATCGGTGGCCTTTGAGAAGACCTGAATGAACGACAGCGGGCCCTCGGTGGTGCCGCCGGAGCTCGCGACGACGTCACCCTGCGGACGCAGGCGCGAGAACGAGAAGCCCGTGCCGCCGCCGGCCTTCTGGATCAGCGCCGTGGCCTTGACCGAGTCGAAGATGCCTTCGATCGAGTCCTCGACCGGCAACACGAAGCAGGCCGAGAGCATGCCCATCTCGCGGCCCGCGTTCATCAGCGTCGGACTGTTGGGCATGAACTGGCGACGCGCCATCAGGTCGTAGAACTCGCGCGCGATGGCGAGCGCCTTGTCGGGGCTGCCGCCGGGGAACGCGAGCTCGGGCTTGGCCACGCAGGTCGCAACACGCCAGTACAGCTGGCGCGGCGTCTCGTTCACCTTGCCGGTCGAGAGGTCCTTCTTGAGATAGCGCTGCGCGAGCACCTTCTTCGCGTTCTCCGACAACTCGGGATCGTGGAGGTCGTGCGGCGGATCGAGCTGCTCGAGCGCGCGCAGGGCCTCTTCGCGGGTCGGGGGAGTCGGGGAGGTCTTCTTGGAGGCGGAGGACACGGGATTCACAGCGGCGACCTGAACCTGAAGGAAAGTGCGAGTGGAACGACCTCCGCCCCGCACGGCGGGCCGCGCGAGCGACCCCCTGAATGCCGGCTGGGGCGGAACGGCCCAAAGCTAGCGCCGAGCGCGACGGAGAACGGTCCGAAATCGCGCGAAGTGCTCGCGAGCGCTTGGCTCGCAAGCACTTACCCGCACGGGCCCTTTTGCGACTTCCCTAGCGCTCGAGCCGACGGCGCAGCTTGCCCGCAAGGCGCTGACGAACCTCGACCCACTCGGGGCAGGCGAGCAGCTGGGCGGCGACGACGTAAGCCGTTATCCCAGAAGCAATTGCAGCAAACAGACCAAGCACCGAGCTGCGCTCGGCCCCGCTCGCCACATGGACCCCGAAGGCCGCCAGCCCGCTGGCTGCCGCAGCCGTCACCATGCGCGCGACCCGGGAGCCAAGGTCCGGCAAACCCGGCACGTGCGCGCCCTGTTGCTCGCGCAGTCGACGGTTGAGACCCGGAATGAGCACGGCCACGTTCAGCCAGCTCACCAGCGCGGTCGCGAGCGCGAGCCCGCCCGTGTCCATGTCCAGCCCCACCACGAAGGCGAAGTTGAGCAGCACGTTCAGCACCAGCATCGCGATCGAGACCTTCACAGGCGTCCGGTAGTCGCCGAGCGCGAAGTAGGCGCGCGAGATGAGCGACAACGCGCCGCCGGGAATCAGCGCGAGGCACAGCATCGCGATCGCGTCGGCGGTGCGCTCGACGCCGCGCTCGCTGAAGGCGCCATGCTCGAGCAGCACCGAGGTGACCGGCGTGGCCAGCACGAACAAGCCGACGCTCGCCGGCAGGGCGAGGAAAGCGATGCCCAGATGCGTCTGCTCGTGCATGCGGCGCAGCTCGCCGAACGAGCGCGTCTGCGCCAACGCCTGCAGCGCCGGGAACACGGCGCTCGTCGCCGCCGTCGCGACCAGCGCGAGCGGCAGCTGCTGGATGCGGTTGGCATAGTAGTACGTCGATGCGCCACCGACCTCGAGCAGGTTGTTGGCCATGAAGCCGTCGACGAGCACGTTGATCTGGTACACAGCCCCGCCGAGCGCGAGCGGCAGGCTCGTCTTGAGCACGAGCACGGCCTTCGCACGCGTCTCCGGCGACGGTGTCGCGCGCTCGAACAGCTTCGCGGCGCGCAGCTCCGGTACGAGCAGCACGAGCTGCGCCACGCCGCTCGCGAGCAGGCCCCACGAGAACCAGCGCGCCATGTCGAGGTGCCGCTCACGCCCCGCCTCTCCGTCCGCAGGCCCGATGCCCTCCCAGCCGAAGCGCCAGCCGATGAGCGCGAGCGTGAGAATCGCGATCACGTTCATCACGCCCGGCCCCGCGCTGGTGCCCGTGAAGCGCCCACGCACCGACAGCGCGCCGCCGGCGAGGGCCGCGAGGCAGATCGCGATGACGTAGGGCGTGACCTGCACGGTGAGTTCGCGCATCGCCGCCGCGTCGTCGCCGAGCCAGCGCCAGCCCGTGACCGGCATCGTGTCGGGCATCAGCGCCACGGCTCCCATCACGACCACCGTGAGCGCGAACAGGATCCACGCCGCGAGGCGCAGTGTCTCCCACATCAGCGCGCGACCGGCGTCGTTGCCGCGCTCGTGGTCTTCCTCGGTCATCGAGCGCACGAGCGAGGTCGAGACCGCGCCCTCGCCGAGCAGCCGCCGGAACAGGTTCGGCACGCGCCAGGCCGTGACGAACGCGTCGTAGACCACCGAAGTGTCGCCGAACAGCGCCGCCGTCAGCGCCTCGCGCCCGTAGCCGAGCACGCGCGAGACGGCGGTGAAGAACGAGATCAGCACTGTCCGTGCCACCAACCGCTTGTGGCGACCGCCGACGTCGGACTGCGGCGTCGCCGCGACCTCACTTTGGGTCATGGACTCGCTACCGCGCCCCTCGCGCGACGCGAACCCGAATAGCGCCGTGAGTCAAGCGAGCAGCTCCCCCGCGAGCTTCTGCACCAGCTTGCCGTCGATCACGCCCTTGTGCTTTGCCATGGCCGTCTTCATCAGCGTGCCGACATCCTTCTTCGAGGAGATGCCGAGCTCGGCGATCAGCGCGACGATCGCGGCGCGCGTCTGCGCCTCGTCGAGCTGCTGCGGCAGGTAGCGCCGCACGACCGCGAGCTCCGCTTGCTCCTTCGCGACGAGGTCCATGCGCCCGGCCGCCGTGAACTGCGCGATCGACTCCGCACGCGTCTTCGCCGACGCCTGCAGGATCGTCATTACGAGCTCTTCGGTGACCGTCTTGCCAGCTTCGAGCTCCTGCTTCTTCACGGCCGCGACGAGCATGCGCAGCGTGTCGCGCGCGACCTCGTCGCGAGCCAGCATCGCCTGCTTCACATCCGCCTGCAGTTGTTCATAGAGCGCCATCGTGCTTGTCCTCCGGATCGGAGCGCGATGCTAGCGACCCGGCGACCCGCGACCCAAGCCCCGGCCGCCAACGATTTTTTCGCGGGCGCTTCGGCGTGCTCGAAAAACAAAACTCGCCGTTTCAACGGGCAATCTCAAAGTTTTCGGATGCGAACGACCAGCGCGTGCGACACGCCGGGCGCGAGCTCGACCGCGTGAGCACCCGTGTTCGCGCTCTCGACGCACGCGAAGCGCGGCCACTCGTCGTCGAGGTCCGCCATGCGCGCCGCCGCCTCCGACCACGGGTTCCACGCCACGGTGGTGCACGAGCCATGCTTCTCGACGGCGAGGCGACGGCCGAGCACGGGATCGACGAGCTCGCAGGTGGCGGCCGTGTCGAGGTACACGCGGTCGACGGGCCCCGTGAAGCGCAGCGGCGCTCCAGCAGCCGGCTGCTCGGCGAAACCTTGGAGCTTGTCGACGTAGCGCACCTTCTCGAGACCGCGCAGCTCGACCCACCGCACGTCGCCGACGGCCAGATACGTGTGCAGGGCCTCCTCGTAGCGCAGCGGAGCGTCGCCGGTGTTCTCGACCTCGAAGCGCACGCGCAGGTCCGCGCCGAAGTGGGCCTCGAGCCGCGCGCGGAAGCGATGCGGCCAGAGCGCGAGCGTCTCAGCGTCCTCGACGAGCTCGAGCAGCACGCGCAGGTCGCCGTCGCGTTCCTCGCGCTCGAGCAGCCGCCAGAGCTTGCGGCGTGCGAATCCGTGGGCGCCGCGCCCGCGCTGCTCGGGGTCGTCGCCGAACCACGGGAAGATCACCGGGATTCCGCCGCGGATCGCCTGCCCGGTCTCGAAGCGCGCACGCGAGGAGAGAAACAGCAAATCCGAGGCGCGCGTGACGTGCGCGCCCTGCAGGCAGGTGTCTCCGGCCGCGCCCCGCACCCACTCGAGTCCGCTCGTCATGGCTTCGCTCCAGCACCGCGGGCCTCCCGGTCGTCCCGGAAGGCCCGCGCAGGGTTCACTCGGCGGCCTCGTCGGGCTCGGGCCCATCGGTCTCAGGCCCGTCCGGCAGCGGCTCCTCGGGCTCGTCCGCACCGGCCTCGCCCGCGGACGCGGGCACGATGCGGCGCTGCTGAGTGGCCTGGTACTGCGTGAGGTCCTCGGCGCTGACGAGCTCGATGCCGACGAGCTTGTCGCCTTCCTTGAGGTTGACGAGGCGCACGCCCTGAGTGTTGCGACCCATCGGGCGCATTTCACTCACGGCCGAGCGCACGATCATCCCCGACTCGGTGATGAACATGACCTCGTCGTCCTCGCGGCACATGACCGTGCCGATCACCTGACCGTTGCGACCCTCGGTGTGGATGTTGATCACGCCCTGGCCGCCGCGGCCCTTGATCGGGTACTCCTCGAGCGCGGTGCGCTTGCCGAAGCCATTCTCGCAGGCGGAGAGCACGAACGTGTCGGGCACGGCCACCTTCATGTCGACGACCTTGTCCTCGCCGAGCAGGCGGATGCCGCGCACGCCGTAGCTCGTGCGGCCCATCGAGCGCACGTTCTCGTCGGCGAAGCGGATCGTCTGGCCGTCGGCCGAGGAGATCACGACCGTGTCGCCGGACTTGCACAGTCCGACCGCCACGACCTCGTCGCCTTCCTCGAGCAGGATGGCGCGGATGCCGCCCTTCTTCGGACGCGAGTAGGCCTCGAGCGAGGTCTTCTTGACCGTGCCACGCTGGGTGGTGAAGAAGATCGAGCGCTCCTTGTCGAACTCGACGACGCGCAGCACGTTCGTGATGCGCTCGCCCGCCTGCAGCTCGATCAGGTTCGACATCGCGCGGCCGGCGCTGGTGCGGTTGGCTTCCGGCAGGTTGTAGACCTTGAGCCAGTAGACCTGCCCCCGGTTGGAGAAGCACAGCACGTGGTCGTGGGTGCCGGCGACGAAGAGCGACTGCACGACGTCGCCCTCCTTGGTCTCCGAGCCGATGATCCCGCGGCCACCGCGGCCCTGCGTGCGGTACACGTCGAGTGGCGTGCGCTTGACGTAGCCGTCGCGCGAGAACGTGACCACCATCATCTCCTCGGTGATCAGCTCCTCGATGTCGAACGAGCCGTCGATCTCCTCGCGGCTGATTTCTGTGCGGCGCTTGTCGCCGTACTTCTGCTCGAGCTCGTCGAGGTCGGACTTGATGATCGCGACCACGCGTCCGTCGCGCGCGAGGATGTCCTTGAGGTCCGCGATCTCCGCCAGCAGCGCGTTGAACTCTTCCTCGAGCTTCTCGCGCTCGAGGCCAGTGAGGCGCGCGAGACGCATGTCGACGATCGCCTGCGACTGGCGCGTCGACAGCGCGAAGCGCCCCTGCAGGCCGGTCTTGGCGGCATCCGGCGTGGCGCTGGCGCGGATGATGCGGATGACTTCGTCGATGTTGTCGACCGCGATGCGCAGTCCGTCGACGATGTGCTTGCGCTCTTCCGCCTTCGCCAGCAGGAACTGCGTGCGGCGGCGGATGACTTCCTTGCGGTGCGCGATGTAGCTGTCGAGCAGGCCACGCAGGTTGAGCGTGCGCGGCTGCCCGCGGTCGATCACGAGGTTGATGATCGACTGCGTCGACTGCAGCGGCGTGTACTGGAACAGCTGGTTGACGATGACCTGCGGGTCCTCGCCCTTCTTCAGGTCGATCGAGAGCCGGATGCCGGTGCGGTCGGAGAAGTCCTGAACGTTCGAGATGCCGGTGATCCGGTCGTCGTTCACGACCTCGACGATCTTCTCGATGATCGCTTCCTTGCGGACTTGGAAGGGAATCTCGGTGAAGACGATCGACGAGCGGTTCTTGTTCTCGACGACGTGGTACTTGCCGCGCACGCGGCAGATGCCACGGCCCGTGGAGTAGGCCTGCAGGATCCCGCGACGGCCCATGATGATGCCGCCGGTCGGGAAGTCGGGACCGGTGACGAGCTCGCACAGCTCGCCGATCGTGACGTCCGGGCGTTCGAGCACCGCGCGCAGGCCCGCGACGACTTCGCGCAGGTTGTGCGGCAGGAGGCTCGTCGCCATGCCGACCGCGATGCCGTCCGAGCCGTTGCACAGAAGGTTCGGGAAGCGCCCGGGGAGCACCACGGGCTCGGTGCGCGTCTCGTCGTAGTTGGGCTGGCGGTCGACCGTCTCCTTGTCGAGGTCCGCCATCAGCTCGGTCGTGACGCCGGTCATGCGCGCTTCCGTGTAACGCATGGCCGCCGCGCCATCGCCGTCGATGTTGCCGAAGGTGCCTTGGCCATCGATCAGCGGGTAGCGCGTGCTGA
>SXKQ01000005.1 GCA_005778045.1 Planctomycetia bacterium
GAACTCGAGCAATGACACGCTTCATCGTCGAAGAGGGCGGCAAGCGCCGTGCGTTCAAGGCCAGCGAGGGCGTGATCACGATCGGCAGCGGCGAGAAGGCGATGCTCAAGCTCGCGTCGCCGGGCGTGGCCGAGGTGCATGCCGAGCTTGTGATGAAGGAGGGCGTGGTGAGCCTGCGCCTCAAGCCGGGCGTGGTGCCGCCGCAGATCGGAGGCAAGCCCGCGGCGAGCGAGCAGCAGCTCGCGCTCGGCGCGGTGCTCAGGATCGGCGAGGCCTCGATCACGGTCGCACCGGACGAAGGCGCGCTGCCGAGTGCGCCGCAGGCGACCGTGACTCAGCCTGCGAAGGCAGGCGTGTCGCTCGCCAAGCAGCCCGTGGCACCCAAGTCCGCCGCGAAGCCCGAGATCCCGCAGGGCAAGCCCGCGGCGCGCGAGAAGCAGGGCTGGGAGCGCTCGGCGCGCGAGGTCTACAAGGACAAGGGCATCAAGCCGCTGCACATGCTGCTCTTGCTCGTGCCTGTGGCGGTGATCGCGTTCTTCCTCCTCAAGCGCGGCGCGAGCCAGAAGATCGACGACTCGCTCAGCGGCCCGCAACAGGTATTTCTCGCGGAGAAGGCCGCACAGGAGACCGTGTGGGACCAGGCCGAGGAGGCGCTCGCGAAGATCGGCGATCGCAGCAAGCTCTCGACCGACCTGCAGGCGCGCGCGATCGACTTGGATCGCAAGATCAAGGAGGGTCGCGCGGCGGGCGCGGTCGCGGCGATGAACAGCACCGGTGACAAGTACCTCCAGACGCAGCTGAAGAACTTCGAGGAGCAGCGCCTCGGCGGCTCGAGAGTCGACCGCTCCGTGGTGCGCGTGTTCCTCAAGCGCATGGTGGAGTTCGAGCGCCGCTGGCCCAACCATCCCGACATGGACTGGGTGCGCCGCAAGAAGGAGCGCTATGGGCCGATGGTGGACCTCACCAAGCCCGGCAGCTACGCGGACATCGAGTTTGAGGTCAAGTCGATGACGTGGGACAACCCGCGCAACTACCGCGAGGCGTTCCTCGTGCTCAACCGCTGGCTCGAAGTCGCGGGCGGGGATGAGCGCGGCAAGGGCCTCGCCCTGCTCGACAAGCTCATCAAGGAGCGCGAGGAGTGGTTCGAGGACCGCCTGCAGGAAGCCGCGCACCAATACAAGAAGGGCCAGCTCGGCCAGTCGATCCAGTGGCTGTGCGTGCTGATCACGTACTCGGGCGAGGGCGCGAAGAGCGACCGCGCGGCGGAAGCCCTGATCAAGTTCCATGGCAGCGAAGCCCCCACGGGTGGAACGATCGACTTGCGCGCGCAGCTGCGCGGCTACCGCAAGGAACTCCCCGACTACTGGAAGGTGATGGAAGCCAACCGCGTTCTCGCGGCATGGATGCGCGAGAACCCGATCGACGGCTGAGCTTCCGGGCGCTGTTCAGCGCGAGCGCGGCGCGCGGGCCGACAGCGGCGCGCGCGCCGCGTCGCGCTCGGACTGGGAATCCGGCGGCGTGCTCCAGCGCGGCCGGTACCAGACCCACTGCTCGGGATGCGCGCGAATCCAGCGCGCGTAGGTCGCGTTGAGGCGCACGAGCAGGTCGTGCTCGGCTGCGCGGCGGTCCTGGTCGCGCGCGAGCGCGAGCGGCTCCTCGACGCGCAGCTCGTAGCCCTCTGCGCGCGCCACGCACCGGAGTGGCACGAGGGGAAGTCCGCTGGCGCGCGCGAGCGCCGCCGGAGCGGTCATGGTGAGTGCGGGCGCCCCAAGGAAGGGCAGCCAGGTTCCCGAGAGGCGCTTCACTTCGAGGTCGCACAGGAGCCCGAGGCCGCCGCCCGCCCGCAGCACGGAGAGCAGCTCGCGCGGCGAGTCGTCCTGCGCGAGGCTGCGCACGCCGAGCGCGGCTCGCATGCCGACCAGCCAGTCCGCGCTCGAGTCGTGGCGCTTCTTGTAGCCGACCACCGCACCATCGAAGCCCTCGCGGCGCAGTCGCGCGGCGAGCAGCTCCCAGTTGCCGAGGTGCGCCGTGCAAAGCAGGAGCCCGCGACCGCCGCGCGAGAGCTCGCGCAGGCGCGCGACGCTGTCGCCGAGGTCGACCTGATCGAGCACGCGCTCACGGCGCTCGCCCGAGAGCACGAGCCACTCGTGGACGATGCGACGCGTGTGACTCCACATTGCGCGGCGGACCCGTGCACGCTCCGCGGCGTCGAGCTCCGGCATGGCCAGCTGCAAGTTGCACTCGGCGAGCGCGTCGTGGCGGCTCCAGCGTGCCGCCAACGCGATGCCGCGCAGTGTTCCCGCGACGAGCGGGTCGAGCGGTCCGCCTGCGAGCGAGCCGAGCGTGGCGAGCGCCCGGGCACGCAGGCGCCGTCGCAGGGGCTCGCGCGGGGCCTCAGCCATGGCGCAGCTCGACGGACAGCGCGCGGCGCGCGCCACCCTCGAGACGCGAGCCCGCGAGCAGGCCGGCCGCGATGGCCGCGCGCTCGCGACGCGACAGGTCGGAGATCGACAGGCCGGCGAGCGACAGGGCACGCACGGCGTCGAGACCGCTCGGCGCACGACGTTCGAGCTTCAGGCTGCCGAGCGAGCCGAGCAGCACCTCGCCGCGCGGCGTGAGCCAGAACAGTGGGCCGATGCCGAGACCCGGGCGCAGCCCGCGATCGAAGAGGCCCGCGCACAGCGCCCCGAGCGAGTGCAGGGAGCGCAGGGAACGCAGGGCCTGCGGAACGGTCGCCGGCAGGGCGTGAGGCGGCACCGCCAAGGCCACCCACGGCCGCGGTTCGAGGGACAGCGCCAGCGGTCGCGGCGCCGGGAGCCCATGTTCCTCGAGGCGGGCGGCGCAGCACCAGATGCGGCGCGCGAGGCGCTCGCTCGCGCCCGTGACGAGCAGCACATCGGGCTCGGCGAGTCCGGCGAACTCGCCCGCGCCGCGCGCGAGGGCTGTCCGGGCGAGGCGCGCGATGCGCTCGCGGTCCACGCCGTGGCGCAGGAAACCGCGGAAGTCGCCGTCGACGGCGGCGCAGGCCGTGCCTTCGCGCAGCCAACGCGCGCGGCGCTTGTGGACGTACTCGACGCGCTCCGTGCGCGCGCGCCCCTCGAGCGCGGCGGCGAGCCGCGCGAGCTCGCCCGTGGGGCGCAGGGCCGGCGGCAGGGCGGCGCGCCATGCGAGCAGGAAGCGCGCGCGTTCACGCGGTGTCGTCACTTCGCGCGCTCCGGCGCAGAGCTTGGCCAGATCGCGCAGCAGCGTGCGCTCGCGCAGGGATTTCACGCGCCGTGCCTTGTGGAAGTCGATCGCGAAGGCGCGCCCGTGCGCGTCGAGCAGGGCATTGCCGTTGTGCAGGTCCGCGTGGTCGACCCCGGTGGAGTGCAGCGTCCCAAGCAGCTTCGCGAAGGCGTGCAGGCCAGCCCTGCGGCCCGACGGCCAGCTGGCGGAGCCCGCCAGCAACTCGGCGGCGCTCGCGCTCTCGCCCAGCCACTCCATGCGCACTTCCCAGCCCCCGTCGATGCGCTCGCAGGCGAGCGGCCGCGGCACGGCGAGTCCGCGCTCGTGCAGCTCGGCCAGCATGCGGTGCTCACGCGCCGCACGGGCACGGTCGAGGGAGGCGGCCGCGAAGCCGCGCGAAGCGAAGCGCTTTACGACCGTGCGCGCCCCGTCCGCCGCACGCTCGAGGCGCACGCTGCGGCGCAAGCCATGCTTGAGGACGCGCTCGAGTTGTCCGATGGTCACGTGGAGCGATGCTAGCGAGCGGCGGCTTCCGTTCCACTCGCTCCTCGGCGCCGTCGAAGGGCGCCCCCGGGATCGCTAGCATCGCGGCCGTGAGGCTCGAGCTGTACGTGCTGCGCCGCTTGCTCGCGGGGCTCGTATTCGCCTGCGGCGGCATGGCGCTCGTCGCGGTGCCGTGCGTGCTCGTCCACGCCGTGCACAAGGTGGCGGGCATCGGCATGGCGGCCGTGCTCGGCTACGTGCCGATCCTGCTGCTCGAGCTCGCGCCCTACCTCGTGCCGATCGGGTTTCTCCTGTCGGTCGTGTCGACCTACGGGCGCATGGCCGCCGACAACGAGTGGACCGCGATCTCGATGGCCGGAGTCCACCCGCTGCGCATGTTCCGGCCGGGCCTCGTGCTGGCGCTCGCGCTCTCGCTGGGCCTCTACTTCATCGAGACTCGGCTCTCGCCGTCGCTCAACTACCAGAAGCGCTCCTACGGCAAGAACTCCGCGATGCAGCTGCTGAAGTCGCTCAATCCGGGGCGGACCGAGCTGCGCTTCGGCGAGTTCTATCTGTCCGCCGCGGAGCGCGACACGGCGGACCGCAACCTATTCCGGCAGGTGTTCCTGCACCTGCCCGCCACCGGCGGGAAGCCCGCGCAGACGATCTTCGCGCAGGAAGTACAGATCTCCGTGGAGGGTTCGACCCTGCTCGTCGACCTGCGCGTGCCGCGCTGGGCCGACGAGCGCCACGACCTGCGCGTCGGGCGGCTTGTCGTCCGCATGGACCTCGACACGATGTTCGGCACGGATGGCAAGGAGCGCCTGCACTGGCGCTACCAAGAGTCCGGCGTGCTGGCGGCGCGCATCGAGCACAGCGAGCAGCTTCTGGCTCAGGGCGGTCCGCGCGCGCTCGAGGGCCTGTCCCACGAGCAGGGCGTGGTTCCGGCGGCCAACCTGCGCGATGCGTGGTATGCGCTTCACAAGCGCCGGTCGCTCGCCCTGATCTGCCCCATGTTCCTGCTGCTCGGGATGCCGACGGGCCTGTTCCTGCGCAAGGGCTCGCAGCTCGCGTCGCTCGCGGTGGCGATCGGCTACGCGCTGGTCTACTTCATCATTTCGATGCGCATCGGCAAGCTGCTGTACCTCAACGACGTCGTGCCGACGTGGTTCGCGGCCTTCGGGACCTCCATGGTGGGCTGTGCGCTCGGCCTCGTGCTGCTCGCTCGCGCGGTGAGGCAATAGGGGAGCCGAGACGATGCGCGTGGGAGGACTCGAACTCGGCGGGCGGCTCGACCGCTATGTGGGCGCGCTCTTCGTCGGAGCCTACGCGACCTCGCTGCTGCTGATCGTCGGGCTGGCGGTGATCATCGACATCGCCACCAACCTCGTGTACTTCGAGACCTGGGCCGACGGGACGAGCGCCTCGCTCGGCACGATCCTGCGCTTCTACGCGCTCAACATCCCGTTCCTCTATCTGCAGGTCGCGCCTTTCGTCACCACGGCGGCGGCGCTGTTCACGCTCTCGAAGCTGCTGCGCTACAACGAGCTCGTCGCCGGCCTCGGCGCGGGCGTCAGCGCACAGCGCTTGCTGCTTCCGATCTATGCCGGTGCCTTGGCGGTCGCGCTCGGGATGTTCGCGCTGCGCGAGGGCGCGACCCGCACGTTCGGCGAGCAGCGCGATGCGCTCAAGGACTACCTCGACCGCCATCGCCGCGAGCGCGTGATCGAGGACGTGACGCTGCGCGATCTCGCAGGCAACATCGTGGTGATCGAGCGCTACGAGACCGCGACGGCGACGATCCGCGGCCTGCAGGTGGCGGGCATCAAGGGCTCGAGCCTGTTCTTCGTCGTGGCCGAGCGCGCGAGCTACGACCGCGCGGAAGACGGCAGCATCCGCTGGAAGCTCGACGGTGGTCACCTGCGCGTCACCACGGGAGACACGGCCGTGTCGCGTCCCGTCGCGTGGCTGGACGTGGTGGAGTTCGCGCCGCGCGACGTGCTGCTCGCCAAGAAGGGCGACGTCGCGCCGATGGAGCTCTCCTTCGGCGAGCTCGCGCGACTCTCCGCGCGCGACCCGAGCAACCTCGAGTACCAGACCCTGTTCCACTACCACCTGACGTTCCCGTTCGGGAACCTCGTGCTGGTGTTCCTCACGCTGCCGTTCCTGCTCGGGCGCGAGCGTGGCAAGGCCACCGAGGGGCTCGTCGGTGCCTCGCTCGCCTGCATCGTCTACTTCGCGGCGGACTTCGTTTGCCGCTCACTGGGCATGGAGGGCGCGCTCTCGCCTCTGTGGTCGGCGTGGCTGCCGGTGCTTGTGTTCGGGAGCCTCGGGGTGGCCTTGAGCGAGGGTTCAAGGACGTAAGTTGCCTCAGGGGAACGACTTATGCATCCATCTCGGACGCCGCTCCACGCTGGCCGACCGGGAAGGAATGGCGGCGGCGGTCGTCGAAATACATGCTCCGTTTCGCAAGGACCCCGCCGCGATGACCTGCCCCGACCGCCGCCCCGTCTCCTCCCTGACTCTCACCCTCGCGCTCCTGTGCGGCTGCGCCGCCACGGACCCCCACGGTCCGCGCAGCGAGGTGGATCGACTCGTGCGCCGAGGCGAGTACGAGCGCGCCGTGGACGTCGCCAGCGCGGAGGTCGAGAAGCGGCCCGGTGACGCGGCGGCACGCGAGGACTGGCGACTGGCGAGCGTGGCGCTCTTGCTCGAGCAGGGGCGGACGCTGTCCTTCGCCCGCAAGGATCCCGAGGCGCTCGGGAAGTTCGTTCATGCCTGCGAGATCGGGCCCAATGTCCCGCAGGCCATCCAATGGCGCGAGGCGCAGCTCGACAAGCTCGCGGACCAGTGGGTAGGCACGGCGATCGAGTGGCATGCCAAGGACGAGCTGGCGCAGGCCTCGGATTGCTACGAGAAGGCGCTCGAGTTCCGCCCCGATGACTCGCGGGCCAAGAACGGCCTCGGGCGCGTGCTGATGCAGCTCAACTATCGCCGCGGCATGGGGGAGAAGTACTACCAGCGCGGACTCGAGGCGCTCTCCGACTACTGGCTGGACCAAGCCTCGCATCACTTCTCGGCCACCGGCAAGTACGACAACGACAACCAGCGCGCCGAGCGTCGGCGCCTGCAGGCGGACACCCTGCGCGCGGATGATCGCGTGCTGCAGGCCGCGGAGTTCGAGTCGGCCCGGCAGTACGCCGCGGCGCGCAACGAGTACCGACTCGCCACGCTATTCGATCCGGAGCACCAGATCGGCCTCGAGGGGCTCGCGCGCACGCGCAAGGAGACCCAGGCGGCCGAGTTGCTAGCCGAGTCCGAGCGTCGCATCCTCCGCCGCCAGTTCGATCTCGCGGTTCAGGCGCTCGAGGAAGGCGAGGCGCTCACCACGGGCGAGAAAGAAGCCTTCGCGTCCGAGCGCGAGCGCCTGCACGAGGCGCGCATGCAGGTCGACTACGAGGCCGCGCGGGCCTTGGAAGTCGATCACCAGTACGAGGCGGCGATCGCGGTCTACAGCGCGATCCTCGCCGTGGCGCCCCAGGGCTTCTTCCTCGACGCGATCGCGCGTCGCGACACGCTCACCGACCTCGTGGCGAAGGCCATCGCGGCCTATGACCGCGCCCAGCTCGAGGCCGATCCCGCGGCCAAGGCACAGCTGCTCGAGCAGGTGCTGCTCGTTTACCCCGAGTTTCGCGACGCGGCGGCCCAACTCGAGGCCCTGAAGGCGCCCGCGGTCGAGCCGCTGCCCGAGGGCGAGTCCGGCAAGCCGCGCGACGCCTAGCCGTCCGGCCGCGCGTCAGGCGGCGCTGGTGCGGCGGCGCAGGGCGAGGCCGGTCACCACGAATCCGAGCGCGGAGACCTCGATCCACGGGTGCACGCTCAGGCGCGTGAAGTCCCCGCGCCACACCACGAGCGACCAGTAGAGGTAGGGCAGCCACGGCGCGATCAGCAGCGTGAGCCCGTTCTTCAGCGACAGAAAAGGGGCCGGCGGGGGCTCCGGCGGCGGCGGAATGCCCGCGGCCTCCTGCGCTCGATCGAACTGGTCGAGCTCGGCTGCGGCGCGATCGACGAGGCGCTGGTTCTCCTTGAGCGCGCGCAACTCCTCCTGCAGCGCCCACAGGTTGAGCAGCACCGTGCCGATGCCGACGAGCCAGTGCCAGACCGGCGAGATGCCGAAGCCGCGCGAGCCGTAGCCGAGTACGCCGGCGGCGACGATCGAGGACGCGCCGAGGCCCGCGAGCGGATAGGCGCGCTTGCGCCCAAAGAACGCATTGAGCTCGGCGAGGAAGCCGTCGGAGAGGCGGCGCGCACGAATCGCTTCCTTGAGCACGCGGCCTGTGACGAGCATGAACAGGATCACGAGCGTGTGCACGCCGACTCCGAGCGTCGCCGTGAGCAGCCCGGCCCAGAGGTGCTTCTTCGAGCCGTCGAACGCGAGGCCGAGCACGGCCGTCACGAGCAGCGCGGGCGCGAGCAGCAGCGCGCCGGCGAGGAAGTAATGCCACATCCGCATACGGACAGATTATGCGGAGTGGCTACTGCCGAGCGCCATGCGAACCTCGTCAGCCGCGAGCTCGCGCATGCAAACCGGGCCCTGCGCGTGGCTGCAGGAACGGGCGAAGCACGGTGCACAGGAAGGCTGCACGGCAGCGCGCACGGCACGGTGCGGGCCGCTTCCGGCGACCGGCCAGGGCCCGGTGCGCAGGTGGCTGTGGGGTCCGCACAACACCGTCACGGGGAGGCCGCAGGCCGCGGCGAGGTGCGTGGGGCCCGTGTCACCGCCGACATGGCGAGCGCCGGATTCCGCCGAAACGGCGAAGAAGGCCGCGAGCTCGCGCAGGCCGCGCTGCCCGACCCAGTGCTGAACGTGTGAGAGGCCGGACGCGCACTCGCGCAGCCGCTCGCCTTCCGCCTGCTCCGCCGGTCCGGACAGCGCCACGCAACGCCGGCCGTCGCGGCCGAGCTGCGCGAGCAAATCGAGGTTGCGCGCGAGCGGCCAGCTGCGGACGTCGCGTTCGGGTGAGAGCTGCAGGATCACGTCGTCTCGGCGCAGGCCGAACGCTTCGAGGCGCTCGCGCCCGGCGCGCAGCTCCGCGGCGGAGAGCGCCGGATCTCGTCGCGGCTCCTCCTCGATGCCGAAGTGGCGGCACAGCGCGAGCGTGCGCTCGAAGGCGTGCTCGCCGCGCGCCGCGTCCGCGGACTCCGTCAGCGCGAAGCGACCGACGGGCTCGCGCCAGTCCGCGCGCGCCATCCCGACGCGCGTGCCCGCGCCGCTGCAGGCGAGCGCGAAGCCGCTCTTCAGGTTGCCCTGCGCGTCGACGGCGAGGTCGGGCGAGAACTCCGCGAGCTCGCGGCGCAGCTCGAGCCAGCCGCGCAGGCCGCCGCGACGATCGAAGCGGATCGTGCGCGCGAGGCCCGGCAGGGGCTCCACGAGCGGCGCGAACTCGCGCTGCACGACCCACGCCAGCTCGGCTTCCGGGAAGCGCGCGCGGAGCGCGTGGAACAGCGGCAGCGCGAGCACGACGTCTCCGAGGTGCGAGAGGCGCACGAGCGCGATGCGGCGCGGCGCGGGGGCGGTGGAGGTGGCCAAGGCCGAGGAGGTTGCGGGCGGGGGCAGGGAGTGAGATGCTCGCGCGCGATGATACGCCGCGCGAGTTCGTGCCGCGCACCGCCGTGATCCGCCGCATCTCGACCAAGTTCCTGCTCGCCGTGCTGGCCGCGGTCGTGCTGCCGTTCCTCGCGCTGGCGTTCTTCGTCGAGACGCAGATGGCGGGGCGGCTCTCGAAGGACGTGGTGCTCTATTCGTTGAAGAGCCTCGCCGCGGACCTCGCGGTGCGCGTTGACCGCGACGTCGAGGAGTTCAACACGAACACCGCGCTGCTGGCGGCCGATCCCGGCAGCTACCTCGCGATCGACGAGGACCTGCGCGATGGCGCGGGCGAGCTCGAGGCCGATTCGGCGAGCGTGCGGCGGCTGATGCGCGACACGCAAGTGCAGCAGTTCGACAACTGGGCGCTCTCGAAGCGCGACTACGACCTACTGATGCTCGTGTCCGCGGATGGGCGCTACGTGGTGTCGAACACGGTCGGACGCTCCGGACTCGGCATCTCGGAGGAGGTGCTCGCGGGACTCGAGGCGCGCGATTGCTCGAACGAGGTCTGGTTCGAGGCCGCGCGCAACGGCCAGCCGTTTCGCGTCGACCAGCACCGCTCCGACCTGCTCCCGCCGCGCCATCCCGACACGGCGCATCCGGAGAACTTCCACATCGCGTTCTCGGCACCGGTCTACTGGCCCGTTGACGAGGCCCGGCCCGAGCGTTCGGGTCAGTTCCTCGGCGCGCTTTACGTGCTCGTCAACTGGGCGCGCATTCAGGAGGAAATCGAGAGCCCGGTGCTCAAGAGCTACTTCCAAGGCCTCGTCGGTCCCGACGAATTTCCCTCTGCCTACGGCTGGATCTGGGCCTCCGACGCGGACACGATCCTCGCGCACCGCGACCCGACGCTGTTTGGTGAGAGCATCTCCGAGAGCCCGCGCATTCGCCTGCCGCAGATGAGCGCGGCCGCGCGCGAGTCGGACTGGGGCCTGTATCCCGAGTACGAGTTCGCGGGACGGCGCAAGAATGCCGCCTTCAAGCACACGCACGGCGTTGCAAAGAGCGGCTTCGGCTGGATCGTCGGCGTGGGGATCGACAACGACGACATCTTCGAGGGCGTGCGCGAGCTCCGCGCGCAGCTCTTCCAGGTGACTGCGCTCGTGTTGCTCGTAAGCGTGCTGTGGACGATGCTCGTCGCGCGGCGCACCACGGCGCCGGTGGTCGAGCTGCGCGAGCAGGTCCTCAAGGTCGCGGGCGGCGACCTCACGGCGCACAACGAGGTCCGCAGTCGCGACGAGCTCGGCGAGCTCGGCCGCGAGCTCAACCGCATGACGGACGAGATCCGCGAGAGCCGCGAGAAGCTCGTGCGCGCGGAGAAGGAGGCCGCGTGGCGCGAGATGGCGCGGCAGGTCGCGCACGACATCAAGAATCCGCTCACGCCGATCCAGATCTCCGCCGAGCTCTGCAAGCGCGCGCACGACGAGCAGAGCCCCGAGTTCGAGCGCATCTTCGAGCGCACGATCGAGATCACGCTGCGACAGGTGGCACACTTGCGCGAGATCGCGGGCGATTTCCACGCGCTCACGGGCGTGCGGAAGGGCTCGCTCGCGCGCGCCGACGTGGGCGCGATGCTCGGGGAAGTGCTCGAGCTCTACAGCGCGCTCGCGCGCGAGCGGCGGATCGAGATCCGGGCCGAGCTCGGGAGCGCCCTCGTGCTCGCGGATCGCTCGGCGCTGCGACGCGTGCTGCAGAACCTCGTATCGAACGCGTTCGAGGCGATGCCGACGGACGGCCGACTCGTGGCGAGCGTCGCGTGCGAGGCGGGCGAGGCGCGCATCGTGCTCAAGGACAGCGGCGAGGGACTCTCGGCCGAGGCGCAGGCGCGCCTGTTCGAGCCGTACTTCACGACACGGAGCAAGGGCACGGGGCTCGGGCTGGCGATCGCCAAGCGCGTGCTCGAGGACCTCGGCGGATCGATCGAGCTCTCCAACAACGAGCCGGATCCCGGTGTCGTCGTGCGCCTGCGGCTGCCGCTCGCGGAGGTCGCGTGAAGTCGGCCGTGCTGGTGACGGGAGCGACGGGCTTCGTCGGCGCCGAGCTCGTGCGACAGCTGCTCGAGCGCGGCCACGAGGTCGACGGTCTCGCCCGCCCGAGCTCGGATCGCTCGCTGCTCGCGGGCCTCTGCGTGCGTTGGCATCAGGGCGACCTCGACTCGCCCGCGGCGATCGACGCCGCGCTCGCGTCGCTTGTCGCGCGCGGAGGGGAGAGCTGGATGGTGCACTCCGCGGCCGTGATCAGCTACGCGACGCGTGATGCGCAACTGCAGCGCCAAGTCAACGTCGAGGGCACGCGCAACGTGCTCGCGGCGTGCAAGCGGCATCGCGTGACGCGCGTCCTGCATGTGAGTTCGGTCGTCGCCGTCGGCCACGCGCGACCGGACGAACTGCTCGACGAGCATGCTCCCTACAACAACGCGGCGTTGCGCTGCGCGTATGCTGACACCAAGCGTGCGGCGGAGGAGCTGGCTCTCGAGGCGGCGAGCGAGCTCGATCTCGTGGTGGTCAATCCTGGCGCGATCTTCGGCACCTCCTCGCGCGCGCCCAACACGATCAAGTTTCTGCACAAGCTCGCGCACGGGCCGTGGATCCCGTTCACGCCGCCGGGATCGCTGTCCGTCGTGGGAGTGCGCGACGTCGCGCAGGGCTGCGTACTGGCGCTGGAGCGCGGCGTCCGCGGTCGTCGCTACCTCTTGTGCGAGTCGGCGTGGACCTCGCTGGAGTCGTTCCAGCTCGCCGCGCGCCTGCTCGGGGTGCGCGCTCCGACGAGCAGCGCCCCGGCCGCGCTGTGGAAGTCGCTCGAGCTCGGCGCGCGAGCGCTCGATCTCGTCGCGCCGCCCAAGCTGCTCACTCCGACCGCGGTGCGCATGCTCGGCGCGCACTTTCGTTTCGACTCGCGCCGCGCGCGGACCGAGCTCGGTTGGACGCCGGCTCCGTTCGAGAGCGTCCTGCGCGAGACGATCGCGGCCCTGCGCTCGCGCGGGGAGCTGTAGCGCAGCGGCGGCTACTGCCGGCCGTCGCGACGCGGAAGCGCACGCCGAAGCACGAGCCTCGCGCGCAGCGGCAGGCGTCGCTCGAGCCTGTTGACCGCGCGCGCGGCGCGCACGCTCGCCAGTCCGAGCAGCACGACGCCGGCCACGTAGAAGGGGACGCCGGTCACGACTGGTACGAGCCAGCCGATGACTCCGAGGACCATGCACGCGGAACCCGCGGCGAAGAGCGCGCTGCGCTTCCATGCCGGGTAGCCGTTGTCGCGCTCGGGAAGCAGATCGGGAAGTTCCACTGCACCTTCCTTTCGATCCGTTCCGAGCCTTCTCCAAGGGCAGGGAACGACTTTTTCGGTCGTCGTACGGAGGCGGAGCGCGCGTCGAGTGCCGCTCGGGCTCGCGGTGGCTACCCTAATGGGTAATGCATACCGCGCTTCCTCGCTCCCGCCGCTCCGGCCGGACCCGAACTCTGTCTGTCGTGCTCGTAGGACTGCTGGTCGTGCTCGCGGGCCTGTGGTGGGCGCTCGGCGTGCGGGGAAAGCCGGTCGAGGTGGCGCAGGCTGGAACAGCGATTCCCGCGACCGAATCCAACGCTCCGGATTCTCTGGTTTCGCTCGAGGATGCAGCTGCGTTGCGTGTCGACACGCAGACGCCGGTCGTTCAGGACGATGGATTCAGCGTCGCGCCTCGTGTGCGCCTTTCGGGCAGCGGCTCGCTCCGCGGACGTGTGCTCGATCGCGCGAGCGGAGAGCCCGTCGAGGGCGCCGGCGTCGAGCTGCTCACCCTTCCGCCGGTGGGGCAGGAGTTCTTCGGGCGCATGCTGCGCATGGCGAAGACGAGCGACACCTACGCGAGTCGCACACAGGCTGTCGCGGTCGCCGCGAGCGAGCCGGACGGCAGTTTCGAGTTCGTCGGAGTGCGCGCGGGGACGTACTACATCCAGGCGCGTGGCGCGTGGTCGGTGCCGGACAACGTCGTGCGCGCGAAGGTGGCTGCCGCAGGCGACGGGGGGCCGCTCGACGTGTACGTGCGGCGCGGCGGGCGCGTGATCGGGCGCGTGATCCAACCCGGCGGACGGCCGGTCGCCGGCGCGGAGGTGATGCTCACGCTCGGCCCGGGCAACGCGATCGAGAGCCTGCGCAGCGGCGACATGTGCTTTGCGAAGGCGCGCACCGACGAGCAGGGCGGCTTCGTGATCGCGGGCGTCCCGCCCGGGGAGGGCTACGACCTGACCGCGGCCGGCGTGGGCTTCGCGCTCTCGCACGCGCTCGATATCCGCATTGTCGCCGGAGAGGACACGCTGGCGACGATCGAGGCCCGGGCTGGCGGCGGCGTCGCGGGGCGCGTGGTGTCCCGCGGCGCGGATGGCGCCCGCGCCGGAGCGATCGTTGGCGCGCACGTCGCGGTGGTCCCGCGCGGGCTTCGCGACCTGCAGTTCGCGGAAGAGCTGCTGCTCCAAAGCCACGTGGTCACGGGCCCGGACGGCTCCTTCCGCATCGAGAACGTGCCCCCTGGCGAGTTCGATCTCGTGGGCGTCGCGGACGGCCACGTGCCCGCCAAGGGCCCGCGCGCGCTGGTCGCGGAGGGCGCGATCGCGCGCACGGAGGACTTCGAGCTGCCGACCGGGCCGCGCGTGTCGGGCCGCGTGCTCGACAGCGCAGGCGCGCCGCTCGAGGGCGTCACCGTGCGCTGGAACTCCGTGGACTTCCGCAACTTCGACTTCGACTTCAGCTTCGCTCCGCTGCTCGCGACGGCGATCGAGGGCTTCGAGTATCCGAAGTCCGACGCGGACGGTCGATTCGTGGCGGGCGCCTTCGCCGGCGAGCCGCCCTATCGCGTCGAGTGCTACAAGTCGGGCTTTGAGGATACGAGCCACCGCTGGGATCCGGCCAAGGAGCCCGAGGGCTTCGAGGTGCGCATGGAGCGCGGCGGCGCGATCGAGGGCATCGTGATCGACGCGGCGCGCAAGAAGCCCGTGACGAGCTTCACCATCGAGACCTCCGATCGCGTCGAAGTGCAGGCGGACGCCCCGGGCAACATGAACCCGTTCTCGGGTGGGATCCTCGTGGAGCATCCGCAGGGGAAGTTCCGCGTCGAACCGGTGAAGTGCAACGAGCAGGTGCGCCTCACGTTCCGCGCCAAGGGCTACGTGGAGACGAGCCTCGACGAACTCACCGTGAAGGAAGGCGAGACACGCCGTGGAGTGATCGTGGAGCTCCGGCCCGGGGGCAGCGTCGCGGGCTTCGTGCGCGACGGCGAGGGACGCGGCGTGGCCGGCGCACAGGTCTTCGCCCTGCCGGCGGACAAGGCCGCGCGCGCCGAGGGCGGCGGACGGGGGCGACGCGGCTTGCCGCAGCTGGAGCAGCTGCCGCCGGGATTTCGCGACTTCGCGGCCCAGCTCGGCCTGCTCGGTGATCGCGCCGTGACCTCGGCAGCCGACGGAGCATTCGAGCTCGTGGGCCTCGACGCGGGCTCGACCGTGGTGCTCGCTTCGCATCGCGACTACGTGATCGGACGCTCCGAGCCGTTGAACGTCGTCGCCGGGGAACTCGCGCGGGCCGACGTCTCCCTCTCGCAGGGTGGAGGAGTCTTCGGCGTCGCGCGCGACCGCTTCGCGCGGCCCGTGGGCGGAGCGATCGTGCTCGCGCTCTCGCCAGCCAACCTGTCCGGCGAAGGCGGTGCGAACGGTGGCGGCATCTATCAGTCGCGCACGGACGTCGCCGGCAACTACCGCATCACGCGCATGGTGGGGGGCAGCTACTTCCTGCTGCTGACGCGCGGGGACGAGGCGCTCAATCCGATGAGCTTCCTCGGCACGCTCAACTTCGACATGGTGACCGTGCCCCGAGACCAGCTGGTCGAGTACGACATCGTCGACACGTCGTCCGGCGCCACGCGCGTGTTCGGCACGGTCAGCGACGACGGGCGACCGGTGGGACGCGGCACGATCACCGCGCTCTCCTTCGAGGCCGAGGGCATGCTCGGAGTCGATCTCAAGCTCGCCCAGATTCAGGGCGAGGGTCGCTACGAGTTCGCGGGGCTCGCGCCCGGCGAGTACCAGTTCAACATCGACTCACCGGGCGACGGTCGCCCGCCGGTGCGCGTGGTGGCCGACATTCCCGACACGCCGGAATTCAGGCTCGAACTGCGCTACCCGCTCGGCGCGATCGAGGGGCGCGTGGTCGGGGGCGAGCAAGGCACTCCGCTGTCGGGCGTCGAAGTGACCCTGCGGCTTGCCGAGCGCGCGGAGTCGGGCGGCTGGCTCGGTCGCGCGCTCGCGCAGGAAGTCGGCGTGAGGCGCGAGCGCACGAACGAGGATGGCGAGTTCCGCATCGGCTCGCTCGGGCCCGGTCGCTATGCGATCGCGGTGCGCGCGCCCGCCGCGAAGGATGACGGGGCACGCTTCGCATCGGTGACCGCGCTCGAGGTCGAGGTCGACGAGGATCGTGTGCGTTCAGGGCTCGAAATCGTGCTCCCCGCCGCTACCGAGCTCGCGGGGCGCGCGCTCGACGGTGCAGGCAATCCGGTCGCCGGGGCGCAGGTATTCGCGCGTCGTGCCGGAGTCGAGGGCGGAGTGCCAGAGCGCGCGACGAGCGTTGACGATGGCTCGTTCCGCTTCTCGGCGATCGCGGCGGGCAGCTACGACCTGTCGGCGACGGCGGATGGGTACGCCGACCTCGAGCGCAAGGACGTCGCGACGGGCGAGGCCGGGGGCAAGCCGCTCGAGCTCGTGTTCGAGCCCGGCATCGAGGTGCGCGTCAAGGTGCTCGGCGCGAACGGGCAACCGGCGACGGGGGCGACGGGGCGACTCGTTCCGAAAGGTCGCGCGGCCGTGGTGGACGAGCGCGACGTCGGGCGGGCGTTCAACAACATCTTCTCGGGCAAGGGTGTGTCCGACTCGAAGGGCATGCTCGGTCTCGGCACGTACGGCGCCGGCGAGTATGTGCTCGAAGTCCAGCGCGGCACGGAGCGTGCGAGCGAGGACGTCACGCTCTCGGGCAAGGGCCCGGTCGACCTGCGCGTACGACTGCGGTGAAGCCGGATGCCCGCGCGCCCAGCGCTGCGTAGCATGGGCTGCATGACGCTGGCCCCGCTGATCCTCGTCCTCGCGCTCCAAGCCCCTCCGCCCGTCGAGCTCGTCGAGACGACACCCGTCGAGACGATGCTGGAGCACGCGGACATTCCCGATGCGCACGCGGTGTGGCTCGAGATGATCGCGTCCGCGCGGGCGTCGATCGACCTCGCGCACTTCTACGCGTCGAATCAGGAGGGCGGACGGCTCGAGCCCGTCGTGGCGGCACTCGAGGTGGCGGCGCAGCGCGGCGTGTCGGTGCGCTTCCTCGCCGAGGAGAAGTTCGTCAAGACGTATCCCGAGACGCTCCAGCGACTCGCGCGTTCGCCGCGCATCTCGGTGCGGCACTTCGACGTGGCGAAGATCTTCGGCGGCGTGCTGCACTCCAAGTCGATGGTGGTGGACGGACGCGAAGCGTTCGTCGGGAGCCAGAACTTCGACTGGCGTGCGCTCGAACACATCGTCGAGCTCGGCCTGCGCGTGCGTGCGCCGCAGTCGGTGCGAGCGTTTGCCGCGATCTTCGAGTGCGACTGGCAGCTCGCGGGCGGCGTACCCGTGTCGGAGGCGCTCGCACCGCTGCGCGCCCTGCCCACGCCCGTGGACGAGGTCGATGGCGTGCGCATCGAGACGCGCTTCAGCCCGCTGGCCGGGATTCCGGGCGAGCCTTGGTGGGACCTGCCCGAACTCGTAGAGCGCATCGACTCCGCGCAGCGTTCGCTCAAGCTGCAGATGCTCACCTATCGCATGGTGGGGCGCGACAGGCAGTACTTCGCCGAGCTCGAGACGGCCCTGCGCCGCGCGGCAGCACGCGGGGTGTCGGTGCGTCTCCTCGTCGCGGACTGGGGCAAGCGGCGCGGCATCGTCGAGGGCCTGCAGTCGCTCGAGCCGCTCGAGAACATCGAGGTGCGCTTCGTGACCATCCCGGAGCATTCGTCGGGTCACATTCCCTTCGGGCGCGTGCTGCACGCGAAGACGCTGGTCGCCGACGGCGCGCGTCTGTGGCTGGGGACGAGCAACTGGGAGCACGACTACTTCCACGAGAGCCGGAACGCGAGCGTGTTCGTCGATGGGGGAGCGCTACCGCTGCGCGTCGACGCCCTCCACGACGAGCTGTGGAACTCGAAGTACGCGCAGCCGGTCGACCCAGCGGCGAAGTACGAGGCCCCGCGCTACGGGGAACGCTGATGCTCGCGCTCGTGCTCGCGCTGCTGGCGCAGGTCGCTCCGACCTCGATGCTCGTGCGTCCGCTCGAGCTCGGGGAGACGGTGCCCGAGACGCGCGCGGTGGCCTTGCTTCGCGTGCGCGTGGAGGATCCTGCCGCGACCGAGACAAGTGCGGAGCTCGCCCACAGATTGCTGGCCCCCGTGCGGCAGGAGAGCTTCGTTTCGTTCGTGTCGATGTACGAGAAGCAGCCGACGCGCGAGGCGCGTGGCGTGCTGGGGACCTTCTCGCGCACGATGCTGGATCCGGCGGTGGCCGAGGCGGTATTCGAGGGCGAGGCGGTTCAGGCCGGTCCGCTAGAGGGGCGCGATGGCGGCGTCTACCACGTCCGTCGCATCGAGCGCGACGCCGCGTGTCGTCAGGTGCTGGTGGCGGCGAACGACGGCACCGCACGGGAGCGTGCCGAGGCACTCGTGCGCGAGTTGCGCGCGGGCGCGGACTTCTCGCGCGTTGCCCGCGAACGCTCTGCCGATCGTGCCAGCGCGCTGCGCGGCGGGGACTTGGGGATCTACGAGCGCGGGCGACGCGACGTGCTCCTGCGCGCCGCCGCATTTGAGGCGCGCGTCGGGGAAGTGGCCGGGCCGATCGAGACGCCGCTGGGATTCCATGTTCTGCAGCGCGTGGGAGTCGCGGCGCTGCCCCCGAGCCTGCGCGACGACAGCTGGGCGCGCGTGCGCGCGATTCTCGTGGCATTCGCGGGTGCCCAAGGAGCGCGGGCGGAGGTCGAGCGCGAGCACGATGACGCCGAGACTCTCGCGAACGAGCTCGCGGCGCGCATCGCGCGCGGCGAAGACATGGCGGCGCTCGCCGCGCTGCACGACGACGACCGGGGTGGTCGCGAGCGGCGCGGCGACCTCGGCTGGGTCCGGCGCGCCACGACCGAGATGCCGCAGTTCTTCGACGGGCTGTTTCTCCAGCCGCCTGGCACCCTGATCGGGCCGGTGGCGACGCGCATGGGCTTCGTGCTCCTGCGACGGGACGACCGTGGGCCGCGCTCGCGCGTGGAGCTGCAGTGCAGCCCCCTCGCGGAGCTCGTGCAGTCGCTGAAGGTGCGCGCGTCCGATGGCCCTGCGGAGGCGATCGCGCTCGCGGCGTGGCGCGTGCTGGCGGAGGATCCGACCTTGCGGATCGAGCTCGAGGCTGTCCTGCCGCGGCTCTCGGCCACGGCCGACCTCGAGGCGTGGTGTGCGCTGCAGCCGGAGTCTCGCCGTGGACCGGCGCTCGAGTTCGCGCGCACGCTGGCCGGGCTGGAGCCTGAGTTTCTCGCCCAGCGCTGGCCGGAGAGCGCGCGTCGCATCGACGCTGCGATGTCGGAGCTGCGCGAGCGGCAAGTGGCCCTGTTCGACGCGGCGCTCGACGTGAGCCTGCGGGAGCTCCGGCTCTCCGACTTGCGCGGGGTCGTGCGCGTCGGGCTCGTGACTGGCGTTGCTCCCACGGAACGGGGCTCGACTCCGCGCTTTCTGGCGCTCGGCGACGTCGCGACGATGTTCGACGAGCTGCTGGCGAGCACCGTGCTCGCCTCGACCGCGGGGGTCAATGAATCCACCCCCGTGATCGCCGCCCTGCGCTCCGCCTACGGTGCGCGCGCCACTTTGGCGATCGAAGGGCTCGTTCGGGCGCAAAGCGCGTCCGTGGTGCGCAGGGCCTTTGCACCCGATTACCGAGGCCACTCGGCTGCGGACGCACTGGCGGAGCGGGTGGGTGCGCTCTGGCTCGGGCACGTCGAGCGTGGCGAACCTCTGGACGCGACGCTCAATGCGCTCTGTGCGCTCGCCCGTTGAGGGCTACTGCCCCTGCGCGCCGTTGCCGGGCTCCTCACCGGTGAAGCCCCAAATTCCCACGATGCGCACGTAGCGCACGCCGAGGATGTCGAGCAGCCAGTCCCACGAGCCGAGGTCCGGCGTGCGTTCGATGTCGGTGACCTGCATGTTGGTGAGGCGCGCGTCCGCGGCGTTGTCGCGCGCGATGTTGAGCGCCGGCTTGGGCAGGTCGATCGAGAGGATGGTGAAGGCGATGCCGGTCGACTCGAAGCGGCCCGAGGTCTGCGTATCGCGGGTGATGTCGATGCTCGCGCAGGACGAGAGCGACGCGAGGGCGAGCAGGACGGCCGGGAGTGCGGGCTGTAGCGTGAAACTCGTCATGGGAGCAGGGTAGCGCCCCGCGCGCGGGCGGTCGAGTTGGACGCCGTCCGGGGCTATGCTCGACATCACCATGCAGCGCGACGACGGCAGTTCCGCTCGCACGTCGCTCGAGCGGCGGCTGCGCGAGCACCGCGAGGTCTTCCTCGAGACCTTCGGCCAGCCCGTGGACCTGCCGCGGCTCTTCTTCTCGCCCGGCCGCGTGAACCTGATGGGCGCGCACCTCGACTACACCGGCGGTCCGGTGATGCCGATGGCCGTGGACCGCGGCACGTTCTTCGCGGTGCGCGCGCGCGCCGACCGGCGGGTGAGCTTCGCCTCGACCCTCGAGCCCGGTGAGGTGGTCTTCGACCTCGACTCGATGGAACCGGCCCGCGCCGGGCGCTGGTTCGACTACCCTCTCGGCGTGCTGCGCGAGCTCGCGACGCGCGGGAAGCTCGCACACGGCGTAGACGTGCTCTTCGGCGGCAACCTGCCGGTGGGCGCGGGGCTGTCGAGCTCGGCCTCGATCTGCGTCGGCACTGCCTTTTCGTTGGCCGAAGTCTGGGGACTCGGACTCGCTCGGCGCGAGCTGGTCGACATCGCCTTGCGCGCGGAGCGCGAGTTCGTCGGCGTGCACTGCGGCTTGATGGACCCGTTCGCGATCGGCATGGCGAGCGCGGGACAGATCCTGTGGCTCGACTGCAAGGACGCGACTTGGGAGCACCTGCCGATCGATCACGGGCGCGTCGCGGTCGCCGTGGCTGACAGCGGCGTGCGGCGCGAGCTGGCGCAGGGCGCCTTCAACCAGCGGGTTGCGGAGGCGCGGCGCGCGTTCGAGGCGCTTGCGCCGTTCGCTCAAGATGCGCGTGTGTTGCGCGACGTGCCACTCTCCGCGCTCGAGGCGCGCGAAGCGATGCTCGAGCCGCACATCGCGCGTCGCGCGCGGCACGTGATCGAGGAAGTCGCGCGCACGTTCGCTGCGCGTGCGGCGCTGCTGCGCGGGGATGTGGCGAGCTTCGGTGCGCGCATCTTCGAGACGCATCGCTCGCTGCGCGAGCTGTACGAAGTCTCGGTGCCCGAGCTCGACTGCCTCGTCGAGTCCGCTGCGTCGGCTCCTGGCGTGCTCGGTGCACGCCTCACGGGCGCTGGCTTTGGCGGTTGCGTCGTCGCGCTGCTCGAGCGCGAGCGCGCGGACGAGGCGCTCGCACGCATCGGCGAGGGTTTCGCGGCGCGCTTCGGGCGTCGCCCGGGTATGCGCGTCTTCGGCGGCGATCCCGGCCCGCGCGAGATCCTGCTCTAGCCGCCTCCAAGCGGCACGTGATGTGCAGCGAGTCACGCTCGCGGAGCGTGGAGATCGACGCCTTCGTCGCGTGCTCTGCGCGTCGGGGCGACCTGCACCTCGCGCACGAACGAGCGCGGGCGAGGCCGCGCTCGCGCGAGGCCTCGCCCGATCGGGTGCAGCGCGCGCCTCAGTCCTAGCGAAGCGCGATCGAGGCCTTCGCCGCCTCGAGCACGCGCTGGCCCGTCGACTCCGCGCGCAGCTCGGCGCTCGATCCGGCTTCGAGCAGGTCAACGGCGAGCTCGGGCCGGTTCGAGAACAGGTAGTTCACCGCGAGCAGCAGTCGCGCGTCGACATCGGTCGGACGATCGGCGAGGAAGCGCTCGAGCAGCTGCATGTGATCGTCGAACTCGCGCGGCTCGCGATAGAACGTGCGCTTGTCCATGTCGCTCACGACGAGCGTCGGATCGAGCTCGAAGGAACGCCGCAGCGCGAAGGCGCCGTAGTGGTAGTCGCCGGTGGCGAGCAGGGCATCGGAGAGCACGAGGTACAAGACGCCCTCCTCCGGCTTGAGCTCGATCGCCTTCGCGTAGTGGTGCGCCGCGTCGCCGTAGCGGCTCTCGCGGAAGGCCGCGTCGCCGGAGGCGAGGTACTGCTGCACGAGGCGCATCGACGTGTCGGGACCGGACTGGCCGAGCACTCCGGCGACGACCGGATCCACGACCTTGCCCGAGCTCGCTTCGTACTGCACGGCCTCGCCGACGACTGCTGGCATGCTCGCGCCCGAGCCAGCTCCTTGGCGCACCTCGACGCGACCACCCTGCACGACGATGTCGTTCGTGTCGTCGTAGATCACGCTATCGGGCTGGTTGTCGTACACGCTGGCGTAGTACACCGGCGGGGCCCACGCGCTCGTGACCCACAGGGACGGCCACCAGGTGCGGTAGTTCGGCCAGCAGCCGTAGCTCCAGCGGTAGTTCCACGAGAACGGATGGCACAGCCACGAGTACGAGTAGCCGCCGAGTCCCCACCAGTACCAGTAGTTGTTGCAGCCCGACCAGCCGTTCCAATACCAGTTCGGCCAGCAGTTCGACGACCACGACCAGCCGTAGGGATTGCACCAGCCGAGTCCGAGGCCGAAGCCGAGGCTCAGGCCCCAGCCGTGGCACGAGGACGCCGCGCGGCCTTGGCTCCAGCGCTGGGGCGTGGCGTAGGGGTTGCCCTCGTAGGCGTCCCGCACCACGCGTGTGCGCTCCTCGGCGAGCTTCGCCGCGCGTGTGCTCTCCTTGCGCGCCGCTTCGGCACGGTAGACATCGCGCTCGCTCTTCAGTTGCTGCGCACGGAAGTCGTCGCGCCGCTCCTTCACGGAGCGCGCGCCTTCCTCGGAGCGGAACTGCGTGCGCGCCTCGCGCACGCGCGTCGCACCGGCTTCGGCCTCCGACTTCGCACTGGCGGCGTTCGAGCGCCGCGCTGCGTCCTTGAGCGCCTGCTCGCCGCGATTCGTGTCGCGAGCGGACTTGACCGCCTGCTCGCCGGAGCGCGCCTTGGCTTCCGCGGCGTTCTCACGCCGCGCGGCGTCCTTCGCGGCCTGCTCGCCCCGGTAGGCGTCGCGCGCCGACTGGACGGAGTCCGCGCCACGCTTCGCTTCGCTGGTCGCGGGCTGCGGCGTCGCCTCCGTCGGCTTGCGCTCGGTGCGACCGTAGCGCTCGAGGATCGCGTCCCGCTCGATTGGCCGCGAGCCGGAGCTCGGCGCTTCGCTGCGCTCGGGAACGGGGCGAGCGCTGCTCGGAGCGAGCGGCGTGCGCCCGACGCGGCCCGCGGAGGGGCCCGTGCGCTCGCGCTCAGGACTCGGAGCGCTGGGCATACCGGGGTTCGTGAGCGAAGGCGTGGTCGGCCGCGTGCGCGAGCCGCTGCTCGGCGCCGGCGTCGAGGTCGAGGTCGAGGGCGCGGGAGCGGGGAAGCGCGGGCGCGAGGTCGACGGCGCGGGGGTGGGAGTCGGCGTCGGTGCGGGCGTGCGCTCGCGCGAGGGCGGTGTCGAGCCGCTCGACGGACGATCCACAGGCGGCGTCCGCGTCGGCGGAGCGCTCGGGCGCGAGGTC